>DASTYP010000144.1:0-9835 GCA_035764845.1 Candidatus Limnocylindria bacterium
GTCGCGGGAGGGCGCACGGGCGGCCGGCTGGCCCGAGGCCGTCGAGGCCCGGGCCGCCGATGTCACGACGGGCGACGGACTGGCCGATGCGCTTCGCGGCGCGGATGCGGCGGTCCACCTCGTGGCGATCCCGCGCGAGTCGGGCGGGCGGACGTTCGCCGAGGTCAACGTGCGCGGCACGCAGCGGGCGGTGGAGGCTGCTTCGAAGGCTGGTGTGCGACGGTTCGTCCACCTGTCGGCCCTCGGCGTCGTCGACGATCCGAGGCTGGCGTACCTGTATTCGAAGTGGCTGGGCGAGCAGGTCGTGCAGGACAGCGACCTCGACTGGGTCATCCTGCGGCCCTCGCTGCTGTTCGGACCCGGCGACGGGTTCTTCAACCTGATCAAGACCACGCTGACGTGGTGGTCGCCCGGTCTGGTGGCCATCCCCGGCCGAGGGGACGCCCGCTTCCAACCGCTGTCGGTCGAGGACCTGGCGCTGGCGGTGGAGCGTTCCGTGGTCGACGCCGACCACTCGCGGATCGTCCACGAGCTCGGCGGCCCCGACTACTGGACCTACCGCGAGATCGTGGACGAGGTGATGCGGGTGACCGGCAAGCGCCGCATCCCGCTCCCCATGCCGATTCCGCTGATCAGCGGGCTCACCGTCGTGACCGACCGCGTCCTGCCCATCTTCCCGGTCAGCCACGACCAGATCAGCTCGCTCCAGCGGCCGAACTTCACGAAGCTGGACGCGTTCGAGACCGCCTTCGGCGTGACCCCGCGACCGATGGACCTCACCTACCTGGCAGGCTCGCCGCACCCCGCTTGACGGCGGCGGGATACTACGTGACACGTAGTAGTGGTTCTCGCCCATGGCCGTCGGGAACGATCCGAACCTCCTCGTCCTGGTCAGCCTCGCCGCAGGCCCTCGGCACGGCCACGCGATCCTGCTCGACGTGCGCGAGTACGCCGGCGTCCGGCTCGGGCCGGGAACGCTGTACGGGGCCATCGCGCGGCTGGAGGTCGATGGCCTGATCGCGCCGATGCCGCCCGAGGGGCGGCGGCGTCCCTACCGGCTCACCGCCCATGGGCGGGCCGAGCTCCAGCGACGGCTGGGTGGCCTGCAGGCCGCGGTGCGAACGGGCCTGCGGCGCCTGGAGGGAACGGCGTGAGTCGCCTGGGCCGCATCGCGGCCAGACTCGCCATCCGCGCCTACCCCGCGGCCTGGCGACGCCGGTACGGTGCCGAGATCCACGACCTGATCGACGAGAGCGACAGCTCCCTCCCCGATGCCGCCGACCTGGCGCGCGCGGCCGTCAGGGAACATGTTGCTGGAGGTGAACCGATGCGCATCGCGCCCGCCTACCGCCATCCCGTGCCGTTCGCGATCGCCGCGGCCGCGATCCTGGCACCAACCCTCGCGATGGTGGCGTTGTCCCTCATCGGCCACGAGCTTGGCGTGGCGGCGGTCGGGACGGTCGTCGACGGTTGGCTGCGGTGGGTCGACCGCGTCCGCCCTGTCGACCTCGCGCTGGTCATCGCCCCGCTGGTAGCGTTCATGCTCGCCGTGCTGCCCCTCCTCGACCTCCGCGTCGAGCGGATGGACGGCGCGCCGGCCGTGGCCGTTCGGCTCAGGGCGCTGACCGCCAACCTGCTGATCGGCGCCCTGGCGCTGCTCGTCGGGGCGGCGCTCGTCTGGCACATCCTGGTGGAGTCGGTCCTGCGCGTCGGGCCCTAGGGACCGCGTAGCGAGCGCCGGTAGCGCACCTCGACCGGTTGCACCCCACCGAAGTCGTCGATCTGGGTCGCCCCGTCAGGAACGAAGCCGACGGCCGCGTAGAACGCTCGGGCCGCATGGTTCGCCTCGAACACCCAGGCGAAGAGCTCGTCCATGTCGCGTGCCAGGCAGAATGCTTCAACCTCGTCCACCAGCGCTCGCCCGATGCCCGCGCGCCACGCGCCGGGATGGACGTAGAGGGTGTAGATCTCGGCCCGGCCCTCCGCCGGCAGGTCCGCGTCGCGCAGCGGTCCGGTGTGGGCGAAGCCGACGACGGCGTCTTCCGCGTCTACCGCCACCAAGGTCGGTGCGTCGGGCAGCGCCGCCGCCCCCAACCGCGAGCGCCAGCGGCCGGCGCGATCGGCGACCGAGAGGCCGGCGAGGAAGGCGGCCGGCAGGATGTGGGCGTAGGCGGCGCGCCAGCCGGCCACCTGGATCCCCGCGATCGCATCCGCGTCGCCCTCGCGGGCAAGTCGGACCCTCGTCAGTCCTCCTGCTCCCAGGTCTCACCGGGCTCGAGCTCGACGACCTCGGCCGAGGTGGCGTCGCGCAGCTGCTCCGGCGTGCCCGCCAGGATGGGGAAGGTGCCGTAATGGACCGGAACGACCAATGACGCGCCGATGAGGTCGAGGGCGCGCCCCGCATCGGCCGGCCCCATCGTGTAGTGCCCGCCGATCGGCAGCACCGCGATCTCGGGGTGGTGCCGCTCGCGCACCAGGTTCATGTCGCCGAAGAGGTCGGTGTCGCCGGAGTGGTAGACGGTCGTGCCGTCCTCGAACTCGATGACCCAGCCCCAGCAACCCAGGTCGCGCGTCACCTGCTCGGCACCGGTGCCGAGCGTCGCGCCGCCGGTGTGGTCGGCGTGAACCATGGTGAAGCGGATGCCGGCCGCCTCGAAGGTCCCGCCCTTGTTCATGCCCACCGCCTCGATGCCGCGTGCGCCGAGCCAGACGCTCATCTCGTGCGACCCGATGGTGACCGCGCCCTCGACACTCGCGAGCTCCACCAGGTCGGCGCAGTCGTCACCGACGTGGTCGAAGTGACAGTGGGTCGGCGCGACGACGTCGACCTTCTCCGGCGTTCGGTAGGCATCGGCGAAGTTCGGGGCGCCGGTCCATCGGTCGACCCAGATCCAGGCGTCCTCGGGTGAGCGGTAGAGGACGCCGCCATGCCCCAGGCGGGTGATTCGCAGATTCGCCATCGGTTCCTCCTTGTCGTGGGGCCATCGTAGAGCGACGATGCGTGGACCATGCCACCCGAGCCGTACCAGACGCCTGCCGGCCGCGCGGCGCGTTACCTGGTGATCGCCGCCGTGGCGGCCGCGGTGCTGCTCCTCATCGCGCTCGTCGTGGCGATCTCGCTCGGGGGCTAATCCGCCGAGTCGGCGGGGAGCGCACGGACCACGCGGGCCGGGTTCCCGACCGCCACCACGCCGGGCGGCAGGTCCTTCGTGACGACGGCCCCGGCCCCGACGACGGTGTCGCGCCCGATGGTCACACCGGGCAGCACGATCACGCCGCCCCCCAGCCAGGCGTTGTCCCCGATCGTGATCGGCTCTGCCGCCTCCAGCTTGTCGCGACGTGGCCCCGCCTCGATCGGATGCGTCGGCGTGAGCAGCTGCACGTTCGGGCCGACCTGCACGTCGGCGCCGATGCGGACGCGCGCCACGTCGAGGATCACGCAGCCGGAGTTGATGAAGGTCCGCGGGCCGATCGAGGTCTGGTAGCCGTAGTCCATCACCAGCGGAGGCCGGATGACGGTCCCCTCGCCAAGGTCGCCCAGCAGCTCGGTGAGGATCCGCCGTCGCTCGTCGACATCGGTGGCGCGGGTGGCGTTGAAGCGGGCCAGCAGCGCGTCACAGCGTGCGGCATCGGCCTCGAGCTCGGGGTCGTCCGCGATGTAGAGCTCGCCGCGGAGCATCCGCTCCTTCTGCTCGCTCACCCCGGGACCAGCAGGCGACCGGCCTCGGCGATCCGCCGCAGCCACGGCAGCTCGCGCTGGAGCGTCGTCTCGGGGCCGTGACCGGGGAGGACGCGGACCGTGGGTGGGATGTCTCGCACCAGACGGGCGAGGGAGGCGACCATCTGCTCGTCGTTGCCCCCCGCGAGGTCGGTCCGGCCGTACGAGCCGGCGAAGAGGACGTCGCCCGACAGCAGCAGGCCCAGGCGCTCCTCGTAGAGGCAGACGGAGCCCTCGGTGTGGCCCGGGGTATGGAGGACGTCGAAGACCAGGTCGCCGATGTGGACCTGCTCGCTCTCGCGAAGCTCCCGGCTGGCGGTCACGGCGCGCAGGTCGAAGCCGTACGTGTTGCGTCCCTCCAGGCGATAGGCATCGTCCGGATGGATGGCGAGCGGCGCCTGGGTCGCCTCCATGAGGGGCGCGTCGTCGAAGATGTGGTCGATGTGCCCGTGCGAGTTGGCGATGAGGTGCACCCGCAGACCGTTCGCCTCCGCCCGCTCCACAAGCGGCTGCGCCGCGCCCATCCCCGGGTCGAGGACCAGCGCATCGGTCGACCGTCCGTCCCAGACCAGGTAGGAGTTCGTCTGCCACGGACCGAAGACGCCGACCTCGATCCGGATGCCATGGTCGGGGTCGGCGGCGGGGCTCGAGGAGCGCTCGACGACCGTCTCGTCCGTCATTGCTCTCGCCCGCCCGCCGGTCCGGCGACCGCGGGCGCGCCCTTGGCCAGGCGCAGCCCGACGTGGGTGGCCAGCTGCCGGGCGAGCTCGTCCTCGACCTCGTCCATCGGCATCTGGCGGCCCAGCTCTCTGGCCAGGGAGGTGACGCCCTTGCCCCGGATGCCGCAGGGGATCATCTCGTCGAACCAGCGCAGGTCGGTGTTCACGTTCAGGGCCAACCCGTGGGTGGTCACGCCACGCTTCACCCGGACGCCGATGGCGCACAGCTTCCGCTCACCGTCGACCCAGATCCCGGGGTGGCCCGTGAGGTGGGCGCCGGTCACGCCGAAGCGTGCCGCGGTGGCGATCACGGCCGCCTCGAGCGTCAGGACGTACCGCCGCAGGTCCAGGGGGTCGCGGAGCTCGACGATCGGGTAGGCCACCAGCTGCCCGGGGCCGTGGAAGGTGATGTCGCCGCCGCGGTCGATGCGGTACAGCTCGGCGCCGAGCTCGCGCAGCCGGTCAGGGCTCGCCAACAGGTTCGTCTCGTCGCCGCCACGGCCGAGCGTGTAGACCGGGAAGTGCTCGAGCAGCAGCAGCCGATCCCCGATGCGCCGCCCGCGCCGCTGCTCGGCCAGCTCGTCCTGGAGCTCCCACGTCGGGCCGTACGGCACGGTGCCGAGCCGGTCCACGGTGAGGGTGCCGCCGTGGGCGGCCAGGAGCGGGTGCTCGTCGCTGGCCGGTCGGTAGGGCGCCGTCGGGTCCGGACGCCTGGGACGCCCGATCGTCGCCGGATCGCTGCCCGCGTCCCCGGGAGGCATGCTGATGTCCCGGAAGGGCGTGTTCGTCGTCATCGGCTGGCGAACCGTCCGAATTCACACCCGATGTGAACTACACGGGCCCGATTGGTGCTATCGCTGCCAGGCGCGCCGACGAACCACTCCGATTCACGCCTCATATGCATGAGGGCCCCGTGAGAGGTCTGACCTGCCCAACGCCTCGTCCGTCGCATGGCGACCCTTCGCATCGGCCGTGGTCCGAGCCGAACACGGCCGGCTCAGACCGCCTCGGCGGTGACCCGGCCGGGAACCTGCTCGGCGGCGTGGTAGCTCGAGCGCACCAGCGGCCCGGACTGCACGTGCCGGAATCCCATCTCGAGCCCGATCCGCCGCAGCGCCATGAACTCGGCCGGCGTGTAGTACTTCATCAGCGGCAGATGCTGTCGCGAGGGGCGCAGGTACTGCCCGAGGGTCAGCACGTCCACGTCCGCCTCGCGCAGGAGGCGCATCGAGTCGAGCAGCTCGTCCCACGTCTCGCCGAGCCCGACCATGATGCCGGTCTTGGTGACCATCTGGCCGAAGCCGATCTCGCGGGCCACCTCGGCGCCACGGGTCAGCACGAAGACCGACCGGTCCCAGCGCGCGCGCCGCCGGACCGGGCGCTGGAGGCGCGGGACCGTCTCGACGTTGTGGCCGAGGATGTCGGGACGGGCTTCGACCACCGTCCGGATGTCGTGCTCACGGCCGTTCAGGTCGCTGATCAGCACCTCGATCCCGGTCATCGGGTTGTGCTCGCGGATCTGGCGGATCGTGTCGGCCACGACCTCGGCACCGCCATCGGGCAGGTCGTCGCGGGCGACCATGGTGATGACGACGTGCTGGAGGTTCATCTTGGCCACGGCCTCGGCGACGCGGCGCGGCTCATCCAGGTCCGTGATCGGCGGGCGGCCGGTGTCGATGGCGCAGAAGCCGCAGTTCCGGGTGCAGACGCTGCCCAGGATCATGATGGTCGCCGTCCCCAGCGCCCAGCACTCGCCGATGTTCGGACAGCGCGCCTCCTCGCAGACGGTGTTCAGGGCGCCGCCCTTGACGATGCTCTTCGTGCCGGCGTAGGTGCCGCCGACCCCGACGCGGACCTTCAGCCACTCCGGGCGACGGCCGCCGGGTCCGGCGTTCTCCGGGATGGGGTCGCCCGGAGCGAGCAGCCCGCCGTCCATCTGCGGGCCGCCCGGGTACATCACATCCGACGGCGTCGCGTGCCCCCCGACCGGATTGCTGACCACGGTCAGCTCGCCGAGCTCGCTGAACGCGGAGGGGGAATTCGGGCGGGTCGAGTCCAGGGCCATGCTCGAAGTCTACCGAAGGACCGATGCGCACGCCCCCGCCGCCACGGCCCCGCGAAAGCCCCGTGCGCCCGCGGCGGTGGAGCGGCGGCTACGTGACGCGGCGGCGCGCGGCGGCCACCCGGAGGTGCTCGCCGCGCTCGACCAGGCCTCGCAAGCGGTCGAGGGCGTCCCAGACGTCGACGAAGCGGGTGGTCAGCGGGGAGAAGCCGAGCCGAACGAGGTCCGGGGGGCGGAAGTCCGGCACGACGTCGGCCCGCTCGATGAGGGCCCGGGTGATCGGCCAGGCCTGGGGATGCCTGAGGGCGATGTGCGCGCCGCGGATCCGCTCGTCACGCGGTGACGCAAGGGCGAAGCCGAGCGGCGCCAGCCAGGCATCGGCAAGCTCGACCGCCAGCCGGGTCAGGTCCCGTCCCTTGGCCGCGATGGTCGGCATCCCCGCCTCCTCCACGATCTCCAGGCTGCCCTCGATGCCCGCCATGGCGACGACCGACGGCGTCCCGGCCGCGAAGCGCTCGATGCCGTCGACCGGGTCGAACCCGCTGGCCATGGCGAACTGCTCGCGCTGGGCGAACCAGCCCTGGATCGGCGAGCGGAGCTGCGACTGCAGGTCGCCACGGACGTAGAGGAAGGCGGGCGCCCCGGGGCCGGCGTTGAGGTACTTGTAGGTGCAGCCGACCGCGAGGTCGGCGGGCGACAGGTCGACCTCGATGGCTCCGACCGCGTGGCTCAGGTCCCAGATGACCAGCGCGTCGGTTGCCGCCGTGATTCGTGCCTGGTCGAGCACCGCGGCCGTCCGGTAGTCGACCAGCGAGAGCACGAGCACGCCGCCGGCCGCCGCCGACACCGCGGCATCGACGGACGACGCCTCGACGTACCCGCGGCCCAGCTGCCTCGCGACGCCCTCGAGCACGTAGCGGTCGGTGGGGAAGTTGTCCGCATCGGTCACGAGCGGGCCGGGCCGGAGGTCGGCGGCGGCGTGGGCGAGCTTGTACAGGTTCACCGTCACCGAGTCGGCCACGAGCACCTCGCCCGGCTGCGCCCCCAGGACCGTGCGGGCAAGCCGGTCGCCGATCCGCGCCGGCAGCTCGATCCACTCGTGCCAGCCCTGCACCAGCTGCCGTCCCCACGCGTCGACGGTCGCGGCGATCCCGTCCCGGACGGCGACCGAGAGGGCGCCGAGCGAGTTTCCGTCGAGGTAGATACGGTCGGGATCCGTGACGGCGAAGCGGCCACGGAAGGCCGCGAGGGGATCGGCGGCGTCCAGCGCGAGGGCGTCGGCGCGGGTCGGGGCGGCGGAGTCGGGCAGCGGAACGGTCCTCGGATCGGGCGTGCCGCGCATTGTAGGAGCGCGACGCTCCTGAGACCGCGCGACGCCCGGGCGGTGAGCCCGGGCGTCCGTATCGGTGGATCAGCCGGTCAGCCGGTCAGCCGACCGAGGTGTTGATGTCCCATTCCTCGAGCGCCTTGCGGACGTCGGCAAGGAAGAATCCGACCTGGGCGCCGTCGAGGACGCGGTGGTCGAAGCTGCAGACCATGTTCATCATCGGCCGGATGGCGATGATGTCCTCGCCGTCGAGCTCCACGACGCGCGCCCGCTTCACGATCGCCTCCATGGACAGGATGGCGACCTCGGGGGCGTTGACGATCGGCATGGAGGTGACCGATCCGAACCATCCGGTGTTGTTCACCGTGAAGGTGCCGCCCTGCAGTTCGTCGAGCCGCAGCTTGTTGGCGTGGGCCCGGCTCGAGAGGTCGCGGATCTTGGCGTTCACGCCGCTGACGCTCAGCTGATCGGCGTTGGCGATGACCGGCACGATGAGGCCGTTGTCGACGGCCACCGCGATGCCGATGTTCATCGCCTGCTTGAGGATGATCTTGTCCTCGGCGAACTGGCTGTTCAGCGTCGGATGCTTGCGCAGCGTCTCCGTTACGGCCTTGATGACCACGGCCACGTAGCTCAGCGACGCGCCCTCGCGAGCCTTGAAGGCCATGTTGTTGGCCTCGCGCCACTTGACCACGTTGCTCATGTCCACCTCCACGACCGTGTAGGCGTGGGGGACCGTCTGCTTGACCTGGGTCATCTTGCGGGCGATGCCCTTGCGCATCTGCGAGAGGGGCACCTCGACGTCGCCGCCGGTGGGGGCCGGCACGGCCATCGGCTTCGGGGCGGCGGCGGGCGGCGGAGCGGCCGGCGCAGCCTGGGGCTGGGCCTGCGGAGCCGATGCAGCAGCCGGCGCAGGCGCCGCTGCCGGCGGCTGGGCCTGGGGCGCCGACGGCGCCTCCGCGGCGGGCGCCGGGCTGACGGCCCCCTTCTCGATGAACGCCAGCACGTCCTCGCGCGTCACGCGCCCGCCGGCACCGGAACCCGCCAGCTGCGAGACGTCGATCCCGTGCTCGCGCACCAGGCGGCGGACGGCCGGGGTCATCCGGGCGGTCCCCTCGCCGGTTACCGGCTCGCCGGTCGGCTGGGCCTGCGGCGTCTCGGCGGCGGCGGGTGCTGCCGCGGGCGGCGCCGCCTCGGCGGACGGCGTCTCGGCGGCGGGTGCCTGGGACGGGCCCTCCTCCTGCTGCGCCACCGCCTCAGCGCCGGCGGACGCCGTCGCCTCGGCCTGGGCGGGCTGCTCGGCCTGCGGGGCCGGTTCGGCAGCGGGTGCCTCGGCCGCGGCACCGGCGCCATCGGTCTCGATCTCCGCGACCGCGGTGCCGACGGCGACCGTCTCGCCGTCGCCGATCAGGATCTTGCTGATCGTGCCGGCCACCTCGGCGGGCACCTCCGCGTTGACCTTGTCGGTGACGACCTCGAACAGCGGGTCGTACTGCTCGACGGTGTCGCCTTCCTTGACCAGCCAGCGCTCGATCGTCCCTTCGGTGACCGATTCGCCCAGCTGGGGCATCTTGATCGTGGTTGCCATCGGTATGGGGGCCCTTCCGTATGGTCGCGTCGTTGTCTTCGTCTAGTAGGCGGCCAGGCGACGGGCCGCGTCGACGACCCGGGCCGGACCGATCATGAACCAATCCTCGAGGGTGTGGTGGTACGGCACGCCGGGCACCTCGGGGCCGGCCAGTCGGGTGAGCGGGCCGTCCAGGTGCTCGAAGCCCTTCTCGGCGATCTCGGCCGCGATCTCAGCACCGAAGCCACCGAACCGATTCGCCTCGTGCACCACGAGTGCCTTGCCCGTCTTCTGGACCGAGCCGAGCACCGTCTCCAGGTCCAGCGGGCGCAGCGTGCGCAGGTCGATGACCTCGGCCTCGACGCCATCCTCGCGGGCCAGCGTCTCGGCCGCCTCCAGGCAGACGGTGCGCATGTAGCCGTAGCAGAAGATCGAGAGGTGC
>DASTYP010000145.1:0-20116 GCA_035764845.1 Candidatus Limnocylindria bacterium
CGGGACCACGTACGAACGACTCAAGAAGATCATCGTCGAGCAGCTCGGCGTCGACGAGGAAGAGGTCACGCCTGAGGCCTCGTTCGTCGAGGACCTGAACGCCGACTCGCTGGACCTGGTCGAGCTCATCATGAGCCTCGAGGAGGAGTTCGGCATGGAGATCTCGGACGAGGACGCCGAGAAGATCCAGAAGGTCTCGGACGCCACCGAGTACATCGAGGAGCACCAGCAGTAACGCGGTGCCTTGATGGAGGCTCCCTCGCTGGAGAAGCTCGGCGAGCGTCTCGGCATCGTCCTGCGTGACCCGGCGCAGATCCGGCAGGCCTTCGTCCACAGCTCGTACCACAACGAGAACCCCGAGCTCGCGCCCGAGCACAACGAGCGGCTCGAGTTCTACGGTGACGCCGTCATCGGCCTGGTGGTCAGCCGCCTCCTCTACGATCGTCATCCCGACGAGGACGAGGGTTTCCTGACGGCGCGCCGCGCCGCCCTGGTGAACCGCGAGGCATTGGCCGTCATGGCCCTCGAGCTCGGCCTCGACCGGCTGCTGCTGCTCGGTCGTGGCGAGGCCGAGGGCGGGGGAGCCAGGCGACCGTCGGTCCTGGCGGCGTGCTTCGAGGCGCTCGCGGGCGCCCTCTCGCTGAGTGAGGGTCCCGAGCGGACCACCGAGGTCCTGCGCCGCCTCTTCACCCCGCGCCTCTCGGCGCTCTCGGTGGACACCGCTCCCAAGTCGGCGAAGTCCCGCTTCCAGGAGCTCACGCAGCGGGTCTACGGCCAGAAGCCGGTCTACCAGCTGCGCGGCAGCAGCGGTCCGCCGCACCTCCAGCAGTTCGAGGTGGCGGCCGTGCTCGACGGCCGGGAGCTCGGGACGGGGACCGGTTCCAGTCGCCAGCGCGCGGAGGAGCAGGCTGCGGCGGCCGCGCTCGAGGCCATCGAGGGCGAGAACGTGGCCGCCGCGGGCGAGGGGCGCTCCGCGTCGACGACGCCGTGAGTCGCCTGCGCGAGCTTCGGCTCCACGGCTTCAAGTCCTTCGCCGACCAGACCCGCTTCGTCTTCGAGCCCGGCGTCAACGCCGTCATCGGTCCCAACGGCTCGGGGAAGAGCAACATGGCCGATGCCGTCCGGTGGGTCCTGGGCGAGCAGTCGAACCGATCCCTGCGCACCCGGCGCGCGGACGACGTCATCTTCGCGGGGTCCGAGTCCCGCAAGCCGCAGGGCATGGCCGAGGCGGTGCTGACCCTCGACAACGAGGACGGCTGGCTGCCGATCGACTTCGCCGAGGTCAGCATCGGGCGGCGCGCGTACCGGTCCGGCGACAGCGAGTACCTCATCAATGGCGCGCGAGCGCGACTCCGCGATGTGGTCGAACTGCTGGGGGAGGGGCGCCTCGGCGCCAACGAGCTGGTGGTGGTGGGGCAGGGAACGGTGGACGCCGCGCTCTCGCTCCGCCCCGAGGAGCGGCGCCAGCTGTTCGAGGAGGCGGCCGGCGTCAAGGGCCTGCAGGTCAAGCGCAACGAGGCGACGGTGCGGCTGGCGAAGTCGCTCGACAACCTCGCGCGGGTCAGCGACATCCTGGGCGAGCTCAAGCCGCAGGTCCGGCGCCTCGCCCTCCAGGCCGAGCACCAGCAGCAGCACGATGCGTTGGGAGCACGCGCCCGGGCGCTGGTCATCGCGTCGCACCGGCGGCGCGAACAGCAGGCGCGCGCGCGCCTCGGCGACGCCCGACGCGCCGCCGCCGCGGCCGAGGCGGCGCTGGCCGCCTTCCGCGAGTCACAGGAGGCCACCAGGACCGCCGTCCAGGCGGCCGAGGCCCGGTACTGGGAGGCGGAGGAGGCCGCTCGGGCGGCGGCGCACGAGCGGGAGGCGACCCGCGAGGCGCTCATCCGGGCCGAGAGCCGGCTCGAGAACCTCGAGGCGCGGGTTCGGGAGCTCGCCGGCACGCTGGCTCGCGAGGAGAAGGAGCTGGCCGATGCGGAGGCCTCGGCGATTGCGTCGCCGAGCGAGGCGCGCGACGCGATCGCGCCGGCGCTGGCCCAGGCGCAGGCGGCGGAGGAGGCGTGGCGCATGGCCGTCGCACGCCTGGCCGACGCGGACGAGTCACTGCTCCACGCCGAGGAGGCGGTGGCCGCGGTGCGCGCGCGGCAGAGCGACCGGATCGCCGCCGCGGCGCGGCTGTCGGAGGAGGCAGCACGGCACGCCTCCCGGGTCGAGCAGCTGGAGCGGGAGGCGGTCGACCTGCGCGCCCGTTCGCAGGAGCTGGCGGACGCCGCCCGCCGAGCAGCCGCCGCGACGTCCGCAGCGACACGACGGGTCGAGGAGGCGCGAGAGGCGCTCGAGCGCGCCGCGCATGAGCGGGACGAGGCCCAGGCGGCGGCCGACCGGGCCCGCCAGCGGGCCGTCGAACTGGACGAACGCCGCCGAGCGCTGCGCGCGGAGCTCGACGCGATCGCGGAGCCGCACGACGCCGCGTCGCGGCTCGGGCGACGACTGCGCGCGGCCGGCTGGCCGTCGCTGCTCGATGCGATCGACGCCCCCGAGGCTTCGTGGCCCGCGATCGAGGCGGTGGTCGGCGGGGAGCTCGAGGCGGCACTGGTGTGGCACGACGCGGACCCGTCCGACGCCGTGGGCGATGCCCGTGGTGCGGTACGGCTGCTCGCCGCGGCAGAGCCCGGTGGCGCCGACCGCGATGCGGCGCTGGCCGCGGTGGACGCGTCGAGGACGCTCGCGGAGTGGGCCGGCGGATCCGCCGCGCCGCGCGCCTTCCATCGGACGGTCGTGGCGCGAGACCTCGCCGCGCTGCTTGACGGATGGCGGCGGCTGCCCCCTGGGTGGAGCGCCGTGACCGAGCATGGCGACCTGGCGGACGCGCGCGGCATCGTGGTCCTGCGCGGCCGTGCCGACCCGCCCGGCGGAGCGGCGGCTCGCATCCACGCACGACGCCGAGAGCTGACCGAGGCGGTCGGCCGCCTGGAGCGAGAGACGGCAACGGCGCAGGCGGCGGCGCACGAGGCGACCGAGCGACTGCGTGCGGCACGTGACGGGCACCTCGCCGCGCGCGACGCGCACGACGAAGCCGAACGGGACCTCCGCCGGAGCCACGGCGAGGAAGAGACCGCGACCGCCCAGGCGGAGCGCCTCACGACCAGGCTCTCCCGCCTGAGCGACGAGCGAGCCGCCCTCGGGCCGGCGCCTGCCCCGGTGGATGCCGCGACGGGCGAGGCCTCGGCACCCGAGCTCGCCGAGCTCGAGTCAGCGGCCGTGCGCGCCCGAGCCGAGCGCGTCCGGCTGGCCGCGGAGCGTGACACGGCGCGAGAGCGATGGACCGCGACGCGTGAGGCGGCGCAGGAGATCGAGACCAGGACCGCCGGGCAGCGCCAGGAGCGGGCCGTGCGCGAGGCGCGCGTCGCCCAGCTGCGGGCGTCGATACCGGAGCGACGGGCACAGCTCGAGACGGCAAGGGCGGAGCACGAGGAGGTCCGGCAGATCGCCGCGACGTCGCGGGAGGCGGACGAGGCGGCACGCGCACGTCACGAGACCGCCGAGCGCGCCCGGGCGGAGCAGCGACGCGAGCTGCTGGAGCTCGAGCGCGGAGCCGGCAGCGCCGGCTCGCGGCTCGCCGAGCTGGAGCGGCAGGCCCAGGCGACGGCCATCGAGGCATCACGGCGGGACGAGGCGCTCGGCGCCCTGGCCCGCGAGCGGGAGCTCGCCATGGAGGGTCTCCCCGAGACCGATGCGCCGCTGCCCACCGACGAGGTCGACGCGCTCGACGACGAGGCGCTCGAGACGGAGCTGCGGCGTGTGCGCCGCACGCTGGCGCAGATCGGATCGGTCAACCCGTTCGCGGTCGAGGAGCACCGCGAGATGGCGGCACGCCTGGACGAGATGACCACACAGGACGCGGATCTCCGCGCGGCCATCGCCTCCACCGAGGAGCTGATCGCGCGGCTCGACTCGGAGATCACGCAGCAGTTCGACACGGCCTTCCGCGCCATCGCGGAGCACTTCGACGCCTACTGCCGCCTGCTCTTCGCCGGCGGCTCGGGTTCCCTGCAGATGGCGGACGAGGCCGATGGCGACGCCCCGGGCGGGATCGAGATCGTGGTGCGGCCGCCCGGCAAGCGGCTGCAGCGCCTGGCGATGCTGTCCGGCGGCGAGCGCGCCCTGACCGGCGTCGCGCTGCTGTTCGCCATGCTCACCGTCAACCCGGTACCCTTCTGCATCCTGGACGAGGTCGACGCCGCGCTGGACGAGGCCAACATCGGCCGATTCGCGCAGGCCCTCCGACGCCTGTCGGAGTCGATCGACTTCGTCGTCATCACTCACAACCGCGCCACCATCGAGGTGGCCGACACGATCTACGGAGTCACCATGACCGATGCCGCGGTCAGCCGCGTCCTCTCGCTCCGCCTCGCCGACCTGCCGGTCGAGGTGACGGCCTAGTGTTCTGGCGCCGCCGCGAGCGCGCAGCCGAGCCCGAGGTTCCTGTGGAAGCGGATCTCACGCCGCAGCCCGGGCCACGACCCGAGCCGGAGCCCCAGCCGGGGGTCGCCTCGCCGATGACCGTCGCGCGCCCTCGACGCGAGCCAGCCGGCATGGGCCTGCGCGGCCGTCCATCGGGGCTCGGTGCGCGTCTGCGCTCGATCTTCGGCGCGGGCACGACGGCCACCGACGAGACGTGGGACGAGGTCGAGGAGGCGCTGATCGCCGCGGACGTCGGGGCGACGGCAACCCTCGAGCTGGTCGATGCGGCGCGCCAGCGGTTCCGGGCGGACGCGGGGCGGACGGGCGAGGACGCGCGACGCGCGCTCGCCACCGAGATCCGCGATCGCCTGGCCCGCGTCGGCTCAGGCCAGTTCGAGCTGGGTCCAGCGCCGTCGGTCGTCCTCTTCGTGGGCGTCAATGGCACGGGCAAGACGACGACGATCGCCAAGCTCGCGCATCGGCTGGTGGGTCAGGGCCGCAGCGTGGCGCTGGCCGCGGCGGACACGTTCCGTGCCGCGGCGGTGGAGCAGCTGCGCGTCTGGGGCGAGCAGCTCGGCGTCGCGGTGATCGCGCAGCGGGCCGGTGCGGATCCCGGGGCCGTGGCCTTCGACGCCGTGGCCGCCGCCGAGTCGCGCAACCTCGACGCGGTGCTGGTCGACACGGCCGGCCGGCTGCAGAACAAGCAGCAGCTGATGGACGAGCTGTCCAAGATCCGGCGCGTCATCGAACGCCGGCTTCCGGACCAGCCCCGCCACGTCCTGCTCGTCCTGGACGCCACGACCGGCCAGAACGGGCTGCTCCAGGCCGAGGCCTTCAGCCGTGAGGCGGGGGTGACCGGCATCGTGCTGACCAAGCTGGACGGCACCGCCAAGGGTGGCGTGGCCCTCGCCGTGGCGGATCGGCTCGGGGTTCCGATCGTCTTCGCCGGCGTCGGCGAGGAGGTCGACGCGCTGGCACCGTTCGACCCCGAGGCCTTCGTCGAGTGGCTCTTCGCCGAGTAGGCGCCTAGAATGGGCAGCCGTTTGCCGGTCGTGCCAGGCCGGCCCCGCCATCCCCGTACTGGTTGAGCATGTTCGAATCCCTGTCGTCGCGCCTGCAGGGCATCACCCAGCGCCTGCGCGGGAAAGCCCGCATCACCGAAGCCGATCTCGACGCCGCGCTGCGCGAGATCCGGCTCGCGCTGCTCGAGGCCGACGTCAACTTCAAGGTCGTCAAGGAGTTCGTGGCGCGCATCCGCGAGCAGGCGGTCGGCACGGATCTGCTGACCGGCCTGAACCCGGGGCAGCAGATCGTCAAGATCGTGCACGACGAGCTCGTGGCGACGCTGGGCGGCGAGCGGCACCACCTCAGGATCGAGGGCCGGCCAGGCCTGATCATGATGGTCGGCCTGCAGGGCTCCGGGAAGACGACCACCGCGGCGAAGCTGGCGGTTCGCCTCCGCCGCGAGGGCAAGCGTCCGCTGCTGGTCGCCGCCGACGTCTACCGCCCTGCCGCCGTCGACCAGCTGGTGCAGCTCGGCGACCAGGTCGGCGTCGAGGTTCACACGCGCTCGGTCGGGACGCCGGCCCTGGAGGTGGCACGGTCCGGCCTCGAGGCGGCCCGGCAGCGCAACCACGACGTGGTGATCCTCGACACCGCGGGCCGGCTCCACGTCGACGAGGCGATGATGGAGGAGCTCGTCCGCATCTCCGGCACCGTGACGCCATCGGAGACGCTGCTGGTCGTGGACGCCATGACCGGCCAGGAATCGGTCCGCGTCGCGGAGGCGTTCCACGCGCGCCTGCCGGTGACCGGCCTGGTGCTGACCAAGATGGACGGCGATGCACGCGGCGGCGCGGCGCTCAGCATCCGTGCCGCGACCGGGCTGCCGGTCGCCTTCCTCGGCACTGGCGAGCGCACCGATGGCCTCGAGGCCTTCCACCCGGATCGCCTGGCGCAGCGCATCCTGGGCATGGGCGACATCCTCAGCTTCGTCGAACGCGTCCAGGAGAACGTCGACCGCGAGGAGGCCGAGCGGGCCGCCCAGCGCATGATGGAGAACCGGTTCACGCTCGAGGACTTCCGCAGCCAGCTGAACCAGATCAAGAAGATGGGGCCGATCGGCCAGCTGGTCGGCATGATCCCCGGCGCCAGCGCCATGGCCGGCGCGGCCCAGGAGGCGGTCGACTCGGGCCAGATGAAGCGTATCGAGGCGATCATCGACTCCATGACGCCCGAGGAGCGGCGCCGGCCCGAGATCATCAAGGCGTCCCGCCGGCGGCGCATCGCGCTGGGCAGCGGCACCTCGACGGCCGAGGTGAATCGGCTGCTCAAGCAGTTCGTCGAGATGCAGAAGATGATGAAGATGCTGTCCGGCGGCAAGCTGCCGCGCACGGGTGGAGGACTCGGCGCCCTGCTGGGGCGCTGAGGCACCGATGCATCGGCTCGTCATCGCCGCGACCACGCTGCTGGCCCTGACCGGGGCAGTCGTCGTCGGCGCGTACCTCTTCCTGTTCGCCGCCTCGAGCGATCGGCTCGCCACGCTGGCGCCGGAGCGGACCGCGTTCTACGTGAACGTCTACCTGCAGCCCTCGACCGGCCAGCAGATGAACCTGGCCGGGCTCATCGGCCGCATCCCCGGCTTCGAGGACACCTCCACCCTCGACGAGAAGATCGACCAGATCGCCGAGAACCTGCTGTCCGGGTCGGGGATCGACTACCGCGAGGACGTGAAGCCGTGGCTCGGTAACCAGCTCGCGATCGCCGCCTGGCCCGGCGGCGACCAGCTGGAGGCGCAGCCGGTGCTGCTGGCTGAAGTGAAGGATCGCGAGGCGGCCGAGGCCTCCATCGCCGACGTGACGGGCGGCACGGATTTCCGGACCGAGGCCTATGGCGGTGTGGACCTCCACGTGGGCGACGGCACCGCGTACGCGTTCGTGGACGATCGAACCCTGGTGGTGGCCACGCAACCGACGGACCTCCAGGCCATCGTCGACGTGGCGGGCGGGGAGGCCGACCTCGCATCGCGCGCAGACTTCCGCGACACCATGGCGGATCTGCCGGCCGACCACCTGGCCTCGGTGTTCGTGGACGTCGCGGCCATCGCGGATGCGACCGACACCGCGACCCAGCTCTCGGAGGTGAGCACCGCCGGCGCGGCGCTGGTCGCCGAGCAGGACGGCATTCGGCTGAGCGGGAGCGCGCCGTTCGACATGGCGGACGCGGGCTCGTCGTCCAAGGCGACGTTCGCCCTCGGCACGGAGCCGTCGAGCCTGGTCGACTGGATGCCGGACGACACGGTCGCGGAGCTGGTCGTGTTCGGCCTGCGTCAGACGCTCGAGGACGCCGAGGCGGCGGCACAGGCGACGCCGCAGGGCCAGGACGTGACCAGCACGCTCGACGCGGTCCGCGCCATCGCCGCCTTCGGACTCGGGGTCGACCTCGACAGCGACATCCTGCCCCTGCTGGACCGTGAGGTGGGCGTGGCGATCAACGGCTTCGATGGCGACCTGCCGACCGGGCAGCTGCTGCTCCGCCCGGATGATCCGGACGCGGCCGAGCAGGCCCTCGACCGGGTGGCGGACGGCCTCGTCAACCTGGCCGGGGCGACGCGCGACGACGTCGATGTGGATGGCATCAGCGTGTCGACCCTCGCGGTCCCCGACGTCCCCACCATCGCCTGGACCCGGGCCGAGGGGTTGCTGATCCTGGGGCTGCGCCCCGAGGACGTGGCGGCCGCGGTGCGAGCGCATGAGAGCGGCGAAGCCCTCGGCGCCAGCGAGGCGTATCGGCGCACCTTCGAGGTCGCCGGCGCCCGCGCCGGCAACGAGGCCTGGATCGACGTGCAGGCCGTCGTTCAGCTCCTGGGGGCCGATGCGGACCTGCCGCAGGACGCTCGCGATATCCTTGGGCAGATCGGGGCCTTCGGCTTCACGGCTCCGTCCCGATCCGATCAGATCGAGTTCCACGCGGTGGTGACGGTCGACGACCGACCCACCGAATGACCGCAGCACGACAACCATCAGAGAGGTGATCACCACTTGGCAGTTCGCATCCGATTGACCCGCGTCGGCGCCACGAAGCGTCCCGCGTACCGGGTCATCGCCATCGACCAGCGGCGCTCGCGGGACGGGCGCGCCATCGAGATCCTGGGCTACTACGATCCGTTGACCGAGCCGGCGACGGTCCATCTCGAGACCGAGAAGATCAAGGCCTGGATCGGGAAGGGCGCGCAGCCGTCCGAGACGGTCAGCAAGCTCATGCGCCTGGCCGAGAAGCCGGCCGCCGGGACCGAGGCGTCCGACAAGCCGAAGCGCGCGACCCGTGCGTCGAAGCCAAAGGCATCGGCCAAGAAGACGGAGGACGCTCCGGCGGCTGAGCCCGCCGAGGCGTCGACGGACTCGGCGGCGGAGGCGTCCGCCGACGCGGAGCCGACCGAGGCGTGAAGGAGTTCCTGGAGTACGTCGCCCGGTCGCTCGTCGACAAGCCGGATGCCGTCTGGGTCGAAGAGGACCAGGAGGGCGACGAGACCATCCTGACCCTGGGCGTCGACCAGGAGGACATGGGCCGGGTCATCGGCCGCGACGGCAGGATCGCCAACGCCATCCGCAGCCTGCTCCGCGTCATGGCCACCCGGGATGGGCGCCACGTCGAGCTCGAGATCGTCTCCGACGCCGACTGATCGCCTGGCCGTCGCGCGCATCATCGGTCCGAAGGGCCTGGAGGGCGCCGTCCGGCTCGAGCTCGTCACCGACTGGCCGGAGGAGCAGATCGTCGTCGGCGCCGCGCTGTGGCTCGACGGCGAGACGGAGCCGATGCGCGTCACCCGCGTCGAGCGCGGCGGTCGCGTGCTCGTCGTCCACCTCGACGGTCTGGTCTCGCGTGAGGCGGCCGAGGCGATGGTCGGCCGCTACCTGGAGGCGCCGGCTCCGTCGCTGCCCGCTGACACCTACTTCTGGCACGACCTGATCGGCCTCCGCGTCGAGGACGAGCGGGGGGCCGTCATCGGTGAGCTGGTCGAGATCTTCCGGGCCGGGGGCAACGAGGTCTACCGGGTCATCGGCCCGGACGGAGAGCGGCTGGTCCCGGCGCTGCGCAGCGCCATCCGCGACATCGACCTCGACGGTGGGCGCATGGTGCTGGCACCCGACGACGCCGAAGAGGTGCGCTGAGGACGCCGATGCGCATCGACGTCGTCACGCTGTTCCCGGAGCTCATCGAGCCGGCGCTGCGGACCTCGATCATCGGTCGCGCCGCCGAGAGCGGTCGCGTGCAGTTCGGGATCCACGACCTTCGGGAGCATGGCCTCGGCCGGCACCGTTCCGTCGACGACTACCCCTACGGCGGGGGAGCGGGCATGGTCATGCGACCCGAGCCGCTGTTCGCGGCCGTCGAGCCCCTGCGCGCCGAGGGAGCGCACGTGGTGCTCATGGACGCGGCCGGTGAGCGCCTGACCGATGCGCTGGCGCGCGAGCTCGCCGGGATTCCGCACCTGGCCTTCGTCTGCGGTCGGTACGAGGGCGTCGACGAGCGCGTCAGGACCCTGGTCGATCGCGAGGTGAGCATCGGCGACTACGTGGTCACCGGCGGGGAGCTGCCAGCCCTGGTGGCGATCGATGCCGTCGTGCGGCTGGTGCCGGGGGTCATCGCCGAGGCGTCGCACGCCGACGACTCCTTCGCATCGGGCCTGCTGGAGTACCCGCAGTACACGCGACCGGAGGCGTTCCGCGAGCTGGCGGTGCCACCCGTGCTTCTCTCCGGCAACCACGGCGAGGTGGAGCGCTGGCGACGGCGGGAGGCGCTGCGCCGCACGTTGGAGCGGCGACCTGACCTCCTGCACTCGGTCGAGCTGAGCGCCGACGATCGTGCGCTGCTCGAGGAGCTGGAGCGAGGGCGGCCGGACGCCTAGCCGTGCTTCGCGGGCGTGGCCGCGCTTGTCGCCCGACGAAGCGCGCTGCTATACTCCCGCGGTCGCGGCCGCTCCACGCGGTCGCGTTCGCATGCCACGCCAGTAAGCCGCGGGTAAGCCCGCGATAAGAGGTCGCCCCCAGGATGAACGCCATCAAGGAGCTCGAGCGCGAGCAGCTCCGGACCGACGTACCGGAGATCGCCCCCGGCGATACCGTTCGCGTCTCGGTCAAGGTCGTCGAGGGCAACCGTGAGCGCGTTCAGGTCTTCGAGGGCACCGTCATGCGGATGCGTGGCGGGGGTCTCAACCACCAGATCACCGTTCGCCGTATCGCCAGCGGCGTCGGCGTCGAGCGCACGTTCATGGTCCACGCGCCCCGCATCGACAAGATCGAGGTCGTCCGTCACGGCGTCGCGCGGCGCGCGCAGCTCTACTTCCTGCGCGATCGCGTCGGCAAGTCCGCCACCCTCCGCGAGCGCCGCTCGAACTGACCCGGTGACCCGGTCCATCTCGGCACCGGTCCACCGATCCCGTCCCGTGCGCACCGCCCGTCCCCGCGCCCGCGACGCGCACATGCGTCACGAGCGTGAGCTGCACCTGGCCGGCTTCCACCGCGTCGCCGGCATCGACGAGGTCGGTCGCGGTTGCCTGGCGGGCCCCGTCGTCGCCGCGGCCGTCATCCTCCCGGAACGCCACCGGATCCGCGGTCTGCGCGACTCGAAGGTGCTCGGGCGCGCTCGGCGCGAGGCGCTCTACGCGCAGATCCTGGACCGTGCCGAGGCCGTCGGCGTCGGCTGCGTCGAGGTCGAGACGATCGACCGAATCAACATCCTGCAGGCCACCAAGCTGGCCATGCGCGAGGCACTGGGCCGCCTGAACCAGCCGGCCGACCACCTGCTCATCGATGCCCTGAGCCTCCGCGACGTCGAGCTGCCCCAGCGGCCGATCATCGACGGCGACGCCATCAGCGCCTCGATCGCTGCCGCCAGCATCGTGGCCAAGGTGACGCGCGACCGGATCTGCGACGAGATGGATCGCCGCTTCCCGGCCTACGGCTTCGCCAGGAACAAGGGTTACGGGACCCGACACCACGTCGATGCGCTGCTGGGCGAAGGGCCGTGCGAATGGCACCGTCGCTCGTTCGCCCCCATCCGCCAGCTGCTGGCCGGGGAGCAGCTTTCCCTGGAGCTCGACTTCACCCTCGTCGACGAGGCGACGCTCGACCCCGACTGACACCCTCGCCTCCCGCGAGGAGATGCAATGGCCGATCCGCGCCACCAGCTCGGCCGTCGTGCCGAGGACGCCGTGGCCTCCTGGCTGACCCGGTGCGGCTGGCGCGTCCTGGCCGTTCGCTACCGGCTGCGGAGCATCGGAGAGGTGGACCTCATCGCCCTGGATCCCGGCGACGTTCTGGTGGCGCTCGAGGTCCGCGCGCGTCGGTCGCCGCGCACGGGCGCGGCCGTGGCCACCGTCGACTCCCGAAGGATCAGCCGATTGGCTCGCACGCTGGCCGCGTACGCCGAGGCGTCTCGGACCCGGCACCGCGGCCTCCGCATCGACCTCGTGGCGGTGGAGCCGGACGCGACAGCCGGGTGGCGGATGATCCGCCACCCCGCCATCGGCGAGCGTTGACCTTCTCCGGGCGCCTCAACCCCCGAAGAGCACCTCGAGCAGGCGGATCGAGGCGATGTACGGTCGCGTGACGCCGTAGATGCCGTGCCGATCGGTGGCGTACTGGCCCTGGTAGTAGGCGGCCAGGACCAGATCGCGGTCGCCCTGGTAGCGCTGCAGGTAGTGCGCGAGGAGGCGGACGCCGGCGCGGACGTTGTGGGTCGTGTCGTTGATGTCGACGGGCGTGCCCAGCATGGCCTCGGCCACCCATGCGCCCGTCGCGGGCATGAGCTGCATGACGCCGACGGCGCCCGCGGAGCTCACGACTTCCTGCCGCCACCCGGATTCCTGCCAGGCGACCGCCAGCGCGAAGGCCGGTGGGACGCCGAAGCGCTGCGCCTCCGCCACGATGAGCTGTCGCATCGCGTCACGCCCGGCAACCAGCCGTGCCATGGAGGGTGGCATGGCGGGCGCACTCGGCGTCGATGCGGCCGGGGGCGTCGCAGCGGGAGCGGCGGGAGCGGGTGCCGGGGCTGTCCCCGGAATGGTGAGCTGCTGCCCACCGTAGATCCGGCTCGGGTTGCTGATGCCATTGGCCGCCACGATCGCCGAGACGCTGACGCCGTAGCGACGCGCGATGGTCCACAGGCTCTCGCCGCGGGCCACGGTATGGACGGTCGTGGATGGCGCGGTCGCTGCCGCTGGCGCGGCCGGAGCAGGCGGTGCCGCCGCAGCGGGAGCTGCCGGAGCGGGTGCGGTCAGACGCAGGCGCTGCCCGACGTAGATGCGGTTCGGATCCGCCAGGCCGTTGAGCGCGACGATGTCCGAGATCGCCACGCCCTGACGCTTCGAGATGCCGCTGAGCGTGTCGCCGCGCTGGACGACGACGATCGGATCTGCGGCCAGCGCCACGCCGGCCAGGAACGGGCCGGCCGTCAGCGTGGCGGCGAGGCCGAGAGCAGGGAAGAGGAGCCGGGGACGCTGGGACAACATGGACCTCCGGTGAGCACGGCCAGGATCATCGAAATTCGACGAAATCTCGGTTGCGTCGGTGGAGCGACGCGAGCCGATGCTAGGAGCGATCGGGGCGGGGTCAAGGTACGAGCGGGCTCCCGCATCGGTACTGGAGTACCGTCCGGTGTGGTCCGGTCCGCATCAGTGACCAACCGCGTGCGGGAAGAGCGCAGGCGCGCTCTGGTATACTTCCGGACGGCCCACGCGCTGGCGTGGTGCCGCGTCCCCATCACACACGCCCGGCGGATCTCGCTGGCCATCGGTGCTCGCGCCTGAACGGCGCGAGTCGGCCCGAGACGCGAGGCCGGGCGGAGGAACAACCGGAGGTATCTCTTGGCTGCCACGACCATGAAGCAGCTGCTCGAGGCGGGCGTCCACTTCGGGCACCAGACCCGGCGCTGGAACCCGAAGATGCGCGAGTACATCTTCGCGGAGCGCAACGGGATTCACATCATCGACCTCGCGCAGACGGTCACGCGCCTCGACCAGGCGCTCGAGTTCGTCCGCGAGACGGTTCGCCGCGGCGAGGGCATTCTCTTCGTCGGCACGAAGAAGCAGGCCCAGGAGGCCATCGCCGAGGCGGCGCAGCGCTCGAACCAGCACTTCGTGAACACGCGCTGGCTGGGCGGCATGCTGACGAACTTCAACACCATCAAGCGCCGGATCCAGCGACTCGAGGCCCTCGAGGCCCGTCGCGACTCCGGTGAGTTCGAGCGCCTGACCAAGAAGGAGGCCTCGAAGCTCAACGACGAGATCACGAAGCTCGACGCGGCCCTGGGCGGCATCCGCAAGATGCGACGCCTGCCCGGCGCGGTCTTCATCGTCGACCCGCACCGCGAGTCCATCGCCGTCGCGGAGGCCCGGCGCCTCGAGATCCCCATCGTCGCGATGACCGATACGAACTGCGACCCCGACGTCATCGACTGGGTCATCCCGGCCAACGACGACGCGATCCGCTCGGTCAAGCTCGTGTGCGGCCTGGTGGCCGATGCGGCCGCCGGCGCCATCGCCGAGCGGCAGGCCCGCCTGGACGAGGAGTTCGAGCAGGCCGAGGCGATGCCGCCGGTCGACGAGGCGGCGCTCACCTCAGAGGCCGACTACACCGCGGCCCTGGCCTCGGGCGAGGCGCTCGTCTTCGAGCCCGAGCCGGAGGACGACGAGGAGGAGGAGCGTCGCGCCCGCGCGCGGCGAGCCGCGCACCTCGAGGAGGGTGAGCCCGAGCGCGATCCCGACCGCGAGCACGAGCGCCTCATCGACGAGCACAGCAAGGAGCCCCGCGTCTAGGCGGCGGCAGGAAGGAACATGACGAACACCCTGATGATCAAGCCCGAGGATGTGAAGCGGCTCCGGGAGCAGACCGGCGCCGGAATCATGGACTGCAAGCGCGCGCTCGAGCAGTCGGGTGGCGACTACGAGAAGGCCGCGCTGTGGCTGCGCGAGAAGGGCCTGTCCACGGCGGCCAAGAAGGCCGGCCGTGCGGCGCGCGAGGGCATCATCGCCAGCTACATCCACCACGGCGCTCGCCTCGGCGTGCTGCTGGAGCTCAACTGCGAGACGGACTTCGTCGCTCGCACCGACGACTTCCAGCAGCTGTCCCGGGACATCGCCATGCAGATCGCCGGCATGTCGCCGCTCTACGTCAGCCGCGATGACGTCCCGGCCGACGTCCTCGACGAGCAGAAGCGCCTCTTCGCCATCGACGCGGAGCGCGACGGCCGGCCAGCCGACCGCATCCCGATGATCGTGGAGGGCAAGCTCAACAAGTGGTTCGAGCAGGTCTGCCTGCTCGAGCAGCCGTATCGCGACACGGACAAGAAGATGAGCGACCTGATCACCGAGAAGGTGGCCCTGCTCGGCGAGAACATCAAGGTCGCCCGCTTCGCGCGCATGGCCGTCGGCGAGACGGCCGATGCGGCCGAGCCGACCGACGAGGGCGCCTGATCCCGTGACGGTGTCGGTCACCGCGGACGCGAAGTCCCGGGAGTCTCGCCGGGTGCTGCTGAAGCTCTCCGGCGAGGCCCTCATGGGCGAGCACGAGTACGGGATCGACCCGGCCGTGGTGCGAGACATCGCCTCTCAGGTGGCCGACAGCGCGCGGGAGGGGATCCAGGTCGCGATCGTCGTGGGAGGTGGCAACATCTTCCGCGGGCTGGCGGCCTCCGCGCGCGGCATGGACCGCGCGACCGGCGATTACATGGGCATGCTGGCGACGGTCATGAACGGCCTCGCCATCCAGGACGCGCTGGAGCAGGTCGGCTGCCCGACGCGGGTCATGAGCGCGATCGCCATGAACGAGATCTGCGAGCCGTACATCCGGCGTCGCGCGGTGCGGCACCTCGAGAAGGGGCGCGTGGTCGTCATGGTCGCCGGGACGGGCAATCCCTACTTCACGACCGATACGGCTGCGACGCTGCGCGCCGTCGAGGTGCACGCCCAGGTGATCCTCAAGGCCACCCGCGTCGACGGGGTGTACGATGCCGATCCGGAGACGCATCCCGAGGCCCAGCGCTTCAGCCGCATCGGCTACACGCAGCTGCTGAGCAGCCGGCTGCAGGCGCTCGATGCCACCGCCGTGAGCCTGGCGATGGACAACGAGATGCCGATCGTCGTCTTCGACATGACGGTTCCGGGCAACATCGCCAGGGCGGTCCGCGGCGAGCGGATCGGTACGCTGATCTCAGGAGAGGAGTCCCGATGACGCACGAGGCGCTCACCGCCATCGAACCCAAGATGCAGCGTGCCGTCGAAGCGATGGAGCGTGACTTCGCCGGCTTCCGGACCGGGCGGGCATCGACCGCGCTGGTCGAGCGGATCGTCGTCGATTACTACGGGGCGCAGACCCCGCTGAACCAGCTGGCCGGCATCAGCACCCCCGACCCGCACCTCATCGTGATTCAGCCGTGGGACCGATCGGTCCTGTCAGCCATCGAGAAGGCGATCACCAAGAGCGACATCGGCCTGGTGCCGAACGTCGACGGGACGGTTGTCCGCCTCAACGTCCCGCCGCTCACCGAGGAGCGGCGCCGCGACATGGTGAAGCAGGTCCGTCGCCGAACCGAGGAGGCCAAGGTCGAGGTCCGCAATCACCGCCGCGAGGTCGCCGACCAGCTGAAGCGCTCGATGCGCGACGGCGAGCTGAGCGAGGACGACGAGCGCCGCGAGCTGGACCAGCTGCAGAAGCTCACGGACCGATTCATCGAGGCCATCGACTCCCGCGCCGATCGCAAGGAAGCCGAGATCCTGGAGGTCTGAGCGTGCCGGAGGCGGTGGCTCCACGGCACGTGGCGATCATCGCCGACGGGAACCGTCGGTGGGCGCGCGACCGCGGGCTTCCGGTCCTCGCGGGGCACGTGCAGGGCATCGAGGCCATCCGTCCCGTCGTTCGACGCGCGCGCGACCGCGGGGTCTCGACACTGAGCGTCTACACCTTCAGCACCGAGAACTGGTCGCGGCCCGGGGATGAGGTCACCGGCCTGTTCGGGCTCATCGACGGCGCCGTTCGGCAGTACACCGACGAGCTGATCGAGGAGGGCGTGCGAGTCCGGGTCATCGGCCGCCTGCACGAGGCGCCGGCCGACGTCCAGCGCTCCATCCGCAACGCCGAGGAGCGAACGCAGGGCGGCACGCGGCTCGACCTCAACATCTGTTTCAACTACTCGGGCCGGGCGGAGATCGTCGACGCCGCGCGCGAGCTCATCGCCGCGCGCGTCGACCCGGACTCGGTCGACGAGGCGCACTTCGCCACGCACCTCTACACGGCGGGCCAGCCCGACGTGGACCTGCTGATCCGGACCGGTGGGGATGTCCGAACCAGCAACTTCCTCATCTGGCAGGCGGCGTACGCCGAGCTCGTCTTCTGCCCCAAGTTCTGGCCGGAGTTCACCCCCGAGGACTTTGACGCGGCCCTCGACGACTTCGCCCGCCGTGAGCGGCGCTTCGGAGGCTGAGCCGATGCTGCGCACCCGCCTCCTGACCGCGGCAATCCTCGGCCCGATCATTCTCGGCGTCGTCCTGCTCGGCGAGCCGTGGCTGTCGCTGCTCATCGGCCTCGTGGCCTTCCTGGCCCTGGTGGAGATGGTCTCGCTGCTCGACGCCGCCGGCTACCAGCCGCCCCAGGTGCTCAGCATCCTGGCGGGCATGGCGCTGACCGCGGCGGGCCTGACCGCCGCGAACGCCCAGGGCGTCGGCGGGCCGGCCGCCACGCTGCTGGCCTCGCTCGACCCGCCTGGCGTGGTGGCCTCGACCCTGGTGGCGACGGTGCTGCTCCTCGCCGCGGCCGGGTTCATGCGCGGCGACCCGCGCGCCGGGTTCCTGACCTGGGCGATGACCACGTTCGGGGTCGCCTACGTCGGCCTGCTGCTGCCGACGATCGTGCTTGTGGCGCACCTCGCGCCGCCGGGCGGGAGCTGGACGAGCGGCGTCGGCGGGCTGGGGATCGGCTCGGGCGTCGCCTGGGCGCTGACCTTGGTGCTCATCGTGTGGGGCTACGACACCGGCGCCTACCTGACGGGCCGCCTGGTCGGCCGGAGGCGACTGGTCGAGCACATCAGCCCGTCGAAGACGGTCGAGGGGGTCGCCGGGGGACTCATCCTGTCGACCATCGGTGCCGGGATCGGCGCCTGGCTGATCGGCCTGGAGCCGTGGCACCCCCTGATCATGGGCCCGCTGGTCGGCCTCGCCGCACAGGCCGGTGACCTGGCCGAGTCGATGCTCAAGCGCGCGGCGGGCCGCAAGGAGTCCGGGTTCCTGGTACCCGGCCACGGCGGCATCCTCGACCGCGTGGACTCCTTCCTGTTCGCCGCGCCGATGCTCGCCGGGTACGCCCTGCTGGTGGCCGGCCGGGTGGTATGACCGGCGTCGCGATCCTGGGCTCCACCGGCTCCATCGGCCGGCAGGCGCTCGAGGTGATCGAAGGGCTGGGCGACCGGTTCGAGGTGCGCGCCCTCGCCTCCGGTCGCGGTGGCGTCGGGTTCGCCCGGCAGCTGGAGCGCTGGCCTGCCGCCAAGGCGTGGTGCGCGCAGGACGAGGCCTCCGTGCCCGTATCCCGTCGCGTCAGCGGCCTCGCCGAGCTCGCCACGCTCCACGGCGTGGAGCTGGTCGTGGTCGCCACCACGGGGATGACGGCGCTGCCAGCGGTGCTCGACGCGCTGCGCAGCGGACGCCGCGTCGCCCTCGCCAACAAGGAGACCCTGGTCACCGGCGGCCACCTGGTGGCACGGGAGCTGGACGAGCTGGGCGGCGACCCGCTGGACCGGCTGCGGCCGATCGACAGCGAGCACTCGGCGATCTGGCAGTGCGTGGTCGGGGAACCGCGTGAGGCGATCGAGCGTCTGGTGCTGACCGCCAGCGGCGGCCCCTTTCGCGGCCGCCCGCCCGAGTCGCTGGTGGACGTGACCGCCGCCGAGGCGCTCGCGCACCCCACCTGGCGAATGGGGCCGAAGATCACCATCGACTCGGCCACGCTCGTCAACAAGGCGTTCGAGGTCATCGAGGCCAAATGGCTGTACCGGCTCCCGTACTCTAGGATTGATGCCGTGATCCACCCCCAGAGCGTCGTCCACTCGCTCGTCGAGTTCGCGGACGGCTCGTTCAAGGCACAGCTCGGCCTCCCCGACATGCGCCTCCCCATCCAGTACGCGCTGACCTACCCCGAGCGCACGCCCTCCCCGGCGCGCCGCTCGCACCCCGCCGACTGGGGCTCGCTCGCCTTCGCACCGCTCTCGCCCGGTGCCTTTCCGGCGTACGACGTGGTGCGGGCAGCGGCCGCCGCCGGCGGGAACCGCGGCACCATCGTCAACGCCGCCGACGAAGTCGCGGTCGCCGCGTTCCTGGATGGCCGCATCGGCTTCACGGCCATCGCACGCACCATCGAGCGCAGCGTGGAGCGCTGGGGCAGCGATCGAACGCCGGATCTCCACGACCTCATCGCCCTGGATGGCGAGGTGCGCGACGCGGTCGAGGCCGAGCTGCGCTGATGGACGTGCTCGCCACCGTCGCCGCCTTCATCGGCGTCCTCGTCGTCCTGGTGCTGGTCCATGAGCTCGGCCACTTCGTCGCGGCCAAGCGCAGCGGGATCACCGTCGAGGAGTTCGGCATCGGCTTTCCGCCGCGCATCACCTCGGTGACCTGGCACGGGACGCGGTACAGCCTGAACTGGATCCCGCTGGGCGGGTTCGTGAAGATGCTCGGTGAGGACGGTGACGTCGAGATCCGCAGGCTGCGGGAGCGCGGGCTGGGTGACGCCGAGATCGAGCGCGCCATGGACGGCGCCTTCAACCGACGCCCCGTGTGGATCCGCGTGGCGGTGCTCCTCGCCGGCGTGGCCATGAACTTCGTCCTTGCGGCGGCCCTCTTCGCCATCGCGTTCAGCATGCCGGTGCCGTTCGGCAAGGGCCCGCTCCAGGTGGCCTCCATCCAGCCCGACAGCCCGGCGAGCACCTCGCTCGAGGTCGGTGACGTGATCACCGGCGCCGACGGGGAGACGTTCGATCGCTCGGCCGACCTCACCGACTATATCAACGAGCGGGCCGGCCGTCCGGTCGTGCTCCAGGTCCAGCGCGACGGAAACGCCGTGGACGTGGCCGTCACGCCGCGCGTGGTGAGCGAGCGGGATCGCGCCAGCGGCATCGGTCCTGTCGGCTTCGGCTACAAGCCGGCGGAGGTGGGGGAGGATCCGCCGATCGCCGATGGACCCATCGACGCGATCGCCCGCGGGACCGGGTTCGCCGGCACCCTGGCCGTGCAGATCCCCGGCGGCCTGGCCGATGCGGTCGGCGGCCTGCTGGGCCTGAACCCGAACGCCGGCGACGCGCGCGGACCCATCGGTATCGCCCAGGAGACGGGCGAAGTCCTCGATTCGCCGCTGTTCAACCAGCTCCTGTTCGTCGGCCTGCTGTCGGTCAACCTGGCCGTGCTCAACGTGCTTCCGTTCCCGCCCCTCGATGGCGGCCGCATCGCGGTCGTGCTGGTCGAGGCCGTGCGCCGTCGGCGGCTGCCGGCGGAGCGTGAGGCGCTCATCTACCTCACCGGGTTCGCGGTGCTCATCGCCCTGGTCATCCTGATCAGCATCCAGGACATCCAGCGCCTCATCACCGGGGGCTGACGGCCCTCGCGCAGCTGCCG
>DASTYP010000146.1:0-36048 GCA_035764845.1 Candidatus Limnocylindria bacterium
GACGTCTCCAGCCTGTCGCGCGGTGACCATCGCAACGGTGGCCCGCGTGCGTTGACCCTCCGCACCTCCGCTGCTAGACTCCGCGGGCTTGTGCGCCGGGTTGGCGTACGGCAGTCGCATGCCTGCCCATCCGTCCAGCCCACACCCACGGCGCAACACCGAAGCAGAGAGGAGGCGAGACGTTTGGCAGAGGTCCGCGTGGGCGAGAATGAATCGTTCGAGAGCGCGCTGCGCCGCTTCAACAAGAAGATCCAGCAGTCGGGAATCCTGGCCGAGGCGCGGCGCCGCGAGCACTACGAGAAGCCCAGCGTGAAGCGCAAGCGCAAGGAAGCCAAGAAGCGAAAGGCCTCCTCGCGCGCCTAGCCGCCAGACGCCAGCCTCAACCCGACAACGCATCCGGCAGCGGAGGACCAACGCAGACCGATGACGCCGGAAGCCGACACCGCCATGACCCTGAACCAGCGGATCGAGTCCGCCATGCGTGACGCCATGCGCGCGCGCGACGAGCGGCGCACGCAGACGCTGCGCATGGCCATGGCCGCCGCGCACAACGCGCGCATCGCGCGCGGCCGAGACCTCACCGACGACGAGGTCGTGGACGTCCTCACCAAGCAGGTGAAGCAGCGCCGCGAGAGCATCGAGATGTACCGCGCCGCGGGACGCGAGGACCGAGCCGAGGCCGAAGAGGCGGAGGCCGCGATCCTCGGCGAGTTCCTGCCTCAGCAGCTGTCCGACGACGAGATCGAGTCGATGGCGCGCGCCGCCATCAGCGAATCGGGGGCGAGCGCGCCGGCCGACATGGGCCGCGTCATGGGTCGCCTCTCAGCGCAGACCCGCGGCCGTGCGGACGGTCGCCGCGTGAGCGAGATCGTGCGGCGGCTCCTGGCGGGCGGCTAGGTGTTCATCCCGCGCACCCTGGCGGAACAGGGGCGGACCGGGGAGGCGGCGCTCGGCCGCGCCCTGATCATCGTCACGCTGGTCGCGGCCGCGATCTTCCTGGTCCTCTCCGCGAACATCACCGTCGGGCAGGAGAACCTGGAGGTCGGGCAGGTGGCGCCGCGCGACATCCGCGCGCCGAAGGACGCGACATTCGAGTCCGACAGCCTGACGGAGGAGGCGCGCGACGCGGCCGCGGCGGCCGTCACGCCATCAACCGACACGGTCAAGTCGCCGGCCGACAACCTCGAGGACCAGCTGGCGCTGTTTGACCCGATGGCGCGGCGCGTGAGCCGGGTGCTCGCCCTGCGCGACAACGGGACCCTCGAGGGCGCCGAGGTCATCCAGCGCATCGGCTCGGACGCCCCGGAGGTCCCATTCACCGACCGTGCCCTCGTGGCCGAGCTGGCCCCGGAGCGCTGGCAGGCGGTCGTCGACGGGGCGCGCGCCGCACTCGCCGCCGCCCTCACCGATGCCGTGCGCGAGGACCAGCTGGCCGAGGTCCGCGACTCGGCCCGCAGCCTGGTCACCACCGACCTGCCGGCCGACGAGCGAGACCTGGCCGGCGACCTGGCCGCCGAGTTCATCGAGCCGTCGGAGGTCATCGACGTCGAGCTCACCGCGCAGCAGCGTCAGCAGGCCCGCGACGACACGCCGCCGCGCATGGTGACGATCCGGCAGGGCCAGACGGTCGTGCGCGAGGGCGACCCGATCACGGTCGAGGTCTACGAGAAGCTGGACGAGCTGGCGCTCACGCGGCCGCAGGTGGAGCCCGGGACCGTGCTGGGCAACGCGCTGGTATCGGTCCTGATCGCGTCGATGCTGGTCGCCTTCCTGTGGCGCCACGAACCCGAGGTCTGGCACCGCAATCGATCGCTGCTGCTCTTCTTCCTGGCGTTCGTGGCGACCGCCGTCGTCATGCGCATCGCCGCGGACCGGACGCTGTGGGCCTTCGTGGTGCCGACGTCGGGCGCGGTGCTGCTGGTCGGCATCCTGCTCCAGGGCGGCGCCGGAGCGGCGATGGCGATCGGCCTGGCGGTCCTGGCCGGCGTCATGAACCGGGACGCGCTCGAGATCGCGGTCTTCGTGCTGGCCGGCGGCCTGGCGTCGCTCCTCGCCATCACCCGCGCGGAGCGGCTGAACGTCTTCGTGCGGGTCTTCGGCGTGCTGGCCGCGACGAACCTCGCCGTGATCCTTGCCTTCGGCCTGCTCCAGCAGTCGAACCTCGCGGCCATCCTGCAGCTGGGCGTTGCCGGCGTGGCGAACGCCTTCCTGTCCGTCATCCTGGCCGTCGGCAGCTTCCACGTGCTGGGCAACCTGTTCGGGATCATGACGGTATTCCAGCTGCTGGAGCTGGCGAACCCGTCGAACCGGCTGCTGCGCCGCCTGCTGCTCGAGACGCCGGGGACGTACCACCACAGCGTCATGGTCGGCAACCTGGCCGAGCGCGCCGCCGAGACGATCGGGGCGGACCCGCTGCTCGCGCGCGTGGCCGCCTACTACCACGACATCGGCAAGATGAAGAACCCGCTGGCCTTCATCGAGAACCAGGCGGGGGCGCACAACATCCACGACGACCTGAGCGCGGAGACGAGCGCCCGGATCATCGCGGGGCACATCCGCGACGGGATCGACCTGGGCTACGAGCACGGCCTGCCGGTCCAGGTCATCGCGTTCATCCCCCAGCATCACGGCACCAGCGTGATGAGCTACTTCCACGGCAAGGCGTTGCGCGAGGTCAGCGGACGCGAGGAGCTGGTGGACGAGCGCAGCTTCCGCTACCCCGGTCCGAAGCCGCAGAGTCGCGAGGCGGCCATCCTGATGCTCGCCGACGGCGTCGAGGCCAGCGTCCGCTCGCTGGACGAGAAGGATGAGGAGAGCATCCGCGCCATGGTCGACCGCATCGTCGATGCGCGCGTCGAGGACGGGCAGCTCGACGACGCCGAGCTGACGCTGAAGAATATCGCCCAGATCAAGGAGGCCTTCGTCGGTCAGCTGCTGGGCATGTACCACTCCCGCATCAAGTACCCCGACAACGTGGTGCCCATGGAGCAGCGCCGGGAGCACGCCTGAGGGCCGGTCCGGACCGCGGCGCGCGACCTTGAGCGCGCCGATCCGGGGGGACTACGATGGTCGCGACATGGCCTGCAGGGTCACCGTGCACGACCGCATCGGCGCCGATCGTCTCCGCGAGGCGGTCGAGCCGACGACGCCCGAGGATGCGCTGGCCCTGCTCGAGTCGGCCGTCGCCGAGACGTCGCGAACGGCGCTCGGCGCCATGGAGACCGAGGTCGAGCTGACGCTGTGCGCCGACCCGGAGATGGAGCGTCTGAACTTCGACCACATGGGCGAGCGCGGGCCGACTGACGTGCTCAGCTTCCCGCTTCACGAGTGGAGCGTCGACGGCACCCACTCACGGCTGGCGGAGGAGGACGGCGTCTCGCCACCGGGGGCGCTCCTGCTCGGGGACGTGGTGATCGACGTGGACCAGGCGCTGCGCCAGGCGGCGCAGGGGCGGTGGGGCGTGGTCGAGGAGATGGCGCTGCTCGCCATCCACGGCACGCTGCACCTGCTGGGGCATGACCACGCCGATCTCGACGAGGAGGAGCGGATGCGCGCGGCCGAGCGCCACGTGCTGGGGGTGCTCCACCGGCGCCACCCGCACATCGAGTGGCAGCCGGGCTCGCTCTTCGACCGGGCCGGACACGCGGTGACGACCAGCAGCTGAACCGGTCGAGTCCTCGGGAGACGCGTGCCGCTCAGGCGTCGCGGTGACGGTGCGTTCCGTCCGGCGCGACGACCCACGCGAGCGCGACGAGCGCGAAGCTGACGAGCGCGGCGGTGACCATCGGTTCCTGACCTCCTATCGGTTCGAGGATTGAGCGTGCTCAGGACGCGTGCTGGTAGGCGACCTCGCCGTGCTGAGCGAGGTCCAGGCCGGCCTCCTCCTCGTGCTGCGGCACACGGAGGCTGACGACCAGGTTGACGGCGAAGAGGATCACGGCGGTCGCGATGGCCGAGTACGCCGCGACGACGCCGGCGCCCAGCGCCTGGACCGCGACCTGGCCCAGGTTTCCGGCCAGCGCCCCGTCGGCGCCGGCGGCGTTCACGGCGGTCGTGGCGAAGACCCCGGTCGCGATGGCCCCGAAGGCGCCGCCGACCCCGTGGACGCTGAACACGTCGAGCGCGTCGTCGACCCGCGCGCGCAGGCGCAGCTGCGCCGCGCCGTAGCACGCCAGGCCGACGCCCAGGCCGATCACGACCGACGCGGCCGGCGTCACGAACCCCGCGGCCGGCGTGATGGCCACCAGCCCGGCCACGGCGCCGAGCGCGGCGCCGAGGACTGACGGCGTTCCGCGGTGCAGCCAGCTGACGGTGACCCAGGTGATGGCCGCCATGCCCGCGGCGGTGTTCGTCGTGACCAGCGCGTTGGCGGCCAGCCCGTTGGCGCCGAGCGCCGAGCCGGCGTTGAAGCCGAACCAGCCGAACCACAGCAGGCCCGCGCCGAGGACGGTCATCGGCACGTCGTGCGGCTCGGTGGCCGGCTCGACCAGCCCCATCCGTCGCCCGACGAAGAGGGCGGCCACCAGCGCCGCCACGCCGCTGGACAGATGCACCACCGTACCGCCGGCGAAGTCCAGGACGCCGAGGTTGAACAGCCACCCGTCCGGGGACCACACCCAGTGGGCGACTGGCGCGTAGACGAGCGTGGACCAGGCTACGGCGAAGAGGACGAAGGCCTTGAACCGCTTGCGCTCGGCGAAGCTGCCGCTGATGAGGGCGGGGGTGATGATGGCGAACATCATCTGAAAGGCCATGAACGCCAGGTGCGGCACGGTCGGCGCGTAGGTGGGGGACGGCGTGGCGGTGACGCCTTCGAGGGCGAGCCAATCCAGCCGACCGACGAGGCCGAGCCCGCTGTCCGGACCGAAGGCCAGGCTGTAGCCCCACAGCACCCACGTGACGCTCACGACGCCGAGCGTGAAGAAGCTGTGCATGATCGTGCTCAGGACGTTCTTGCGCCGGACCAGGCCGCCGTAGAAGAGCGCCAGTCCGGGCGTCATGAGCATGACCAGCGCCGTGCTCATCAGGACCCACGCCGTGTCGCCAGTGTCGATACCGCCCAAGGTGGCCTCCCGCTGTGCACCGCTTTGTGCACGGCAGCCTAGGCACCGATGCGACCGTGGGACGCCTGAAGTTCGAGGTCCGTCGGCGCGATCATTGTGCAGGATGCACAATACGGGGCGGTTCAGCCGAGGGCGCGATCCGCCGCGAGCTCCACGGGTGGTGGCGTCCCGTCGAGGACAGCCCGGGCCGCGATGGCGGCCGATGCCGGACCGGTGCTGATGCCCCAGGGTCCATGACCGGCGCACACGTACAGGCCATCGGCAGCCACGCGGCCGATGAACGGACGACCGTCGACGGACTGGGGCCGGGCGCAGATCCGCCGCCCCAGCAGCTCGGCCTCCGCCACGGCCGGCACGAATGCCACCGCGCGACGCAGGAGCAGGCGCTCGACCTGCGTCGGATTCGGTTCCGCGGGAAGGAAGGTGGACCCGAGCGTGCTGATGCCGCCCGCACTGGCGAGGCTGAAGATGGAGGGAACGCCCGCCTCGTCCGCCGCTGCGGCGCGGGCCGTGGCGGCAGCGGCGCGGTTGATCGCGTCGACCTCGTCCTCCTCGACGACGTGGTGGGGCGCGGGGCCGCCGAGGCGGAGCTGGAGCGTCACCCCGTACGTCGGGCGGATCGGCTGCCAGCTGCCACCCGGATCGACGAGGCGCGGCGTCCACGGTCCGGCGGCGACCAGGACGCGGTCCGTCGCGACGACGCCGGCGCCGTCGATCGCGACACCGGCGACCCGTCCGCCCTGCAGCGATGGCCGGGCGGCGCGCCCCACGTGGATGGCCACGCCGCGATCGACGGCGAGCCGCGCCCATGCATCGGTGGCGGCAGCCGGCGGGATCGGGAAGCCCGTTTCCAGCCGGACGGCCGACAGGCCGGGAGCGAGCGCCGGCTCGAGGTCGGCCAGGTCCTCGGGAGCCAGCAGGTGGGCGTCGAGCTCGGGGACGTCGGCGCGCATGCGAGCGGCCTGGCGAGCAGCCGCATCGGCGTCGGCGTTGAGGAGGAGCAGGCCCGCGGCTGCCGGCGGGACGGCGAATCCGGCGTCGAACGACGCGACCAGGGCGCGGTAGCGCGACAGGGTCTCGTGGTACAGCGGCGCGAGCACCGGGTCGAAGGGGTGCTGGATCGCGCCGAGGTTGCGGCCCGACGCGCCCGCGCCGATCGCCGTGCCCTCCACCAGCACGACCCGCGCGCCACGGTCCGCCATCATGGCCGCGCTCGCGCAGCCGATGATCCCGCCGCCGATGACGACGACGTCGGCGCTGCGCGGCGGCTCGGAGGATCGGGTTCGGTGCGGCTCCACGGCCGCGAGGATAGTCGGCCGGGTAGCATCGGCGCCGATGAAGGTGATCTGCGGGCTCGGCAACCCCGGCGAGCGCTTCCGGTTCACGCGGCACAACGTCGGCTTTCGCGTGGTCGACCTGCTGGCCGACCGCTGGGGCCTGACCGGGCAGGGTCGGGTGCGCGAGGGAGCGGCCGTCCTCGAGGCGCGCCTGCCGGAGCCGGTCGGCCGGGTGCTGCTGGTCAAGCCGATGAAGTACATGAACCTGTCCGGCGGTCCATTGCGTGCCGCTCTGCGGCAGACCGAGGTGGAGCTCGAGCGCGAGCTGCTGGTGGTCGCCGACGACATCGATCTGCCGCTGGGTCGCGTGCGCCTGCGACGCTCCGGCTCGGCCGGCGGCCACAACGGCCTGCGCGACATCATCGCGGCCCTCGGGACGCAGGAGTTCGGACGGCTGCGCATCGGCGTCGGGCGCGCCGGCGAAGCGGCGAGTCACGTGCTCGCCACCTTCAAGCCCGCCGAACGCGAGCTGGCCGACGAGATGGTCCAGGTCGGAGCCGACGCCGCCGAGCGGTGGCTGCGGGACGGGATCGACGAGGCGATGAACGCCTTCAACGGCGTGGAGATCGAGCCCTAGCGGCGGCGATCGGGTCCGGTCGGGCCCGACGCCCTACCATGGACCGCCTCCATGTCGCCATCACGCGGCGGTGATCGCCGCGTCGCTTCGCTCGTCGACGCCCTCCGGCCGCATCTGCCGGAACCGGGCGTCCTCCGCGTGCCCGCGACCGCGCGGGCCGCGCACCTGGCGGCGCGCCGGGCGGCGCTGCCACCGCATCGGCCGATGGTCGTCGTGGCCCGCACCGATGAGGAGGCGCACCGGCTGGCCGACGACCTGGCCGCGTGGGTCGGCGCCACCCACGTTCGAACGCTCCCGGAGCGCGCGGCCCTGCCGCTCGAGCGTGCGCTGCCGGAGCACGACGAGTCGGCCGAGCGGCTCTCCGTGCTCGCCGGCCTGGGCGGTCGGTCGAGCAACCTCGTCGTCGTCGCGCCGCTGCTGGCGCTGGCGCAGCGGACCCTCGGGGCGGAGCAGCTGCAGGCGGCGCGGACGTCCGTGGTCGTCGGCGAGCGGGTTGCCCAGCGGACGCTGCTCGAGCGGCTGGTCGCCGGCGGCTACGAGCCGACGGTCGAGGTCACCGGGGTGGGGGAGTTCGCGCACCGTGGTGGTCTGATCGACGCCTGGCCGCCCGGCCGCTCCGAGCCGGTGCGGATCGAGCTGTTCGGTGACGAGATCGAGTCGATCCGGACCTTCGACGCCATGACCCAGGGCTCGCGACGCCGGCACACGGAGGTCGACCTCGTCCCCGCCTCGGAGTTCATCCCCGTCGGCGGTTGGGAGGCGGCCGTGGCATCCGCGCCCGAGCTCGGGTCCGACCAGCTGCGCGAGGACGCCGCCAGGTTGACGCAGGGCGACCTGGGCGAGTCTGCCGAGACGTGGGCCGCCCTGCTGACCGCGGGCCCGGCCGCCGATCACGTCACCGCCTCGACGCACCTGGTCCTCACCGACGTCGACGAGCTGCGGGCGCTGGCAGCCGACCTCGACGAGCAGGCCGCGGAACGACACGCCGGCCTGGTGCGCGACGAGGAGCTGCCCCCGGAATGGCCCCGCCCGTACGACGCCATGGCGACGCTGGACCGGCTGACCCGGGACGCGGAGGAGCGGCTGGAGGAGCAGGCGGAGGCCGATGCCGGCTACGCCAGCGCGCCGCCGCTCCCCGGGCGTGCCGACCGCGCCGGGTCGTGGCTCGTGGAGCTGGCGGAGGCCGGCCGCCGGGTGGTCGTCACCACGGACCAGGCGAGCCGCGTCGGCGAGCTCCTGGAGGAGGTTGGACATCCGACGGCCCCGACGTCCGAGCTGCGCGAAACGCCGGGGTCGGGCGGGATCGCGGTGGTCCACGGCTCGCTCTCGTCCGGGTTCACGCACGCGCCATCCGAGCTGCTGCTCCTCACCGATCGCGAGCTGTTCGGCGCGACGCGGGTGCGTCGCCTGACCGCCCAGAAGCGGGTCGTCACGCGGGACCTCATCGGCAAGCTCCAGCCCGGCGACCACGTCGTGCACGTGGACCACGGCATCGCGCGCTACGCCGGGATGACGCAGCGCACGTTCGGCGAGGACGTGAAGGAGTACCTCCAGCTCGACTTCGCCGGCAGCGACAAGATCTTCCTCCCCGCTGATCAGATCGGCCGGATCACGCGCTACTCGGGCGGCCCCGCGCCCGCACTCAGCAAGCTGGGCGGGACCGAGTGGGAGCGAACGAAGAAGCGCGTGCGTCGCGCGGTCGGCGACCTGGCGCGCGAGCTGATCGAGATCTACGCGGCCCGCGAATCGGCGCCCGGCTTCGCGTTCAGCGGTGACACGACCTGGCAGCGCGAGCTGGAGGAGAGCTTCCCGTACACCGAGACGCCGGACCAGGCGCGCAGCATCGAGGAGGTCAAGGCCGACATGCTGCGCCGCCGCCCGATGGACCGCCTGGTGGTCGGCGACGTCGGCTACGGCAAGACCGAGGTGGCGCTGCGGGCAGCCTTCAAGGCGGTGCAGGACGGCAAGCAGGTGGCCGTGCTCGTGCCCACCACGGTCCTGGCGCAGCAGCACCTGCTCACCTTCACGCGTCGCCTGTCCGCGTTTCCGATCGAGATCGCCATGCTCAGCAGGTTCGTGTCGAAGCGGGAGCAGGAGCGCATCGTCGATGGCGTGCGCGAGGGCACGGTGGACATCCTGATCGGGACGCATCGGATCCTCTCGAAGGACATCGGCTTCGCCGATCTCGGCCTCCTGGTGGTGGACGAGGAGCAGCGCTTCGGGGTCAGCCACAAGGAGCGCATCAAGCAGATGCGACGCGAGGTCGACGTCCTGACGCTGTCCGCGACGCCGATCCCGCGCACACTGCATCTCTCACTCGTCGGCATCCGTGACCTGTCCGTGATCGAGACGCCGCCGGAGGCGCGGCTGCCGATCCAGACTCGCATCGCGGAGGACGACGACGGCCTGGTGCGCGACGCGATCGCGCGCGAGCTGGACCGTGGCGGCCAGGTGTTCTACGTCCACAACCGGGTCGAGACGATCGAGGCGGCCGCGGAGCGGGTGCGGCGGTTGGTGCCCGGGGCGCGCGTCGGCATCGGCCATGGCCAGATGGCCGAGGGCATGCTGGAGCGAGTGATGCTCGACTTCAGCGAGGGGAAGTTCGACGTCCTGGTGTGCACCACCATCATCGAGTCCGGCCTCGACATCCCGAACGCGAACACCATCATCATCGTCCGCGCCGATACCTTCGGGCTGGCGCAGCTGTACCAGCTGCGCGGACGGGTGGGCCGATCGGACCGCCGCGCCCACGCCTACCTGCTGCACCGTCGTGGCATGCCGCTCTCGCCGGTGGCGCGGAAGCGGCTGCACGCCATCTTTTCGGCGTCGGACCTCGGCGCCGGCTACCAGATCGCCCTGTCGGACCTCGAGATACGCGGCGCCGGCAACATCCTGGGCGCCGAGCAGCACGGCTTCATGGCGGCGGTCGGGTTCGAGATGTACACGCGACTGCTGGCGGAGGCGGTCGACATGCTGCGCGGCCGGCGCCCGGCGCCGGAGCCCTCGCCGGTCAGGCTGGACCTGCCGGGATCAGCGTACCTGCCCGACGACTACATCGGCGACTCGGGGGCCAAGCTCGAGGCCTACCGGCGCTTCGCCGCGACGCGATCCGAGGCGGACGCCGAAGCCCTGCGTGCCGACCTGCGCGACCGCTACGGGCCGATCCCCGCGCCCGTGGAGGGCCTGTTCACCGCCGTGCGCGTTCGCCTGGCCGCCGAGGCCGCGGGCGTCCCCGACGTGCGCGTCGAGGATCGGCGGGTGACGCTGAAGTGGACGCGCATGCCCGATCGGCGTGCGGTCAGCGTGGCGCTGCAGGTCGCCGGCCTCCGCCCGGATACGGCGTCGAACCAGGTTCGGATCCCGGTGGTCGTGGGGCGCGACCCGATCGAGGTCGCCCTGCGCGCGCTCGACGCGCTGGGGGCGAGGGGGACCGCCGTCAGCTAGGGGAGGCGGAGCTCCCAGGTGATCGTCATCTCAGAGCTCCTGGCGCCGGAAGGCGAGCCAGCTCAGCGCCGCCAGTCCGAGCACCAGCCCGACGTTCGCAGCGATCGGCCCGAGCAGCGGACCGGGATCGGTGCCGAGCGCGACGGCCATGGCGGGCTGGCCGCTGATTCCGGCGGGCAGGTAGGGCGCGATGCTCGGGATCGCCGCCACCATGGCCAGCACGATCATCCCGGCGACACCGATCGCCGCGGCAGCGACGGCGGAGCGCGTGAGCGTGCTGCCCAGGAACGTGAGTGCCGCGTAGGCGAACAGCGAGAGCAGCAGCAGCGCGGTCATACCGGCCCAGCCCGTGACGCTCGGCGGCTCGAACAGCAGCACCGTGTAGACGTAGCCGGCGATCGAGGCCAGCAGCATGCCGGCCGTGAGGGTCGTGGCGATGGCCACGAGCTTGCTGGCCAGGTACGCGCCGCGCGACGCCGGCTTGGACAGCAGCAGCGCCGCGGTCCCGCGCTCCTTCTCCGTCGCCACCGACCCCATCGCCAGCAGGATCGCGGTGAGGATCCCCGCCTGGCCGAGGTTCTTGAGGAACTGGGTGACCGCGTCGGCGACGGTCGGCTCGGGCAGCTCGATCTCGAACGGCACGCCGCCCAGTGCCTGGATGAGCTCCGCGGTGTAGCGCGCCAGGAACGCCGAGCCGATGCCGAGCGCGATGAACACGATGATCACCACCAGCAGCCGCTTGGTGCGCCACTGCTCCAGCAGCTCCTTGCGCAGCAACGGTCCGAATCCGGTCATGACGCCGCTCCTCCGGCGTTGCGGCCGACGAGCCGCAGGAAGACGTCCTCCAGCGTCGGCCGCTGTCGCTCGAAGCGCACGACCGCGAGGTCGGCGGCCGCGAGTGCCGCCAGCAGCCGGCCGGAGGCCCGGGGGCCGTCGTCGACCGATACGCGCAGCACGCCGTGTCCTCGCTCGACTCCGGTGACGCCGCCGACGTCCCCGAGCGTTGCGGCGAGGCGCGCGAGACCCGCGTCGTCGAGTCCGTCCGGCTCCACCTCGTACACCGGCCCGGCGTAGCGGTCGAGCAGCTCGTCCATCGCGGCCTCGGTCACCAGGCGGCCGCGGTCGAGGATCGCGACGCGATCGCAGACGCGCTCCACGTCATTGAGGATGTGGGTCGAGAAGAGGACCGTCGTCTCCCCGTCGCCGAGGGCTCGGATGACGTCGAGGACGTCCCGCCGGCCCTCGGGGTCGAGGGCGCTCACCGGCTCGTCCAGGAGCAGCACCGGGGGACGGTTCAGGATGGTCTGGGCCAGCCCGAGCCGCTGCCGCATGCCTCCCGAATAGCCGCCGATGGTGCGCCGGCCGGCTTCGGCCAGGCCGACGACCTCGAGGACCTCGTCGATCCGGCCGCGCAGCGCGGCCCCCTGCAGGCCGTACAGCCGGCCCACCAGCTCGAGCAGCTCGCGGCCGCGCATCCAGCCGTGGAAGCGTGGATCCTGGTCCAGGTAGCCGATCATGCCCTGCCGGTTGGGCGCACCGTCGCCGACGGGGACCCCCAGGATCTCGGCGCTGCCATCGGTCGCGGTCGCCAGCGAGGTCAGGATCCGCAGGGTGGTGGTCTTGCCGGCGCCGTTGGGGCCGAGGAAGCCGAAGACGCTCCCGCGCGGGACATCGAGGTCCAGCCCGTCCAGCGCCAGCACGTCGCCGTATCGCTTGGACAGGCCGCGCGCGCGGATGGCGGAGGCTCCGTCGCGCATCGGCTCAGACGTCCTCGCGGCCGAAGAGGAAGTACGCGAGCGGACCGATCATCTGGCCGAACACGATGACCAGTCCCCACACCAGCTTGTTGCCGCCCTTGACGCGGCGATCGGGCCGCGTCAGGTCGTACAGGCCGACGGCCATGAGCGCCAGCTGGAGCACGATCAGCGGGATCAGGAAGGGCAGGATCTCCTCGAGGGTCATGAGCGGGCCACCTCCGAGCCACGGCGCGCCGGGTCGTCGCGCCCCACCAGGTACGAGTTCGCCGCCAGCACGACCTTCATGACGCCTCCTTCGCGCCGATCCCCGGCGTGGACATCGGGACCGCCATCGCCTCCTCGAGCACCTTCAGGGTGGGGTGGCAGGTGATCGACGTCCCGTGCCGATCGGCCTGCACGAGATCGGTCGAACGTCGCTCGCGCCGTTTGCCGGGCCTCGTTCGGTGTGGACCGAAGCATGCCACCGGTGGCGAGGGGGTCGAGGCGACGAAGGGCGCGACGCTTGCGCGCCGCGCCCCGTGACCGGACCGAGTGGCGGGCGTCAGCCGCCGAAGTCGAACACCGAGTGGCACTCGACCGTCGCGTCGATGCCGACGCCGTCGCTGGTCTCGCCCTCGATCGTGATCGTGGCCGTATCGCCGCGGTCGTCCAGGGTCACCGTGCCCGAGCCCTCGCCGTCCGCGGGCTTCAGGTCGACGTTCGTCCCGTTGAGCAGGTCGCCGAACGTGAAGGTCGTCTGGAAGTCGTCGCTGCCGGACGCGGCCGCATCGGCGTCGTTGACGATCAGCTGGACGCTGCTGAGCTCGACGTCCTCGGTGGTGCTGTACTGCAGGCCGAAGGTGTTCTCGCCCGTGGCCCCGCGGCTGCAGCCGCCATCCGGCACGCTGCCGGAGTAGGAGCCTTCGAACTCGCCACCGGTGATGGTGACCTCGACACTGGCCGCCGCGTCCCCGCCGGCGTCGCCGGCCGACCCGCCTCCATCGCCCTGGCCGTCGTCTTCGGCCGCGCTCGCCGTGGCGCTGGGCTGGCTGCCGCCGTCGTCGTCGGCAGCGCTCGACGTGGAGCCGGTCCCGCCGCACGCGGCGAGGAGGAGCGCGAGCGCGAGGCTCGGCACGGCGGTGGTGCGAAGAATCCGCATGAGCAGTGGTGCCCTCCCGTGGTGGTCACAGCGCTGCCGGACAAGGCCTTCGCGTCAGCGAACGCACGCCGGCATCGGCTCACCGGGCAGCGTCGGCGAGGGGCGGCGGTGCGAGAGGGAGTCCCCCGTGGCGAGCGGATGATGCCCGGCCTCCACGGATTCCGCAATCGGTCATGCGACGTACTCGATGGTCCTCCGCCGTCGTACGGTAGACTGGTCTGACCACTCGACCCGCGACGGGCGCACCCGTCCGGCGCCGATCTTCGACCGATGACGCGTCCCGCGGACGCGACGACGAAAGGAGGCGACCGTGACGTCCCATCCCACCGAGCCCACCGGCGCTCGTTCCACGCTGCGCGTCGGCGACCGCGACTTCGCGTACTACCCGCTGACCGCCGCCGGAGCGGGCAACCTCGAGCGGCTTCCCTACACCGTCAAGGTGCTGCTGGAGAACATGCTCCGCGGCGCGGCCACACAGCCGGACCTCGTGAGCGTCGACGACGTCCGGGCGCTGGCCTCCTGGAACCCGGCGCAGCCGGCCGAGGCCGAGCTGCCGTTCATGCCGGCCCGCGTCATCCTGCAGGACTTCACCGGCGTCCCGTGCGTCGTGGACCTCGCCGCCATGCGCGATGCCATGGCGGAGCTGGGTGGCGACCCGTCGCGCATCAACCCGCTGGTGCCCGCCGACCTGGTGATCGACCACAGCGTGCAGGTCGACCAGTTCGGCACGGAGGCGGCGTTCCTCATCAACGTCGAGCGCGAGTACGAGCGCAACGGCGAGCGGTACGCGCTCCTGCGCTGGGCGCAGCAGGCTTTCAAGGACTTCCGCGTCGTCCCGCCCGGCACGGGCATCGTGCACCAGGTCAACCTGGAGTTCCTGGCCGACGTGGTCGCTGAGCGCGACGGCGTGCTGCTGCCCGACACTCTCGTCGGGACCGACTCGCACACGACGATGATCAACGGCCTGGGCGTCGTCGGCTGGGGGGTCGGCGGGATCGAGGCGGAGGCGGCGCTGCTCGGCCAGCCGCTCTACCAGCCGATGCCCGTCGTCGTCGGCTTCCGGCTCGACGGTGAGCTGCCCTCGGGGGCCACGGCCACGGACCTGGTCCTGTTCGTGACCGAGATGCTGCGCCGCCACGGCGTGGTGGGCAAGTTCGTCGAGTTCTACGGGCCCGGCCTGAGCAAGCTGCCGCTCGCGGACCGCGCCACGATCTCGAACATGTCGCCGGAGTTCGGCGCCACCGCGACCCTCTTCCCCGTCGACGACGAGACGCTGCGCTACCTGCGCATGACCGGCCGACCCGACGACGTGATCGCCCGGGTCGAGGCGTACACCAGGGCCCAGGGCCTGTTCCGGACCGACGACACGCCGGAGCCGATCTTCAGCGAGTCGCTGTCGCTCGACCTGTCGACGGTCGTGCCGTCGCTGGCCGGGCCGAAGCGGCCGCAGGACCGGGTGGCGCTGACGGAGCTGCGGGACGGCTTCCGCGCGGCCTTCCCCGACGGCCTGGAGGATGCGACCGAGCCGCCGCTCGGCCAGGTGGAGGAGGCGAGCGAGGAGTCCTTCCCGGCCTCCGACGCACCGTCCTACACGCGCGAAGCGGCAGAGGCTGAGCCCGCAGCGCCGATGCCGGCGCGGGCATCGCCGCCGGCGCCGGGGACGCCCGCGCAGCGGGCGTATCGGTCCGTGCCCGTGGAGCTGGAGGGCGAGCGCTTCGACCTGCGCTCCGGCTCGGTGGTGATCGCGGCGATCACCTCGTGCACCAACACCAGCAACCCCTCGGTCATGGTCGCGGCCGGCCTGCTGGCGCGCAACGCGGTCGAGCGCGGGCTGACCACCAAGCCGTGGGTCAAGACCTCTCTGGCCCCGGGATCGCGCGCCGTCACCGACTACCTCGAGAACGCGGGCCTGATGGCTCCGCTCGAGGCGCTGCGCTTCAACCTGGTCGGCTACGGCTGCACGACCTGCATCGGCAACTCCGGCCCGCTGGCGGAGCCGATCGCGGAGGCGATCGAAGGCAACGACCTGGTGGGCGTGGCTGTGCTGTCCGGCAACCGCAACTTCGAGGGGCGCATCCACCCGCTGGCCCGGGCGAGCTACCTGGCCTCGCCGCCGCTGGTCGTGGCCTTCGCGCTGGCCGGGCGGATCGACGTCGACCTCACGACCGAGCCGATCGGCACCGACCGCGACGGACGGCCGGTGATGCTCGCCGACCTCTGGCCCTCGCCGAAGGAGGTCGCGTCGGTCGTGCTGAAGTCCGTCAGCGGTGACGTCTTCCGTCGCAACTACGCCTCGGTGTTCGAGGGCGACGAGCGCTGGACGACGCTCCCGGTCCCGGCCGGCGACCGCTACGCCTGGGATCCCGCCTCGACCTACGTGGCGCGGCCGCCGTTCTTCGAGGGCCTCGGCGGGGAGCTTCCGCCGCCGCAGGACATCACCGGCGCCCGCGTCCTGGCCGTCCTGGGCGACAGCGTCACCACGGATCACATCTCGCCGGCCGGCTCCATCGCCCGCACCTCGCCGGCCGGGAGGTGGCTGATGGAGCACGGCGTCGAGCCGCGCGACTTCAACTCGTACGGGTCGCGGCGCGGCCACCACGAGGTCATGATGCGCGGCACGTTCGCCAACATCCGGCTGCGCAACCTGCTCACGCCGGACGCGGAGGGCAACGTCACCGAGCACCTGCCCAGTGGGGAACGGATGAGCATCTTCGACGCCGCCATGCGTTACGCCGAGGACGGGACGCCGCTCGTCATCCTGGCCGGGAAGGAGTACGGATCCGGCTCGTCGCGCGATTGGGCCGCCAAGGGACCGATGCTCCAGGGCGTGCGTGCCGTCATCGCCGAGTCCTACGAGCGCATCCACCGTTCGAACCTGGTCGGTATGGGCATCCTGCCGCTGCAATTCCTGCCCGGCGAGAACGCCACCTCGCTGGGCCTGACGGGACGCGAGACCTTCGACGTGCTGGGCGTCGCCGACGGCCTGCTGCCCCGGCAGGAGCTGACCGTCGTGGCGCGCGGCGAGGACGGGCGCGAGGTCCGCTTCCGCGTTCGGTCGCGGCTCGACGGTGAGATCGACGTCACCTACCTGCGCAACGGCGGCGTGCTGCAGACCGTGCTGCGCCGGCTGGCGGGCCTCAGCGCCTGACGCACCACGGGCGGCCGGCGCGTTGCCCCGGCCGCCCGCATCGGTCTAGACTCACCGGGCGCCGTTCGCCCCTGACCGCCGCACCAAGGAGTGTCCGGATACCGTGACCGTCTCGTCCGTCGATGACCTCCGCGCCCTGATCCGCGAGGTCCCGGACTTCCCCAAGCCGGGGATCCTCTTCTACGACATCACCACCCTGCTCCGCGAGCCCGACGCGTTCCGGGAGGTGATCGACCGCATGGCCGATGCGATCGGCGACACGAAGGTCGACGTCGTCGTCGGCATGGAGTCCCGCGGGTTCATCTTCAGCGCGCCGCTCGCCTACAAGCTGGGCGCCGGGTTCGTCCCGGTCCGCAAGCTCGGGAAGCTGCCGGCCGAGACCATCGAGGTCGAGTACGAGCTCGAGTACGGGACGGCGACGCTCGAGATCCACGCCGATGCGATCGACAAGGGCCAGCGCGTGCTGATCGTCGACGACCTGCTGGCCACGGGCGGCACGGTGATGGGCACCATCGAGCTCGTGCGCCGGCTCGGCGGCGAGATCGCCGGCCTCTCGTTCATGGTCGAGCTCACCGCGCTGCACGGTCGCGAGAAGCTCGACGACTTCGACATCCACGCTCTGCTGAGCTACTAGTCGGCGGGGGGAGCACCGACGTCATGGCGGTCGCGTCCTCCCACCGGCTCCAGGCCCGCGCGGTCAGCGACCGGTCGGAGATCGCCGCCTTCCTACGTCGCGATCGGCTCTACGCTGCCTACGCCCTGGGCGACCTCGACGGCCCGAACCGCGCCCGCGTCAGCTGGGCGCTCGCCAGCGACGAGCACGGGGAGCCGACCTCGCTGGTCATGCACCACGAGGGCCTGGTGCCGCAGCCGCTGTTCCTGATGGGGGCGCCGGACGGGTGCCGCTCCATCCTCGAATCGGTGATCCGCCCGCGCGACGCGTACCTGCAGGCGACCGAGATCCACGAGCCGGCGCTCCGCGATCTGTACGACCTGGACACGCCGGTCGAGATGCTGCGCATGGTGGTCGACCGTGGGGCCTTCGCGCCGTTCGCCGGCCCGGCCGAGCGGCTCACCGCCCTGGACATCGAGGATCTCAACCGGCTCTACCAGCTGGGGTTCCGGGCGGGCTTCCCGCCATCGGTCCTCGACGAGGGCATCTACTACGGCGTCCGCGTCCGCGGGCGGCTGGTGAGCGCGGCCGGCACGCACGCGCTGAACCGCCACGAGGGCATCGCGGTCGTCGGCAACGTCATGACCCACGTCGACTTCCGCGGTCATGACTTCGCCAAGATGGTGACGAGCGCCGTGACGGCCGCGCTGCTCGACGTCGTGCCCGACGTGACGCTCAACGTCCACGCCGACAACGACCCCGCCGTCGCGGCCTACTCGCGCCTCGGCTACCGTACGCACTGCCGCCTCGTCGAGCGCCTCGTCCACCGGCGGGCGTCCGGCGGCTGGGGCTTGATGCGACCGATACGAGAGGCGATGCGAATTCCGTGGCAACGCGAACCGAAATGACGCTGAAGACGGCCGACGTGGCCGACCTGGCCCTGGCCGATGCCGGGCGCCTGAAGATCGAGTGGGCGGATCGCCAGATGCCGGTCCTGGCCGGCATCCGCGAGCGGTTCGAGCACGAACGGCCGCTCGAGGGCTGGAAGATCAGCGCCTGCCTGCACGTGACGGCGGAGACGGCGAACCTGATGCGCACGCTGGCCGCGGGCGGCGCCGATGCGGTGCTGTGCTCTTCGAACCCGCTGTCGACCCAGGACGACGTGGCGGCGTCGCTGGTGACCCACTTCGAGATCCCGACCTTCGCCATCAAGGGCGAGGACCGGGATTCGTACTACGCGCACATCCGGGCGACACTCGACCACCACCCGGAGATCACCATGGACGACGGTGCGGACCTGGTCAACGAGCTCCACGCCAACCGGCCCGAGCAGCTGCCCGAGGTCCTGGGCGGCACCGAGGAAACGACGACCGGTGTCATCCGGCTGCGGGCCATGGCGAACGCCGGCAAGCTCGCCTACCCGGTGGTCGCGGTGAACGAGGCGCTCACCAAGCACCTGTTCGACAACCGCTACGGGACCGGCCAGAGCGCGATCGACGGCATCCTGCGCGCGACGAACATCCTCTTCGCCGGCAAGACGGTCGTGGTCGGCGGCTACGGCTGGGTGGGGCGGGGCATCGCCTCGCGGGCCCACGGCATGGGAGCGAACGTGGTCGTCTGCGAGGTCGATCCGGTCCGTGCCCTGGAGGCCGCCATGGACGGCTACCGCGTCATGAACGCGATGGACGCGGCCCACGTGGGGGACGTGTTCATCAGCGGCACCGGCAACCTGAACGTCTGGGGCCGGGAGCACTTCCCGGTGATGCCGGACGGGGCGATCCTGGCCAACGCGGGCCACTTTAACGACGAGTTCGAGTTGCCGGCCCTCGAGGAGCAGTCGCGGTCGTCGCGCGAGGTGCGTCCCTTCACGCGCGAGTACCTGATGCCCGACGGGCGGCGCCTCTACGTCCTGGCCGACGGCCGGCTGGTCAACCTCGGCGCGGCCGAGGGGCACCCCGCCATGGTCATGGACATGAGCTTCGCGAACCAGGCGCTCGGACTCGAGTGGCTGCGGACCAACGTCGACGGCCTGGAACCGAAGGTGTACGGCATCCCCGAGGACATCGACCGCGAGGTGGCCCGCCTGAAGCTGGAGAGCATGGGCATCCGGATCGACCCGATGACGGCCGAGCAGAAGGCCTACAGCGAGTCCTACGACTCCGGCACCTGACCCTCCGTACGTCGCGCTCCGGCGGCCGGGTCGAGAAATAGTCGAAAAAATAAAGGTTCTCCAGATGCGCGTCGCCGACCTTTAGGGCTAAGGTCCCTGCATGGGGATGGCCCGGGGGGAGACGCTCGGTGACCGGGGCGCGGGGGGCGCCCGGGGGGAGCCGGTCGCCGAGCAGGCCATTTCCGCCCACGGCGCGTACGAGGAGCACGCTGACGCCCTCCGCGCCTTCCTGTTCGCCACCGTGCGGGATGCGTCCGAGGCGGAGGATCTGCTCCACGAGGCGTTCCTGCGCCTCCTGACCGAGACCGCCGGTGGCCGCGCGCCCGACCATCCCCGCGCGTGGCTCTTCCGCGTCGCCATGAACCTCGCGGCCAGCCGCGCCCGCCGGCGAGGCGTCGCCGCGCGCCGAGCGCCGGAGCTGGTCCAGCACGACGTGGCCCCGTCGCCGGAGGAGCAGCTGCTGGCCCGGGAGGCGGCCCATGCCGTGCACCTGCGGCTGGCCGGGCTGCCCGATCACGCGAGGGTGGCGTTGCTGCTCGCCGCCCACGGGTTCTCGGGCGCCGAGATCGCCCGCCGCATCGGTCGCTCCGAGCTCGCCACTCGCTCTCTCCTGTGCCGCCATCGAGGGCGGTTGCGGAGCACCAGCCCAGAAGCGGCCTGACCGGCCGTCCATCGCGGGGCGTCTCGTGGCTATCATCGAGCCCATGCCCAGCGTCAGCAGCCCGGTCTTCGTCGGCCGCGAAGCGGAGCTGGTGTGGCTCGACCGCGCCTTCGAGCTCGCGTCCACCGGTGAACCGACCACGCGACTGATCGGCGGTGAGGCGGGGATCGGGAAGACCCGCCTGGTCACCGAGTTCGTCGGACGGCTGCGGAGGCGTGACGCCGAGATCCTCATCGGTGACTGCCTGCAGCTCGGGGACACTGGGCTCCCGTACGCGCCGTTCGTGGCCGCCCTGCGACCCCTGCTGCGCTCGCTGCCTCGGGAGCGACTCGACGCCATCATCGGCCCCGGCCGCGATGCCCTCGCCCACCTCCTGCCGGACCTCGGCGGCCGTGCCGCGCCGTCGGCGCCCGACGCCTCGTTCGCCTCGACCGCCCGGCAGGCGCGGCTGTTCGAGGTGGTCTTCGGCGTCCTGCGTCGCCTGGCGGACGAGCGGCCGGTGGTCCTGGTGCTCGAGGATCTGCACTGGGCCGACTCCTCCACTCGCGACCTGCTGCGCTTCCTGGTTCGCAACGCGCGCGACGGCCGCCTGCTCTTCATCGCCACCTACCGCTCGGACGAGCTGCACCGACGCCACGCGCTCCGCCCCTTCCTGGCCGAGGTGCAGCGCGTCGCGGGCGTGGAGGTGCGTGAGCTGGATGCCTTCGACGCGGGCGAGATCGCGGCGCAGGTGACGGCGATCACCGGCCGTCCGGCCCGCGACGAGGTCGTCAGCGCGCTCCTGGCACGGTCGGGCGGCAATCCGTTCTTCGCGGAGGAGCTGATCGTGGGCGGGGAGGCCGGCCTGGCGCTGCCGCGCAGCCTGCGCGACACGCTCGAGGACCGCGTGCGCCAGGCGAGCGCCGATGCGCAACGGCTCCTGCGCGTCGCTGCCGTCGCGGGAGACCGCGTGCAGCACGGGCTGCTGGCCCAGGTGCTGGACCTGCCGGCCGACCGCCTGCACGAGGCGCTGCGCGAGGTGATCGAGCACCACCTGCTGGTGCCGACGCGTCCCGACGAGGTTCCGGGGTACCGCTTCCGCCACGCCCTGCTCCAGGAGGTGGTGTACGAGGCCCTGCTGCCCAGCGAGCGCACCCAGCTCCACGCCGCGTACGCCGCGGTCCTGGAGGCGGACCCGCAGCTGGCCCTCGGGCATGCGTCCGGTGCGGGCGCGCAGATCGCGCATCACTGGGTGCTGGCGCATGACCTGGAGCGCGCGCTGCCCGCCATGCTGCGCGCCGCCCACGAGGCCACCGCCTCCTACGCGTTCCCGGAGGCGAAGGCGTTCCTGGAGCGCGCGCTCGAGCTGTGGCCGCAGATCGCCCCGGAGCGCCTTCCCGGCGATGTCGACCGCGTGACGATCCTCTCCGAGGCGGCGGAGGCCGCCGCCCATGCCGGGGACGCGCGACGGTCCATCGACCTGGTCCGCGCCGCCCTGGCCGAGACGGATCCACTGGGTGAGCCGATGCGCGCCGGGGTCCTCCACCATCGACTGGCGTGGTACCTCAACGAGTCGGGCGACTGGCAGTCCGGCGTCGCCGCGCTCGACCGCGCGGTGGCCCTCATCCCGATCGATCCGCCGACGCCCGAGCGGGCGCGGGTGCTGTCCGACCTGGCCCACTCCCTCATGGTCCGTGGTCGGTACGGAGATTCGCTGGCGATCGCCGAGGCGGCGCTGTCGATCGCGCGCAGCGTGGAGGCCCGCGTGGCCGAGGCCCGCGCGCTCAATGCCCTCGGCCTGGACCTCGCCTGCCGCTCGGACTTCGAGCGCGGCCTGCCCATCCTGCGCGAGGGCTTCGACCTCGCGGTCGAGATGGGCGATCCGCTCGCCATCTTCCTGAGTGCCGCCGGGTACGGCTGGGCGCTCGACGAGAGCGCGCGCCACGCCGAGGCCCTCGAGCTGGCGCGCGAGGCCTCCGAGCGCATCCGGCTGCTGGGCGCCGAGGCACGATTCGGCGGGCAGCTGGCGTCCAAGGTGGCGCGCGCGCTGTACGACCTCGGACGCTGGACCGAGGCGCTGCACATCATCGACGACACCCTCGCCGCGAGCCCGACGCGCTACGCGGTGCGCTGGCTGCTCTCGAACCGCATCCGGATCCTGGTGCACCGCGGCGAGCTCGAGGCGGCCAAGCGGGACATCGCGACGTACGACGCGCTGGGCGAGCGGGTGATCGGGCCGGATCCGGACCTGGTCAAGCGGCGCCGGGCCGAGCTGAGCATCGTCGCCGGAACGCCGACGGCCGCCCGGGGCCTGGTGCGGGAGGTCCTCGACCAGCTGGTCGAGCCGGAGCTCGACGCGGACGCGCGGCCGCTCCTGCTGGTGGGCCTGCGCGCCGAGGCGGTCGAGGCGGACCTGGCGCGCGCTGGCGGGTCGGCCGAGCGGCGGCGCGCGGCCGCGCGTCGGGCGGACGAGCTGCTCACCTCCATGCGCGCCCACGTCCAGCGCGTGACGACCTCCGCCTGGAACCCCGCACCGGTGATCGATGCGGACCGCGTCCTGGCCGAAGCACTCGCCTCACGCGCTCGGGGCGAGACCGAGGTCGAGCTGTGGCAGGACGCCGTCGCCGGGAGGCGCCGGCTCGCGCGACCGCACGAGTTGGCCGCCGCGCTCGGCGATCTCGCGGCCGTGGCGCTCGAGTCGGGACATCGCGACGTGGGGGCCGCGGCGCTGGTCGAGTCCCACGGCATCGCCGTGGCGCTGGCCGCGCGGCCGCTGCGCGAGCAGCTGGAGGCCCTGGCCAGGCGGGCCAGCATCCAGCTGCCCGGCGTCCCGTCGGCCGATGACGCCGCGGGGAAGCTCGGGCTGACCCGGCGCGAGCGCGAGGTGCTCGCCCTCCTGGCGGATGGACGCAGCAACCGCCAGATCGGCGAGGCCCTGTTCATGGCCGAGAGCACGGCGGGCGTCCACGTCAGCAACATCCTGGGCAAGCTCGGCGTGTCCCGGCGCACCGAGGCGGCCGCCCTGGCGCATCGGCTCGGCCTGTTCGGCGTGCTGTAGCCGTTCGCGCCGCTGCGGCCGGCGAGCCGCCTATGCTCGTCGGTGCATGCTCGACGCCTCGACGCGCCGCACGGGCGGCTCGCTCCTCGCCATCCTGGCCGGCCTGGCACTGCTCACCGCCGTGGCGTTGCTGCCGGACCTCACGCCGAGCGACGCGCTGCCCGTCGTCGGTCAGTCCAGCGCGCAGGCCGTCATCGTCCAGGCGCTTCCGCCCGATGCCACCGGGGCTGCCCGCTTCGCGGTCGAGCTGCGCAGCGGCGACGACGCGGGGACGACGATCGAGGCCATCGTCCAGGACGGCTCAGCGGCGCTTCCCGGATCCGCGACGCGGGAACCGTACGAGGTGGGGGACGAGGTGGTCGTCACGCAGTTCGCCGGCGAGGCGGGTGGGTTCGCCGTGATCAGCGATCCGTGGCGCGTGCCGCTGCTGGGCCTGGTGGCGGCACTGTTCGCCGCGGTCGTCCTGGTCGTCGGTGGACTGCGCGGCGCGCGCTCACTGGTGGCCCTGGCCCTGACCTTCGCGGTCATCGTGAAGCTGGTGGTGCCGCTGCTGCTGCGCGGCGTGGACCCGGTCCTGCTCGCCGTCGTGGGCGGGATCGCCATCACCGTCGCCACGCTGACCCTCACCGAGGGGTTCGGCCGCGTGACGTTGGCCGCGGTGCTCGGCACCAGCGCGGCGCTGCTGCTCACCGCCGTGCTCGCGGCGGCGTTCACGGCCGCGGCCGCCTTCAGCGCCCTCCAGGGCAGCGAGGAGATCGCGTTCCTGATTCCGCTGACCGGCGACCGGCTCGACCTGTCCGGGATCCTGCTTGCCGCGACCGTGTTCGGGGCGCTTGGCGTGCTGGACGACGTCACCGTCACGCAGGCGGCGACCGTGGACGAGCTGCATCGGTCCGATCCCGCCGCCGGCCGGGGCGCCGTCATCGCCCGGGCCATGCGCGTCGGGCGCTCGCACATCGCCGCGACGGTGAACACGCTCATGCTCGCCTACCTGGGGGTGGGCCTGCCGCTGCTCCTGCTCTTCGCCCTGGCCGGGCAGGACCCGCTCACCGTCCTCAACGGGGAGATCGTCGCGGTCGAGGTGATCCGCGCCCTGGTCGGAAGCATCGGCATCGTCGCGGCCGTGCCGCTGACGACCGCGGTGGCCGCGCTGCTCGGCGTTCCCGCCACCCCGGCGGCCCGCAGCGACGCATCGGCCTGACGGCGGTACACTCGCCGTCGCCCACATCGAGCACGGAGTCACGCATGACCGATCGCGTCCCGCCCATGTTGTTCACCAGTGAATCGGTGACCGAGGGGCACCCCGACAAGCTGTGTGACGCGGTGGCCGATGCGATCCTGGACGACGTGCTGGCCCACGACCCCGACGCGCGCAGCGCGGTCGAGGTGGCCACCACCACGGGGCTGGTCCTGGTCATGGGCGAGGTGAGCACCACCCACTACGTCGACGTGCAGGCCGTGGTGCGGCGCACGGTGCGCGAGATCGGCTACAACTCCAGCCACCTCGGGTTCGACTGGGAGACGTGCGGGACCATGACTGCCATCAAGGAGCAGTCGCCCGACATCGCGCTCGGCGTGGACCGCGCCCTGGAGGCGCGCAGCGGGGAGGGCCCCGAGGCGGAGGGTCCCGGCGCGGGCGACCAGGGGATGATGTTCGGCTACGCCTCGGACGAGTCGCCCGAGCTGATGCCGATGCCGATCATGCTCGCCCACCGCGTCGCGCGCCGCCTGGCCGAGGTGCGCAAGGACGGCACGCTGCCCTTCCTGCGCCCCGACGGCAAGAGCCAGGTCACGGTCGAGTACGACGCCGACCACCGGCCGAGGCGGGTTCACACCGTGCTGGTCAGCACCCAGCACGACCCCGACGTCGACCTCGCCGACCTGTCGGCCGCGGTGCGCCGGCACGTGGTCGAGGCCGCCATCCCCGGCGAGCTGCTGGACGACGCCACCCGCCCCCTGGTCAACCCGACCGGGCGCTTCGTGATCGGCGGTCCGATGGCCGACTCCGGCCTTTCGGGACGCAAGATCATCGTCGACACCTACGGCGGCATGGGCCGCCACGGCGGTGGCAGCTTCAGCGGCAAGGACCCGACCAAGGTCGACCGCTCCGGCGCCTACATGGCGCGCTATGTCGCCAAGAACGTGGTCGCCGCCGGCCTGGCGCGGCGCTGCGAGCTGCAACTGGCCTACGCCATCGGCGTGGCGCGGCCGCTGGCCATCAACGTCCAGACCTTCGGCACCGGCAGGCTGCCCGACACGCGCCTGGCCCAGGTGGTGGAGCAGGTCTTCGACCTGCGCCCCGGCGCCATCATCCGCGACCTGGACCTGCGCCGCCCGATCTACCGCCCCACCGCCGCCTACGGCCACTTCGGGCGCGACGACCTGGACCTGCCCTGGGAGCGGACCGACCGCGGCGACGACCTGCGGGCCGCGGCGGGCTGACGGCCGATGGGCGACGACGCCGCCGCCTCGCACCGACACCCGCACCCGCATCCCCACGCGCAATCCCGCCGTCCGTGGGGCGAGCCCCCGCCCGGACCGCTCCGCCGGCTGCTCCGCCGCGTGCGCGGGCTGGTCGGCATGGACGCGAGCCCGTCCGCGCGCCCCGGCATCGGGGAGCTGCCGGCGGTGCTGCGGCGTGACCCGGCCGCGCCGTCCTACCTGGCGGCGGAGCGTCGCGGCGACCATGAATCGGCCGCAGCCGCGGCATCCGAGGCGTCGGAGCGCGCGATCGCCGACGAGGCGTGGTGGCCCGCCGACGCGTGGGCGCACCGCGCCCTGTGGCACTACGAGCAGGCCCAGCTCACGCTCGAGGCGGCCCGGCAGGCGCGGCGCATCGGTGACCTGCGAACGGCGGCGGGCGACCCCGAGAGCGCGCGTCGCTACTATGCGGAGGCGATCGACGAGGCGCGCGACATCGGCGCCGAGCACGAGCAGGGCCTGGCCGCGCTGGGACTCGGGCGCGCCATGCTCGAGCTGGGGCAGGTGACGCAGGCTCGACGCCTGGCGAGCGCGGCGATCGACCTGCTGGAGCGCTCGACCGCGTCGACGCTCGAGCTGGACGCGGCGCACGCGCTGCTCGGACGAGAGCAGGTCGTCACGCCGGGCGCCGGCGCGCCGGCCACACGCGACGAAGCAACGGAGGAGAGCTGATGGCACGACGCACGATGCGGGTCGGCATCGTCGGCGCGGGCGTCATGGCCGAGGCGATCATCGCCGGGCTGGTCGCGGACCGCGCCGTGACACCGGATCTTCTGGTCGCCTCGCACCCGCGCCGCGAGCGGCGCGAATCCCTCTCGGAGCGACACGGGATCCGTGCCGTGGCCGCCAACCGCGACGCGCTGGGGGAGGCCGAGGTCGTCGTCCTGGCGGTCAAGCCGCAGATGCTGGGCCGCGTCATGCGCGAGCTGCGCGGCCGGCTGGACGCCGAGCAGGTGGTCGTCTCGATCGTCGCGGGTGCCACGCTGCGCACCCTGGTGGACGGCCTGCAGCACGCGTCGGTCGTCCGCGCCATGCCGAACACGCCGAGCCAGATCCGTCGCGGGATGAGTGTGTGGGCCGCCTCGGACGCCTGCACCGGACACCAGCGGGACCTCGCGCGGGCCGTGCTGCGCGCGCTGGGCGACGAGCGCCAGGTCGCCGACGAGACGTTCGTGGCCATGGCGACGGCGCTCTCCGGCACGGGCCCCACCTACCTGTTCGCCGTGATGGAGGCGCTGATCGACGCTGGCGTCCACCTGGGCTTCCCGCGCGAGCTGGCGCACGACCTGGTCGTCGAGACGCTGGTCGGTTCCGCCGAGTACGCCAAACGCTCGGAGCTGCACCCCGCGCAGCTGCGCAACGCGGTGACGTCGCCCGGTGGGACGAGCGCGGCCGCCATCTACGAGCTGGAGAAGGGCCGGATCCGCACCGTCTTCTCTGACGCGGTGTGGGCTGCCTACCGCCGCACGGTGGAGCTGGGCGAGCGCCTCGAGGCGGAGGTCGAGCGCGACTGATGTTCGCCATCGTCATGGCCGGCGGGTCCGGGACGCGGCTGTGGCCGCTCTCGCGTCGCCGCAATCCGAAGCAGCTGCTGAACCTGACCGGCGACACCAGCCTCCTGCAGCAGACGGTCGCGCGCCTGGGCACCCTGCTGCGGCCGCACGACATCTACGTCATCACCAGCCAGGCCCACGTCCGGGCCACCCAGGAGCAGCTGCCCCAGCTGCCCGCCGACAACGTCCTCGGGGAGCCGCTGGCACGTTCGACGGCCGTCGCCGCCGGCCTGGCCACCGTCCTGGCGCGCCGCGAGAGCGACGAGGTGGCGCTCGTGCTGCCCGCCGACCACTACGTCGCGGACGAGGACGCGTTCGTCGCCGGGCTGCGCGAGGCGGCCCGCGCCGCGGAGCGCGGCTACCTGGTGACCCTGGGGGTGGTGCCCACCCACGCGGCGACCGGGTACGGCTACATCCGGGCCGGTGCGGCGTTCCACCCGTCGTCGCGCACGGCTCCGGTCGAGGCCTTCGTCGAAAAGCCCGACGCCGACCGCGCCCGCGACTTCCTGGCCGACGGCAGCTACCTGTGGAACGCGGGCATCTTCGTGTGGCGTGTGTACGCCTTCCGGCAGGCGGTCGAGCGGTTCCAGCCACGCCTGGCCGAGGCGCTCGACCGCGTCGGCGCGCTGCACCGCACGCCCGGCTGGATGAGCGAGGTCCGCGAGATCCTCGAGCCGATCCCGGCCATCACCATCGACACCGGCATCGCCGAGCCGGCGGCGGCCGAGGGCCGCATGGCGGTCGTGCCGCTCGAGGCGGGCTGGTCGGACATCGGGTCGTGGTCCGCGTTGCTGGAGGCGCTGTCGCACGCCCGCGGCGCGGACCTGGTCGCCAGCGGCCGCCACCTCGACCGCGGTTCGCACAACGTGCTGGTGCACGGCGGCGACCGGCTGGTGGTCACGGTCGGGCTGGAGGACGTGATCATCGTCGACACGCCCGACGCGCTGCTGGTCTGCAGCCGCGAACGCGCCGAGGAGATCAAGCCGGTCCTCGACGAGATCGCGCGTACCGCCGGCGACCAGTACCTGTAGCCGGGCGGCGAATGCGCGCTCTTGCGTGGCTCGTGGGCAAGGCGATGGCAGCGTACGTCCGCCTGGTCGCCGCGACATGCCGCATCGACGGGCCGCCGGTGTCCGACGAGCAGGTGGTCCTGGCCTTCTGGCACGAGTACAACCTCGCCGCCGCCGTGGCGGCGCATCGGCTGCGGCGCCGGCACCACCACGTCAGCTTCAGCACGCGGACCTTCCGGGGCCGCGTCATGAACTCGATGCTGGCGGGACTCGACTCGGGCGCCGTGCCGCTGCCCGACGAGACCCAGCGCTCCGAGTCGGCGCGCCTGGCCCGCGAGCTCGCGCGGCTCGGGCGCGAGGGCAGCTCGCTGGCCGTCAGCCCGGACGGTCCGTTCGGGCCGTACCGCCGCGCCAAGCCCGGTGCGCTGATCGTCGCCCGGCACGCCGGGCTGCCGCTGCAGCCGTGGGCCGTCGTCGCGCGGCCGCCATTGCGCCTGCGGCGCCGCTGGGACCGGCACCTGGTCCCCTTGCCGTTCGGACGCCTGCGCGTCGTGGAGGGGGAGTCGCTCCGGGTGGGGCCTCGCGACGCGCTGCGCCCGCTGGTGGCGCGGTTCCAGCAGGCGCTCGACTCGACCTCGGCGCGCGCGGATGCCGCGGAGAGCTGACGCCGGTACGATGGACGCACACACACCGAGCGATCCGTTGAGAGAGCGAGTGCCCAACGCGTGACGAAGATCAAGTTCGGGACCGACGGCTGGCGGGCGGCCATCGCCGAGGACTACACGTTCCACAACGTGCGACGCTGCGCCCGCGGCGTGGCGGAGCACCTGCAGCAGACGGGCGCCGCGGATCGCGGCGTCGTCGTCTGCCACGACCGGCGCTTCGCGTCTGAGCACTTCGCCCGGGCCTGCGTCGAGGTCCTGGCCGCGCACGGCATCCGCAGCTTCACGCCCCCCGAGGCGGTGCCCACCCAGGTCGGCAGCTTCTTCACCAGGGAGCTGAACGCCGGCGCCGGGATCGTGATCACCGCCAGCCACAACCCGTGGACCGACAACGGCTTCAAGGTGAAGGCCGATACGGGTGGTGCCGCCGCCCCGGAGATGCTCGCCGCCATCGAGGCGACCATGGACACGCACCCGGAGGACGAGCTGCCGCCCCGGCGCGACCACGACGACGCAGTCGAGGCCGGCCTGGTCGAGATCTTCGACCCGTACCCGAAGTTCCGTGACCAGCTGGCGAGCATCGTCGACATCGAGAAGATCCGGGCGGCCGAGAAGCGGGTGCTGGTCGAGACCCTCTACGGCTCCGGATCCGGCTGGTACACCCGCCTGCTCGGCGGCGGCCGCCTCACCGTCCGCGAGCTCCACACCGAGCGCAACCCCTACTTCGGCGGGGTCAACCCCGAGCCGATCCGCCCCAACGTCGACGAGTGGCTGGAGGAGATCCCGCGCTGGGGCGCCGACATCGGCATCGCCTTCGACGGCGACGCCGACCGGGTCGGCATGGCCACGGAGGAGGGTGTCTTCGTCAACCAGCTGCAGGTGTACGGCCTGCTGTACTGGTACCTGCTCGACGTGCGCAACCAGATCGGCCCGGCGGTCTACACCGTCACCACGACCTCGATGGCCAAGCGCCTGGCCGAGATCTACGGCACCCGGGCCTACGAGACGGGGGTCGGCTTCAAGTACGTTGGCCCGAAGATGACCGAGACCGATGCGGTCATCGGCGGCGAAGAGTCGGGCGGATTCGGGTTCGGCATGCACATCCCCGAGCGCGACGGCCTGGCGTCCGGCCTCTTCCTCCTCGACCTGTGGCTGACGAAGGGCAAGCGGGCGTCCGAGGTGCTCGCCGAGCTCCAGGCGCTGGCGGGGCCGAGCTACTACAACCGCATCGACATCCGCTTCGCGCGCGAGGGCTACGACCAGGTCAAGACCGATACGCTGGCGCGCCTCGCGGAGCACGCGCCAACCGAGCTCGGAGGGCTGGAGGTGGTGGAGCGCAAGGACCTCGAGACGGGCGACGGCTTCAAGTACTACCGCTCCGACGGCTCCTGGCTCCTGATCCGCTTCAGCGGGACGGAGGCGCTGCTGCGCGTGTACGTCGAGGCGCGTTCGCCCGAGGACGTCGACGCCCTGCTGGCCGAGGGCCGCCGCATCGCCGGCGCCCGCTGATGGACGCTCGCGACTTCTTCGGCTACAAGCACGCGGACGAGGAGCCGGGGCGGCGGCCCGAGACCGACGACGGGACGGAGGAGGACCGCGTCCCGACGTTCGAGGAGGCCGTGACGCTCGACGATCCCGAGACCCTGCGGCGCATCGACCCGCAGGACATGCTCGGGAAGATCATGGCGATGCCGGCGCAGCTCGCCCAGGCGCGCCGCGTCGCGGCACCGATCCGTCTCGAGCAGCGCCACCGGGACGTGGACGCCATCGTCGTGCTGGCCATGGGCGGCTCCGCCATCGGTGCCGAGCTGGTCGCCGCGGCGGCGGGGGAGCGGCTGCGGGTGCCGCTCATCGTCCATCGCGACTACGGTCTCCCGGCCGGCGTCGGCGATCGCACCCTGGTGATCGCGGCGAGCCACTCCGGCGAGACGGCCGAGACGCTCTCCGGGTTCGCCGCCGCTCGTGCTCGCGGTGTGCCGCTGGCCGTCATCACCACCGGCGGCAGGCTGGCGGCCGCCGCCACCGAGGCCGGGGTTCCACTGCTCCAGTACCGCCTCGGCGGGCAGCCGCGCGCCGCGATCGGCTTCGGGGTCGGACTCGTCCACGAGCTGCTGTCGGGAGCCGACCTCATCGTGGACGGCGACCCGCTGGGTCCGGTGGTGCAGGCGCTCGAGGAGCTGCTCGAGCGCATCGGTCCGGGCGTCGAGACTTCGGCGAACCCGGCCAAGCAGCTGGCGTGGGCCGCGTTCGGGCGCATCCCGGTCGTGTACGGCCACGGCAGCATGGCGGCGGTCGCGCACCGCTGGAAGACGCAGCTGAACGAGAACGCCAAGGCCTGGGCTGCCTGGGAGCCGATGCCCGAGGCGAACCACAACGCCATCGAGGGCAGCCTCAATCCGCGCGAGCTGAGCGACGCGCTGTACGTGGTGCAGCTGCGCGATGCCGACGAGCCGGAGGAGATCGGCCAGCGCTACCGGGTGGTCGAGGAGCTGCTCGGCGAGCGGGCGACGAACCGCTCGCAGGTCCGGGCGGAGGGTCCGTCGGCGCTCGCGCGCGTGCTGACCGCGGTCGCGTACGGCGACATGTTCAGCGCGTATCTCGCGATCCTCTACCAGACGGACCCGACGCCGGTTACACTGCTGGCGATGCTCAAGGAGCGGCTCGCCAGGGCCACTGGATCCGACCCGACGGGCGCCGACTCGTAGGGCGCCGGGTTCCGGCGCCATGGAGGTAACCGCGACGTGCAATCGAGCATGATCGGCAAGGTCGAGAAGGCCATGCGCTACGCGCACGAGCCTGACCGCGTGAAGTTCGCGTCCTTCCGCGCCAGCTTCGCCGGCGACAACGGCACGCACACCGTCACCCTCGACGCCGATTCGTGGCACTGCGACTGCCACCTCTTCGAAGCCGCCGGCGGCTGCACGCACACCCTGGCGATCCAGAAGATGCTCGACCCGATGCTCACCGACGCCGCGCGCGAGACGCCGCTCTACGCGCACGCCGACATCCGCGACGAGGAGGCCGTGCCGGCCTAGGTCCTTCGCCGTTGCCGGGGCCCGCCGACGACCCGTCGCCGGGCGGGCCGGCGTGGCCACCGGCAGCTCATGACGCATCAGCTCCTCGCCGTCCTCGGATCGATCGCCCACGGTATCCGGAGCTTCATCGGCGCCATCCTCGGCCTCCTGGGGCTCGCGCGCTTCGCCCGCTTTGCCGTGCCCTTGCTGGTGGCGGCCCTCGCGGTCGCCGCCGTCGTCAGCGCGCGGGATACCGCGGTCATCCTCGGGTCGCGCCCGACCGTGACCGATGCGACGCTGCCCGACGTGGCGTCGCATACCGACGAGGTCGGGGGCTCGGTGTGGTACGCCTTCGACGCGCTCATCGCCCAGCAGAGCTTCCCCTCCCCGACGGAGGCGGGCACCTTCTTCTACCTCGCGCTGGATCCCGAGGACCCGTCGCAGGGCCTGCTGGTGCGCTCGCCGCTCAACGACGCGTTCTTCCGCCAGCGCGTGCTGAGCGCCGATATCGTCGAAGATTCCGACACCGTGGCCACCGCCCTCGACGCCTTCGGGACGCTCCCCGCGGGCTTCGAGGTCGACCGCGTCCGGCTGCTCGACGAGACCTCGGCCGGCGGTGACCTCGCCGACGCGTTCGTCCCCTCCCAGCTGGCCGACGAGGCGTCCGGCGAGAACCTGCTGGTCACCGGCCGGGTCGTGTCGCCGGCGACCTTCGGCGTCTGTGGCGAGCCGGACGGCTGCCAGGCGGCGGGGGCGCGCTACCTCTACCTCTTCGCCGATGCGGAGGGCGGCCACGCCTTCGTCCTGCGCTCACCGCATCCTCCGGCCGCCATCCCGGTCCGCCTCGAGGGCCTGTACCTGCGCGACACGTTCGACCTGGCGCCCGTCGTCGAGAGCGACTGGTTCCGCTCCATCGAGGCGGAGGTGCCCACCGGCCGGGCCTTCCAGGCCAACACGCGGCCGCCCATCACGGTCGAGGCGTCCTGGGTGCCGACCATCGTCTTCGCGGCCCTCGCCCTCCTGCTGCTGGCCAGCCACCTCGCCGGCTATCCCGTCTTCGGTCGCGCCCGGCGACAACCCGAGCCCGGCCACTCGCTGGGCGTCGGCGAGGGCGTCGACGTCGCGATCACCGGGCGGATGGCGCGCGACCGCGCCACCCTCCAGCTCGACCGCAGCCCAGGAGCCCTCGAGCGGCTGCCGATCCCCGAGCTCGCGCTGCGGATGTGGCGCTACGGTCTGCTCAGCCCGGACCTGAGCCGCCAGGAGGCGGAGCGCCGCTTCGTCGAGGAGGCGGGCGCATCCGGCAACCGCCTCGTCGTCCACGAGCGCGACCAGTCGGCCCTGGTGGTGCTGGGCCGCGGCTCGGGCGCGGCCGTCCAGGCCGGACGTCTGCATCGGCTCGGGCGCAGCACGCCGGCGGTCCACGTCCGCGACGATCGGACCGATGCGCACCTCGAGCTTCGCAGCGCCGCGGAGCGCGACCGGGTCGCCGCCGAGATCCTCGCCGAGGTCGGGGAGTCCGCGGACTGACCGACGGCACCCGCCGGTGCTAGGATTCGCCAGGTCAACTGAAGACCAGCGACGAGTGCCGCTCCCGAAAGGCGAGCGGTTCAATGGCGAAGCCGGTGAGAGGCCGGCGCAGTCCCGCTACTGTATCCGCGCCCTGCGGCGCGGGAGCCAGGTCGACCAGCTCGGTCGCGATGTCACCACCCTCGAGAGAAAGGGAACGGCATCACCGTGGCTCCCCGCACCCGTCAACGCCGCGTAACGCTCCTCGCGGCCGCCCTCGTCGCCCTGCTCGCGACGGCCTGCAGCACCCCGAGCGGCACGGCCGCGCCATCGACCGATCCGACGGCCTCCGACCTCGCCTCCCCGGGCTCTCAGATGACCGTGACCGATGCGCGCGGGGCGGAGGTGACGATCGACGGGGTGCCGGAGCGGATCGTCAGCCTCGCCCCGTCAAACACGGAGATCGTCTGCGCCCTCAACGCCTGTGATCGGCTCGTCGGCGTGACCGACTTCGACGACTACCCGCCCGAGGTGGCCGACGTGGCCGACGTCGTGGTCTCGGCCCAGGTGGACGTCGAGCGGGTCGTGGACGCCCAGCCGGATCTCGTCCTCGCGGCGGGCAACGAGCTCACGCCCACCAGCGTGATCACCCAGCTCGAGGGCCTGGGCCTGACCGTCATCGTCCTCTACCCCGAATCACTGGACGAGGTGACCGACGACATCGAGCTGCTGGGTGGCGTCCTGGACGAAGCGGACGCCGCCGCCTCCCTGGTCGCCGGCATGCGCCAGCGGGTCGGAGCGATCACCGCCGCCGTCGAAGGGCTGGACCGGCCGCGCACGCTGTACGAGGTCTACTACGCCGAGGGCGTCACGTACACGGCCGGGGAGGGCAGCTTCCTCGCCTCGCTCATCGAGCTGGCCGGCGGGGAGCCCGTCACCGGCGACGCGCAGGGAACGCTGCCGGCCGAACAGCTGGTGGCCGCGGACCCGCAGCTCGTCCTGCTCGGCACCGCCTCGTACGATCCGTCGCTCGCGACGCCGGCCGCGGCGCTGGAGGCGGTGCGGGCACGGCCCGGCTGGTCGGAGCTGTCGGCGGTACGTGACGCCGAGGTGCTGCCGTACCTCGACGACATCGTCACGACGCGGCCGGGTCCGCGCATCGTCGACGGGCTCGAGGCGCTGGCCCGGGCCATCCACCCCGAGGCCTTCGAGTGAGCGGGGCCTGACCGATGCGCGCCACCACCGCCACCCGCCCGCTCGTGCTGGGCCCGACCCTGGGCCGCAGCAGTGTCGTGCTGGGCCTCGGAGCGGTGCTGTTGGTCGCGGCAGCCGCGGTCGCCCTGGCGGCGGGGACGAGCGGCGTCGCGCCGGGCGATGCGCTGGCCATCGTCGCCCACCGCCTCCTGGGCCTCGGCTCCGTGAGCTGGCCGGCATCGGCCGAGACGATCGTGTGGGAGCTGCGGCTGCCGCGCATCGTGGCGGGGATGGTGGTGGGCGCGGGCCTCGCCTCGTCCGGGGTGGTCTTCCAGGCGCTCCTCCGTAACCCGATGGCCGACCCGTACCTCATCGGCACGGCGGCCGGCGCGTCGCTCGGGGCCGTCGCGGCGCTGCTCCTGCCTTCCCTGCTGCCGATCGCGGCGACCGCCTGGCTCGGCATCGGCGCGGTCCAGGTGCTGGCCTTCGCCGGTGGGCTCGCCACAGTTCTCCTCGTCTTCGCCGTGGCGCGCGGCCGCATGGGCACCCCCGTCGTCACGCTGCTGCTGGCCGGCTACGCCGTCTCGTCGCTGCTCTCTGCCGGCGTCGCGCTGCTCATGTTCGTCGCCGGGGACCGCCTGGCCGCCGTCGTCAGCTGGCTGCTCGGCTCGCTCGGCGGCGCGAGCTGGCCGCGCCTGGCCCTCGCCGCGCCGCTGATCGGCATCAGCTTCGTCCTGCTCCTGGTTCGCTGGCGCGCCCTCAACGCGCTGCTCCTGGGCGAGGGCCACGCCGCCACCCTGGGCATCGACGTGGAGCGCGAGAAGCGGCGGCTGACCGCCCTTGCGGCACTGGCGACGTCCGCCGGCGTCGCGATCTCGGGGACCATCGGCTTCGTCGGCCTGGTCGTTCCGCACCTGCTGCGGCTCGCCTTCGGGCCCGACCACCGGCTGCTGCTACCGGCCAGCACGATCTACGGCGCCGTCCTCCTCGTCCTGGCCGATACCGGCGCGCGCCTGGCGGGCGGTATCCCGGTCGGGATCGTGACCGCGCTCATCGGCGCACCGTTCTTCATCTGGCTGCTGCGTCGGTCCCTGGCGGTGCCGCGTGGCTGATCTCCTGCCCGTTCTCGAGCTGACGGATGTGCGCGCCGGATACGGACGCCGCAGGGTCCTGGACGGCGCGAGCCTGAGCGTGGCGGCGGGGGAGGTGGTGGCCGTTCTCGGTACCAACGGCAGCGGCAAGAGCACGCTGCTCCGAGTCGCCGCCGGCCTGCTGCGTCCGTGGTCGGGCAGTGTCCGCATCCTCGGCCGGCCGTCCGGGGCGTGGCCCAGGCGCGACCTCGCGCGGCGGGTCGCGGTGCTGCCCCAGGCGCTCGAGCTGCCCCTGGGCTTCCGCGTCGCGGAGGTCGTCGCCATGGGCCGGATCCCGCACGCGCGCGCCCTCTTCGCCGACGACGGCGACGACGGCAGCGCGGTCGCGGCCGCGCTGCGCGACGCCGACGCGACCGACCTCGCCGACCGCGAGGTGTCCGAGCTGTCCGGCGGGGAGCGCCAGCGCGTCCTGGTCGCGATGGCGCTGGCCCAGGAGCCTGATCTGCTGCTCCTCGACGAGCCGACCCTCCACCTCGACCTCGCGCACCAGCTGACGCTGGTCCAGACCCTGGCCCGGCTGCGCCGCGGG
>DASTYP010000147.1:0-3183 GCA_035764845.1 Candidatus Limnocylindria bacterium
CGGCCGGGCGATCGCGGGCACCGGCAACCATCGGCTCAAGAGCCTGTCCGACATGCTCAAGGGCAAGCAGGGCCGGTTCCGCCAGAACCTGCTCGGCAAGCGCGTCGACTACTCGGGCCGCTCGGTCATCGTGGTCGGCCCGGAGCTGAAGCTGCACCAGTGCGGCCTCCCGAAGAAGATGGCGCTCGAGCTGTTCAAGCCGTTCGTCATGCGGCAGCTGGTTGAGAAGGGCTTCGCCCACAACATCAAGAGCGCCAAGCGCATCGTCGAGCGTGTCCGACCCGAGGTGTGGGACGTGCTCGAGGAGGTCATCAAGGACCACCCGGTCCTGCTGAACCGCGCGCCCACGCTGCACCGCCTGGGCATCCAGGCCTTCATGCCCACCCTGGTGGAGGGCTCGGCCATCCAGATCCATCCGCTCGTGTGCTTCGCGTTCAACGCGGACTTCGACGGTGACCAGATGGCCGTGCACGTCCCGCTCTCGACCGCCGCGCAGCGCGAGGCGAAGGAGCTGATGCTCTCGACCCGCAACCTGCTGTCGGCGGCCGACGGCTCGCCGGTGGTGTCGCCGACGCACGACATGGTGCTGGGCTGCTACTACCTGACGGTCCAGGTGGACGACGAGAAGGGCGCCGGCAAGGCGTTCGCCAGCGCCGACGAGGCGATCATGGCGGCGCAGCTGGGCCACGTGCACGTGCAGGCCCCGGTCAAGGTGGAGCTCGATCTCTACGACGGGACCGATGAGGACGGCACCGTCCGCACCCATCGAGAGGTCGTCGACACGACGGCCGGACGCGTCATCTTCAACACGGTCCTGCCGCCGGAGATGGGCTTCAGCAACGAGGTCATGGACCGCAAGGCGCTGAAGGCCATCATCGCGCGCTGCTACCGCGACCTCGGGCCGACCGCCACGGCGAGCCTGGTGGACGGCATCAAGGCCGTCGGCTTCCGCTACGCCACCGCCGCAGGCATCACCATCGGCGTCGAGGACCTGGCCGTTCCCAAGGAGAAGGCCAAGCTGCTCACCGATGCGGAGCAGAAGGTCACCGACATCGAGCGCGAGTTCCGGCGCGGCTTCATCACCGAGGACGAGCGCTACACGCAGACCGTCGAGGTCTGGCGCAAGGCGACCGACGACGTGACCCAGAAGATGCTGTCCGGGCTCGACGAGCGCGGCTCCATCATGCTGATCACGAACTCCGGCGCCCGCGGCTCGGTGACCCAGGTCCACCAGCTGGCCGGCATGCGCGGTCTCATGGCCGACCCGTCCGGCCGGATCATCGACCTGCCGATCCGGTCGAACCTGCGCGAGGGGATGAGCGTCCTCGAGTACTTCATCTCGAGCCACGGCGCCCGCAAGGGCCTCGCGGACACCGCGCTGCGCACCGCCGACTCCGGGTACCTCACCCGGCGCCTGGTGGACGTGGCGCAGGACGTCATCACCCGCGAGGACGACTGCGGCACGGACCTCGGGACGTGGATCACGCGCGAGGAGTCCGACCAGATCCCCGAGCCGTTCGTCGAGCGACTCATCGGTCGTATGGCGGCCATCGAGATCGCCGACGAGAAGAGCGGCGAGGTGATCGTCGAGCGCAACGCGGAGATCGGCGAGGCGGCGATCGAGCGGATCGAGGAGCTCGGCATCGACCGGGTCAGCGTCCGGTCGCCGCTGACCTGCGCGGCGCGCCACGGCGTGTGCCGCATGTGCTACGGCCGCAACCTCGCGACCGGCGAGCTCGTCGAGCTCGGCCAGGCGGTCGGGATCATCGCCGCTCAGTCGATCGGCGAGCCCGGCACGCAGCTGACCATGCGGACGTTCCACACCGGCGGCGTCGCCGGCGAGGACATCACGCAGGGCCTGCCGCGCGTCGAGGAGCTGTTCGAGGCCCGCATCCCCAAGGGCCAGGCGACGATGACCGAGATCGATGGCACCGTCGAGGTGCCGCCTGCGTCGGGCGACCAGCCGATCACGGTGCGGGTCACGCACCGCGACGCGTACGACACGAGCTTCAAGCTCACGCCGCAGCACGAGATCCTGGTGGCCCAGGGCGACGAGGTGACCGAGGGCCAGCTGCTGGCCCGCCTGGGCGAGGGCGAGGAGCTGGTCGAGGTCAAGGCGCCGAGCGCCGGCCGCATCACCAAGAAGGGCAACACGCTCACCCTCCACACCGAGGAGGTGGACGTGCGTGAGTACCAGGTCCCGCACTCGGCGCGCCTGCGCGTCGGCGACGGCGACGAGGTCTCCGCCGGCGATCCGCTGACCGAGGGCTCGCTCAACCCGAAGGACCTGCTCGAGATCAAGGGCGTGGACACCGTCCAGCGCTTCCTGGTCGCCGAGGTCCAGAAGGTGTACCGGTCGCAGGGTGTCACCATCAGCGACAAGCACATCGAGATCATCGTGCGGCAGATGCTTCGCAAGGTCACCGTGGACAACCCCGGCGACACCGAGCTGCTGCCGTCCGAGCTCATCGATCGCTTCGAGTTCGAGGAGACGAACAACCGGATCCTCGCCGAGGGCGGCGAGCCGGCGACGGCGCAGACGGTGCTGCTGGGCGTGACGAAGGCGTCGCTCAACACCTCGTCCTTCCTGGCGGCCGCCAGCTTCCAGGAGACGACCCGCGTGCTGACCGAGGCGGCGATCAACGGCGCCAAGGACCACCTCATCGGGCTGAAGGAGAACGTGATCATCGGCAAGCTGATCCCTGCCGGGACCGGCGCCGAGGCGCGACGCCTCCAGGCGGAGCGGGCGGCCCAGCTGTCGCCCGAGGAGGCGGAGCAGGAGCGCGAGGCCGCCGCGGCACGCGCGTTCCTGTCGGGCGATCCCGACACCGACCAATCCGGAGCGGTGGAGACCGACGAGGCCGAGGCGGCTGCCGAGGCCGAGGGCGACACGATCGCCGAGCTCATGGGCGCCGGCGACAACCCGGAGATGGAGGCCGCCGTCGAGGAGCAGGTCTTCGAGGAGCTGACCGAGGAGGAGCCGGCGAAGAGCTGACGCTCCTTCCTCCAGACCGACGCGAAGGGCGGCCCCAATGGGCCGCCCTTCCTGCGTGTCTGGGGGGTGTTAACCGGGTCGCCGCCCGGGGATTCTCAGCGCTTGCGTGGCTGGTTGGGGAATCCGATGCCCCGGTCGAGCAGGAAGAGCGCGAACGCGAAGAAGCCGATCACGAACAGGAAGAACGG
>DASTYP010000148.1:0-7531 GCA_035764845.1 Candidatus Limnocylindria bacterium
GCTTCAACGCGTCCGGTGTCGAGGTGCTGGAGCGCATGGACGAGCCGGTCGACCCCGCGTACGTGGATGAGCTGGTGCGACGCTTCGACGATTTCCGTCGCGCCTACGAGCCCGACGGCCTGCGGACGGAGGAGTTCGACGGATTCCCGCCGACGGTGCGCACGCTCCGCGCGTTCATCGGCAGCTACCACGATCTGCTGGCGGCAGTGACCGACGCGCAGCTCCCCAACCCGGACGTGGCGGGGGCCTGACCATGGCGTACGCGATCGCCGCCACGTGGCGGGCCAGGGAGGGCGAGGAGCGCGAGGTTCGCCGCATCCTGGAGACGGTGGCGCCGTTGAATCGTGCCGAGCCGGGGTGCCGCATGTTCATCGTCCACGAGTCGCCCGACGACCCGCGCACCTTCTTCCTGTACGAGCAGTACGACGACGAGGCGGCGTTCCAGGCCCATGCCGCGAGCGACCACGTGCGACGCCACGTCCTGGAGGACGCGGTGCATCGGCTTGATCACCGCGAGCGGACGATCTACCACACGACGGACATGTGACGGCGGACCGGTGACGGAGCTCGACCACCCCACCAGCCCGCTCGCCCGCAGCGTGCTGAGCTCGCAGGTGAAGGATCGGATGCTGCAGTGGATCCTGGAGGGAGAGCTGGCGCCGGGCTCGCGGATCATCGAGACGCGGATCGCTCGTCAGCTGGGAACCAGCCAGGCGCCGGTCCGGGAGGCGCTGCGCGACCTCGCGACGCTGGGCCTGGTCGACGTGCACCCGTACCGTGGAGCCCGCGTCCGCCAGCCGGAGCCGGAGGAGCTGGTCGAGGCGATGGAGCTGCGGGGCGAGCTCGAAGCGGTGGCGGCACGCAGCGCGGCGCGGCGGATGGACGAGGCGACACTCAGCGAGATGCGTGAGCTGCTCGAGGCCATGCGCGCCAGCGCCTCCCGCGACGACGCCCACGCCCAGGCCATGCAGAACTCCGCCTTCCACACCTGCGTCATCACCGCCTCCGGCAATCGCACGCTGCAGCGGCTGTGGTCGATGCTCGAGCCCTTCGCCCGCACCTACCTCACGGCCACCGTCCCGGGCGCCGATCTCCACTGGCTCGCGGAGCGCCACGTCGCGATCCTGGAGGCGCTCGAGGCGCGCGATCCGGACGGCGCGGCGGAGGCCATGCGCACCCACGCCCGGGAGGCGGAGCGCCAGGTGCTCGCGACCCAGGAGGCGGGCTGAGCCCGTGTCCTCGTTCGCCTATGCGCGCCCCGAGCGTCTCGCCGACGTCTTCGGCCTGTGGCGCGACGAGCCGGCGGCGCGCCTCCTCTCCGGCGGCACCGATCTGCTGGTCGCCATCCGCAAGGGCCGCGCGCGGCCACCGCTGGTCATCGATCTGAAGCACGTCCAGGAGCTGGCCCCGGGGATCAGCGAGCGCGAGGGCTTCCTCCGCATCGGCGCATCCACGGTCCTCTCTGACATGGTCGCCGACGCGCGGGTGCGGGCGGCATTTCCGGCGCTGGTGGAGGCGGCCCTGGTCGTCGGATCCATCCAGATCCGCAACCGCGCCACCTTGACCGGCAACCTGTGCAACGCATCGCCGGCGGCCGATACCGCGCCCCCGCTCCTCGTCCACGACGCGGTCGTCGAGGTCACCGGACCCTCGGGAGCGCGACGCCTCACGCTCGACGCGTTCTTCGTCAGGCCCGGACGGACAGCGCTGGAGCGGTCGGAGCTCGTGAGTGCCATCGAGCTGCCGATCCCGGAGCGGCCGAGCGGCGGCGCCTTCGAGCGGATGACGCGCCGTCGGGGCGTGGACCTGGCGACGGTCAACCTGGCCTGCGCCATCGGTGCTGATGGCGTGACGCGCCTCGGGTTCGGTGCGGTGGGCCCGCGTCCCCTGCTGGCCGTGGACGACAGCGGCGTCCTGGCCGATCCCGGCGCCTCCGCGGAGGAACAGGACGCGGTGCTGGATCGCCTGGCCGCAGTCACCTCTCCGATCTCGAACGTCCGGGCCAGCCGCGAGTACCGCGAGGCCATGCTCATCGTCCTCGCCCGACGCGCTCTCGCCACCGCCCGTCGACGGCTCGAGGAGGCCCGCCATGCCGGCCGCTGAGCTGCGCATCGGCCTCGACGTCAACGGGCACCGCGAGGAGCTCGAGGTGGCCGTGCACCACACCCTGCTCGACGTCCTGCGTGATCGGCTCGGCCTCACCGGAACGAAGGAGTGCTGCGCCGAGGGGGAGTGCGGGGCCTGCACCGTCCTGGTCGACGGAGAGGCGGTCAACTCGTGCCTGGTGCTGGCCGTGGAGGTCGACGGGCATCGCGTCACGACCATCGAGGGCCTGGGCGAGGGCGACCGCCTGAGCCGGCTGCAGGACGCCTTCCTGGAGTGCGGAGCGGTGCAGTGCGGCTTCTGCATCCCCGGCATGGTCATGTCCGCGCACTACCTGCTCTCGCAGACGCCGCACCCCGACGCGACGCAGATCCGCGAGGGCCTCTCCGGCAACCTCTGCCGCTGCGGTGGCTACAACCAGATCTGCAGCGCCGTCGCGCTGGCCGCCTCGACGACCGACACGCGGGAGGACGTCGAATGACCGATGCGGAGCTCCCCGCCGGACGCAGCGAGGCGATCACGGGGAACCTTCCGGAGCACGGTGGTTCGGCAGCGACGCCCCGCGCCTCGTCGATCGGCCGCTCCGTCCGCCGCTCCGGCGGTGTGGAGCGGGTCAACGGCAGTCAGCGCTACGTCGCCGACCTGCACCTCGAGGGCGCACTCCACGTCAAGCTCGTCCACCTCGACGTCGCCCGGGCGCGGATCGGGTCCATCGAGCGGAGCGCCGCGATGGCGGTCCCCGGGGTCCGTCTGGTGGTCACCGCGGACGACCTGCCCGACCCGATCCCCCGCTTCGGCCCTGGCTACACCGACCGCCCGCTGCTCGCCACGGGGGAGACGAAGTACCACGGCGAGCCGGTGGCCGCGGTCGTCGCCGACAGCCTGGATGCGGCCGAGGAGGCGGCGCGGCTCGTCCGCGTCCAGGCGGAGCCGCTGCCGACGGTCCTCACCATCCAGCAGGCGCTGGACCCGTCCTCGCCCCTGGTGCGCGAGCCGGAGCTTCGCGACCCCGACGATCCGCTGCGCGAGTCGAACACGCTGCTCGAGTGGCGCTTCGGCTGGGGCGACGTCGACGCGGCGGTCGCCGACCACGTCATCGAGAACGTGTACACCGCGGCCGCGACCACGCACTTCGCCATCGAGCCGCACGCCTTCATGGCGGCCCCGGACGACGACGGCGTCGCGGTGTGGAGCTCGATCCAGCATCCGTACGTGCTGCAGCGGCTCGTCGCCGCCACGCTCGACCTGCCGCTCTCGAAGGTGCGCGTCTTCGCGCCCGATCCCGGCGGAGGGTTCGGCGGGAAGCAGCACGCCAAGTACGAGCCGTTGCTCGCGCTGCTGGCACTCCGGCTCGGCCGTCCGGTGCGCCTGGTGCTGACGCTGGAGGAGACGTTCCAGGCCGTCCGTGGCCCGACCTTCACGATCCGCGTCCGGAGCGGCTTCCGAAACGACGGCGGGATCAGCTTCCAGGACATCGAGAGCAACGGGCTCCTGGGCGCGTACGCGGACATCGGCCACCGGGTCGTGTCCAAGAGCAGCTACCTGGCGTGCGGACCGTACCGCACGCCGGATGCGCGGATCCACGTCCGCGCGCTGCTGTCGCACACGCCGCCGGCCACCGCGCTGCGCGGCTTCGGCAGTCCGCAGATGGCGTGGGCCTTCGAGTCGCAGATGGACGAGGCGGCGCGACTCCTGGGCCTGGACCGGGTCGAGATCCGGCTGCGCAACCTGGCGCGGAAGGGGGAGCAGATTGTCCGCGGCGCTGGCGACACCCCGGCCGACGGCGAGTGGGACCAGGCTGTCCGGAAGGCGGCCCAGTGGATCGGCTGGGACGCTCCGCGGCCGCCGGGCCATGGTCGCGGCCTCGCCATCGGCATCAAGTCCTCGGCGACGACCGGGGCGTCCTACGCCATCGTGCGGCTCCTCCACGACGGCAGCGCCACCGTCATGGCGGGAACGTCGGACATGGGACAGGGAGCGCGGACGCTGCTGGCGCAGATCGCGGCGGAGGAGCTGGGGACGACGGTCGATCGGGTGACGGTGGTCATGGGCGACACGGCCGCGGCGCCGTACGACATGCAGACGTCGGCGAGCCGCTCGACGGTGTTCATGGGCACGGCGGTGCAGAACGCCTGCAACGACGTGCGCGCCAGGCTCGCCGCGCTGGCGGCGGAGACGTACGGCGTGCCGGCCGATCAGGTGGAGGTCGGTCACGGCGACGTGAAGCTCCCTGGCCGCCAGATCGACTTCGTGCAGCTCATGCATGACGCCTTCGGCCCGATGCTCGGCGAGGTCATCGGCTCCGGCTCACGGCGCGGGGCGTACCTCGCGGACCATCCCCTCGGCGGGCACGCGGCGTTCTACGAGTTCAGCTGCACGGCCTCCGAGGTCGCGGTCGACGACGAGACGGGCGAGGTGCGCCTCCTACGCCACGTGACCGTCTCCGACGTCGGGAAGGCCCTCAACCCGACCCAGGTGGCGATGCAGGACGAGGGCGCCGCGATGATGGGCCTGGGCCAGACGCTGATGGAGCATCTCGTCTTCGACGCCGATTCGGGCCGCATCGAGAACCTCGGCGCGCTCGACTACCGGATCCCGACGACCAAGGACGTGCCGGTGGAGATGGCGTCGCTGGTGATCGAGAACCAGGACGGCCCGGGCCCGTACGGCTCGAAGGGCACGGGCGAGAGCGGGCTGCTGTCCACCGCCCCGGCCATCGCCTCCGCCATCGCGGATGCGACCGGCGTGGTCCTGCGCGACCTGCCGCTCACGCCGGAGCGGGTCTGGCGAGCGCTCCGCGAACGCCGACCCTAGGGAGCGGCGAGGTCTGGCAATGGCGTCGGCCGGGCCGTCCGTAGGTCAAAGCGCAGGTACTCGCGGTACCCCGCAGCGCGGGCGACCGCGACCACCTCGTCGTGGCCCCACGCCGTCTGGTCCGGCTGGTGCGCATCGGAGGCGAGGGTGATCGGGATCCCGGCGCGCTGGAAGATCGGCAGGACGTCCGCGGACGGGAATGTCTGCCCGACCGGGTAGCGGAGGCCGGCGCTCGAGATCTCGATCGCCGTTCCGCTGCCGGCGGCTGCCTCGACGAGCGGGAGGTAGAAGGGTGTGAGGTCGCCCTCGGGCCGCAGCCGATGGCGCTTGATGACGTCGGCGTGGCCCAGCACGTCGACCATCCCCGACCCGGCCAGGGCGGTCTCGAGCGCGAAGTACTGCTCGAACGCCGTCGCCACGCCACGCCGCTCGAACTCCTCGGGAGCCGTGTCCCGCATGAAGTTCCACGCCCCGATCCAGTGGACCGAGCCGACCAGGTAGTCGAACGGGAACGGCGCCAACAGCTCAAGGACGGCCGCCTCTGTGCCCGGGACGAAGTCGACCTCGAGGCCGAGCCTGACCGGCAGCCCGCGGCTCTTGGCATCCAGGACCACCTCCACGTAGCGCTCCAGCGACAGGTTGCGCTCGCTCGCCAGCCATGCCTCGATCTGCGCCTGCAGGTCCTCCCGCGGGTCCGACGTCCACCACTGCCCAAGCACGCGCTCAGATTCCACGCAGCGGTAGAGGTGCTCGGTGAAGCCGATCTCGGTCACCCCGCGGGCCAGGGCGGCCTCCACGTAGCGGTCGATGTAGCCGGGCGGATAGACGCCCATGGGCGGCGCGCCCGGCGTGGGCCGATGCGGGTGGAGGTGGAGGTGGTAGTCGCTCACGCGGCGACCGACGTGGCCCGGCTCAGGATCCGTGCGTCCGGAAGGGAGCGCTCAGCTGGTCCCACAGGGCCCCGGCGTTGTTGCTCTGGATGTACCCCATCATGTACTCCTGCCCGATGTCGACCGGGTAGCGATCCGCGAAGCTGATCCGCTGGATCGTCTCCTCGCGGGACCATCCCTTCGCCACGGCGTCCGCGACGGCGGCGCGCCATTCGAGCAGGACCGCCTTCTGGGTGGCGAGGTAGGCGGTCGTGGTCACCGGCCCGTGGCCCGGGACGACGTGGTCGACGTCGAGCAGCGCGATCCGGTCCAGCGCGGCCACCCACTGGTCGATGTCGGAGGTCATGAGCCAGGTCTGCACCTCGCTGAAGACGGTGTCGCCGGTGAAGACCACGCGCTCCTCGGGAACGTGCACCGCGAGCTGCCCCGGCGTGTGGCCGGGAGTGTGGATCAGCTCGAAGGTGTGGTCGCCGACCCTGAGCGTCAGGTCGCCGGTGAAGACGATCCGGCCCTTGTTCGGGTCGGCGTAGTACACCTCGCGCTCCGGGAAGATGGCCTGGCCCTGCGGGTCGTCGGTGGGGATCGCCTCGGCGGCGTACGCGAAGGGGTCGAGGATCGGCGCGGGGACCATGAACAGCTCAGCCACGCCACGGTGGTGGACGACCCTGCCCGCGCCCTTGAAGTAGTAGTTGCCGAAGATGTGGTCGACGTGGTGCTCGGTGTTGACCACGTACCGGATCGGCCCGTGCGACGCCGCCTCCTCGCGCATCTCCACGGCGCGGGTCGGCAGCTGTGGCGTGTCGATGACCACCACGCCGTCCGCGGTCGTCACGTAGCTCGGGTTGCAGCCGCGGATGTCCGTCGCGGTCCTGACGTTCGGGGTGACCTGCTGCATCGGTGCGGCGCCGCCTACTGGGTGGCCGTCAGGCCGCCGTCGATCGTCAGCACCTGGCCGGTGACGAAGGCGGACGCATCGGAGCAGAAGAAGAGGACGGCGCCGACCAGGTCATCGGTGGCCGCCACCCGGCCCAGCGGGATGCGGGCAAGCAGCCCGCGCTTGAACTCCTCGTCGGCCAGGAGGCTCTCGACCTGCGGCGTGGCGACGAAGGTCGGGGCGATCGCGTTCACGGTGATCGCGTGCTTCGCCCACTCGGTCGCCTGCTGGCGCGTGAGCGCGTTGATGGCGCCCTTGGCCGCGACGTAGGCGGAGAACCCCTGGTTGATGCCCAGCTGCCCGCGCACCGACGAGACCCGGAGCACGCGGCCGCCGTTGCCGGCGGCAATCATGGCGCGCACGGCCGCCTGCGTCGGCAGCAGGTCGCTGCGCAGGTTCAGATCGAGGATCCGGTTCCACTCCGACTCGGGGTAGTCCTCGGCCGGATAGAGCGCGGTGCCGGCACCGCCGCCGACGGCGTTGACGATGATGTCGACCCGGCCGAAGGCCTCCAGGACGCGATCGATGGCGCGGTCCGCGTCGGCCTTTCGAGTGACGTCGGCCGAGACCAGCAGCGCCTCGGAGCCGATGGCCTCGATCTCGCCGGCGAGCTCGGTCGAAGCCTCCGCCGAACGACCCAGGACCGCGACCCGGGCGCCGACGCCCGCGAGGGCGATCGACACGCGCCGCCCGATCCCTCCGGTCCCGCCGGACACCACGGCCACACGACCATCGAGGCGGAATCGGGCGAGCTCGTCGGCCATGTCGAAGGCATCTCCAGCGGGTGCGG
>DASTYP010000149.1:0-2591 GCA_035764845.1 Candidatus Limnocylindria bacterium
CCGCCGGCGAGCAGCTCGCCGCCGTCGCTGAGCCCGGTCTGGATGAAGCCGCGAACGCGCTCGGCGTGCGCGCGCGAGATCAACGACCCGACCTTCGTGTCCGGGTCCAGTGGGTCTCCCACCGCGAGCGATCGTGTCTTCTCCGCGAAGGCCGATGCGAACGCGTCGTACGCCTCGTCCTGGACCAGGATCCGCGACCGGGCCTCGCACGACTGTCCGGCCGCGTAGTAGATGGCCCAGACCGATCCGAGCACGGCCGCATCCAGGTCCGCATCGGCGAAGACGATGTTCGGGCTCTTGCCGCCCAGCTCGAGCGAGACGCGCTTGAGGGACTGGGCCGCCACCTCGGCGATGCGCCGCCCCGTGGCCGTCTCGCCGGTGAAGGCGACCTTGTCGATGCCGGGGTGCGCGGCGATCGCCTCGCCCACCTCGTTCCCGGGCCCCGGGACGACGTTCAGGACGCCGGCCGGGATGCCGGCCTCGAGCGCCAGCTCGCCCAGGCGAAGAGCCGTCAGTGGAGTCGCGGAGGCCGGCTTGAGGACCATGGTGTTGCCGGTGGCCAGCGCGGGGGCTACCTTCCAGGCGGCCATCATCAGCGGGTAGTTCCACGGGATGATGGCGCCGACCACGCCGACCGGCTCGCGCAGCGTGTACGAGACGACCGCCGGGTTGACGACGTGCGATCGACCGTACAGGTGCTGCGCCGCGCCGGCGAACAGCTCCAGCGTGCTGACCGCGACCTTGATCTCGGCCGCGCACTGCCACTTCGCCTTGCCGCAGTTGCGCGACTCGAGGTCGGCAAGCGCATCGGTCTGCTCGTCCAGCAGCTGCGCCAGCCGGTTGAGCGCCCGCGCCCGCTTGGCCGGCGAGGTCTTCGCCCAGGCGCCCTCGAACGCTCCGCGCGCGGCGGCGACCGCCGCGTCGACGTCGGCCGCCGATCCCCGGGCGACCTCCGCCAGCTCGACACCCCGTGCCGGGTCCCGGGTGGTGAAGGTCACGGCGTCCGCGGCATCGCGGAGCTCGCCGTTGATGAGCAGCTTGGTGGGGGCGGCGACGGCTTCGATCATGCGCGGCATGGTACCCCGCTCGCCGTCAGTCCTCGCCGTTGGCATCCAGCAGGGTGCGGTCTGCGACGGGCGCCTGGAGGTCGATCTCGGTCGTCACCTGCCGCGGCTCCGGCGCGCACGCCCCTGCCGCCGGATCATCGACCCGGGCGACGAACAGCGCCACCGACACGGCGTCGGCGCTCTCCTCCACGGCGTAATCGGCCAGCCGGTAGCACGACGGACCACCCGGCATGGTGAAGCCGATGCGAATGCGTCGCTCGTCCACCTGCCGAATGCAGTCGGCGCTGACCGGCTCCAACGCGGCATCCCCGCGCTGAACGATCACCGCCTCGATTCCGCGCCACTCCGCGCCGCAGGTGTCCACCTCGGCTCCCGCCGGCACGACGCACGCGGTGACGACCGTGGCGAGCAGCAGGAGCGCGAGCATCCGGGCCATCGGCGCCATCATGACCGATGCGCCTGCCGGCGCGCGACGGCCGCCTCAGGCGGCCGGGGGCAACCGGAGCAGGAACGTCGTCCCGTCGGGACCCGTCCGCTCGACCTCGATCGAGCCGCCGTTCGCTGCCACGAGCTCACGCGCGACCGTCAGCCCGATGCCGCTGCCGGGTCGCTGACCACCCCGCGACCGATCCGCTCGGTAGAACCGCTCGAAGACGAACGGCAGGTCCTCGGGCGCGATCCCGGGTCCGTGGTCCACGACCCGGATCGACGCGTCGTCGCCGACGATGACCTGCACCACTCCACCGACGGGCGAATGCTGGGCCGCGTTGGCCAGGACGTTGCGGAGTGCTCGCGCCACCTGGCCGGCGTCTACGGTCACGGCGGCCGCGTTCGAGCCGTCGACGCTGGCATGGACCTGGCGGTCGCGCAGCATGCCGTCGAGGGCGGCGACCGCGTCGCGGGCCAGGGCCGCAAGCTCCACTCGCTCGGGCTGGCGCTGGAGCGGCGCCGACTCGGCCTGCGTCAGCTCGCCGAGCTGCCCGATGACGCTGGAGAGGCTGGCCGCCGCGGCGCGGGCCTTCTCGAGCTCGGCGGCATCGGCCGGGACGACGCCGTCGACCATCGCCTGGATCTGCGACTCGAGGACGGTCGCGGGCGTCGCGAGGTCGTGGGCCAGGTCACTTGCCGCGCGGCGGCGAAGGGCCTCCGACCGCTCCAGCCGCGTCGCCATCTCGTTGAAGGCCGTCGCCAGCTCGGCCGACTCCGCGTCCGGACCGCCTTCGGCTCGCGCGCTGAGGTCCCCGGCTCCCAGCCGATGGGCCGCCTGCGCCACGGCGCGCAGCGGCCGGGTGAGCCGGTCCGAGAGGATGGTGGCGGCCAGCAGCAGGGCGATGACCACGGCGATCCCGGTCACGACCAGCGCGACGGTGAAGGCCCCCGAGAAGCCGGCCCGAGCGCTGGGCACCTCGATCTCGAGCGCGCCGCCCCCGGCGGCGGACGAGAGTTCACGCGTGAGCGATTCGGTCTGGACACCCGCCGGAACATCGCCGACGGCGAACCGAACCGTGCCGTCCGGCGCGACCA
>DASTYP010000150.1:0-9196 GCA_035764845.1 Candidatus Limnocylindria bacterium
AGGCGAATGCTGAAGCGCACCGCGACGGCGTCGTACCAGCCACAGCGGCGCGGGCGGCCGGTCGAGGTGCCGTACTCGGCGCCCCGCTCGCGCAGCTGCGTGCCGTCCTCGTCGTCCAGCTCCGTCGGCAGCGGCCCGGCGCCGACGGCCGTGGTGTAGGCCTTGGCGACCCCCACCACCCGGTCGATGCGCACCGCCGGCAGCCCGGCCCCAAGGCTCGCGCCGCCGGGGATCGGCGAGGAGCTCGTCACGTACGGGTAGATGCCCCAGTCGATGTCTCGCATCGTGCCGAGCTGCCCCTCGAGCAGGATGCGGTCGCCCCGCTCGAGCGCCTCGTCGACCAGCGCCTGTCCGTCCACCACGTGCCGGCGCAGCCGTTCCGCCGCTGCGAGGTACTCATCCGCAATCCGATCCGGATCCGTCGCCGTGGCGATCTCATCGGCCCAGTCATCGGCGCCGTAGCCGGCGACCAGCCGGCGAATGCGCGGCAGGGTGGCGTCGAGCCGCGAACGGAAGGTGTCCGCGTCCATGAGGTCGACGACCCGCAGGCCTCGCCGAGCCACCTTGTCGATGTAGGCCGGACCGATGCCCCGCGACGTCGTCCCCAGCTTCGAGGCGCCGCGCTCGCGCTCGTCAAGCTGATCGAGCAGCACGTGGTAGGGCATGACGAGGTGGGCGCGGTCGCTGATGAACAGGTTGTCGCCGGCGAAGCCGGCATCGGCCAGGCCGTCGAGCTCCTTCACCAGCGCCGGCGGATTGATGACCACGCCGTTGCCCAGCAGGTTGCGCGTCCCGGGGTGGAAGACGCCGGACGGGATCAGGTGGAGCTTGAAGTGGCCGTGCGGGTTGATGACCGTGTGGCCCGCGTTGTTGCCGCCGCCGTAGCGGATGACGAGGTCCGCCTCATCGGCGAGGTAGTCGACGACCCGACCCTTCCCCTCGTCGCCCCACTGGGCACCGACGACGGCGATGACGGACATGGCGGGACGGCGGCCTCGAGCTGCTGTGGTGGAGGTCGCCAATGCTACCCATCAGCCACCGTTGCCGTTGAGCCAGAGCCACTCGCGGACCGTCAACCCGGAGATCCAGATGCGCCATGCGGCGTCGCGGCCGACGTACCGGTAGTGCCACGGCTCGTAGTCGTAGCAGACGGTGGCGAAGGCGTTGCGTGGATAGCTCATCGCGAACCCGTAGCGCCACGCGTTCGCGGCCATCCACGCGCCCGCGGGCGTCGTCGCCCAATCGGCGTAGTTCCACGGCGCGGCGCCACCAGCCGAGGTGAAGTCGAAGGTGATCCCGAGCTGGTGCTCCGAGTGACCAGCTCGTGCGCTGGTCCGCAGCGCCTGGTCGTAGCCGCCGACGCTGACCCAGTAGTCGAACGTCGCCTGCTGCGTGGCGTAGTCGCGGAAGGCGCTCTGCACCTGGATCGGCACGCCGGTCGCTCGCGCCGCCGCCGCCATTGCGGCCAGGTCGGGCACCACGTGGCCGCGCACCGCGTGTCCACCGTTGAGCCCGGCCGCGGACGTGTCGACCAGGTCGCCGGGGTAGTACTCCGGCCCGACCATCAGGATCGTGTCGACCTGCGTGCGCTCCCAGTCGGCGAGCGACGGAAACGGCGTCGCCACGTCCTGGTAGGAGCACGCGGGCAGCGGAGCAAGATCGCCGGTCGCCTGGCGCACCTGGTAGGTCACCCGATCGTTGACGACGGCCGGGCCGCCCAGGAGGACCAACCGACCGGGGGCGAGCCGCGCCGCCTCCGCCTGCACCGATGCGGGCGCCGACGTGCCCGGGACGAGCAGCAGGGCCGCGCCGCTGATGGCGGCGGCCGGAACGGCGACCAGCGCGTCGGGGAACGTTGCGCCGGTCGCGACGAACAGGCCGGCCGCGGGTGATGCGAACGACGCGGCGCTGACCGCGACGCCGGTGTCGTACCGCGTGGCACCGGCCAGGCGTGACACGGGGGCGATCGTCCCGAGCTGCGCCGCGATGGCGTCCGGGACGACGCCCGGTCCGCCCAGCACCACGATCCGCTGCGGTGCCAGGCGGCGAAGCTCTGCATCGGTCGCAGGCGGGACCGCGGATGGGGTCGTGAGCAGAACGGGGCTCCCCGCGCGCGCGGCCGCGACGCCGCCGACCAGCGCGTCCGGGAAGTTCGCGCCGGTCGCCACGTAGGCGGTGGCGGTGCCTGGGCCGAAGTGCCGGGCGCTGACCAGCGCGGCCGTCTCGAACCGATCCGCCCCACCGATGCGCTCGACGCCGCCGCCCGTGTCGTACGCGTCCAGCTGCGCCAGCACGCCGTCGGACACGACGCCCGGGCCGCCGAGGACCACGATCCGCCCGGGCTGTAGCCGCGCCAGCTCGGCGGCCGTGGCGGCGGGGATGCCGCCGGGCGTGACCAGGAGGATGGGAGCGCCCGCGGTGACGGCGGCGGGTCCGCCGGCGAGGGCGTCGGGGAACCCGAGGCCCGTGGCGACGTAGGCGGCGGGAACACCCGGCGCGTAGTGGCGTGCGCTGATCGCGGCGGCTGTCTGGAACCGGTCGGCACCGGCCAGTCGCTCGACGGCCATGGTCCCGGCGCGCGTTGGTGCCGCCGGGGCCGTGGCGAGGATCGTCGTTCCCAGGACGAGGGCGATCAGGACGCGGAGGACGCGCGCGGACATCGGGGCTCCAGCTCCGTTTGTGACGTGTGGTGACCACGATCATCGGGAGCCGCGGCGCGGCCCGGCATCGGCCAATCGTCGCGAGCGCGCATGAGACGAAGAGGCGCCGCTGCTGGCGGCGCCTCGGCGTGGAGTTTCGGTATGTGCGCTGGATCAGGTCCGGGCGCGCACCTTGTCGAAGCAGTTGGAGCAGTAGACCGGTCGATCGTTCCTGGGCAGGAACGGAACGAGCGCCTGGCCCCCACACTCCGCGCACACCGCGGCGTGCATCTCCCGCTGACCGCTGTTGTTTCCGGTCGAGATCCCGAGCGCACGGTTCTGCTTCGCGATGGCGCGACAGCTCTGGCAGCGCTGGGGCTCGTTCATCAGGCCCTTGCTGGCGTAAAACTCCTGTTCGCCAGCAGAGAAGACGAAGTCCATCCCGCAGTCGCGACAGCGGATGGTCTTGTCGGCGTACACCTGCCTCACGTGCCTCCTGTTTCGCACGCCCGGGCCCTGGACGATCGCGTTCAGCGAGCGGGCCATGATCTGCGTGCGAATGAGGCGCGGATCGGGACAGACTCGGGTCAACGCTTTGGGCCGGCCGTTAACGCGCCCGAGTGTACACCCCGATTTCAACCCTTTTGCCGGGCTTGCCCCTGCGGTTTCAGTAGGCGGCGATCTCCTCCCGTGCGGCAACCGTGTAGAAGCGCGTGTTCGCCTTCCGGAACTGGAGCGGCACCTCGCCGATGGGGCCGTTTCGGTGCTTCGCCACCTTGGCCTTGACGAGCTCCACCTCGGCGTCCGGGTTCTGCTCGCCCTCCCGGTACAGGAAGATCACCACGTCGGCGTCCTGCTCGATGGATCCCGACTCCCGCAGGTCCGACAGCCGGGGCTCGGCCGTCCCCCGCTGTTCGACGCCGCGCGACAGCTGGCTGAGCGCAATGACCGGCACCTTGAGCTCGCGCGCCAGCTGCTTCAGGCCGCGGCTGATCTCGCTGACCTCCTGGACCCGGTTGGCATCCTTGTTCGGCGTCGACGCCTGCATCAGCTGCAGGTAGTCGACGATCACGAGGTCCAGCCCGCGCTGCTCCGCCTCCAGCCGTCGAGCCTTGGTGCGCAACTCCATCACCGACAGCGCCGGCGAGTCGTCGATCCACATCGGCGCCGACGCCATGTCGTTCATGACCGTGGCGATCTTGCTCCAGTCGGTCTCGTCCACGAACCCGGTCTGCAGGGGCCGGGGGTTGATGCCGGTCTCGGCGCTCAGCAGGCGCAGCGCAAGCTGCTCCTTGCTCATCTCGAGCGAGAAGACCGCGACCTTCTTCCCCTCCCGCACGGCCGCGTGCTGGGCCAGGTTGAGCGCCATCGACGTCTTTCCGACCGAGGGACGGGCGGCCAGGATCACGAGGTCCGACGGCTGGAAGCCGCCGAGCAGGGCGTCGAGCTGGGAGAGGCCGGTGGGCACGCCCAGGATCTGGCCACGGTGCTCGTGCAGGTACTCCAGCCGGTCGTACGCCTGCCCGAGCAGCGTCGAGAGGGAGTCGAAGCCGCCATCGGTCCGACGCTGGCTGATCTCGAACAGGATCGACTCGGCGCGGTCGATGGCGACCTCGGCGTCGTTGGCCTCCTCGTAGCCCACCGCCGCGATCCGCCCGGCCGCCGCGATCAGGTTGCGCAGCACCGCCTTGCGCTCGACGATCCGCCCGTAGTGCTCGGCATGGACCGCGGTCGGCACCGCGTTCATCAGCGTCGCCAGGTACGACGGCCCCCCGATGGCGTCGAGCCGATCCCGACGCCGCAGCTCGTCGCCGAGCGTGACGAGGTCGATCGGCTCGCGCTGACCGTGGAGCGCCAGCATCGCCTCGTAGATGTCGCCGTGCTGCGAGCGGTAGAAGTCGTGCGGCTTGAGGAAGTCGCCGACCTTCAGGATCGCGTCCGCGTCGATGAGGATCGAGCCGAGGACGCTCTGCTCGGCTTCGACTGCCTGGGGGGCGAGCTTGTCGAGGGTCATCGGTCAGCGGTTCGCAAGCAGCGGGGCACGGCGCGGCAGACTCCGGATTCGGACAGGGAGGACGCCCGGCCGGTCCGTGGTTGGTGAGGACCGTCGAGCACCGGGCGCACCGCCATCGTCCCGGTCTCGCCGGGCTCGGGCAACCGGGTTATCAACGAAGGTTGTCCACATCCGCCGTCGCCGATGGTGGATCGCTCGTCGCGGCATGCGGGGAGCCTGGGGGACCGTCGTGACAGCTACGGTGTCACGAGCGGCAGGCGGTCATCGGGGCGGGTGGTCCTGCGGCGGGCACCGCGAGTCCGCGACCGCCGCATCCGGCGGGCACGGGACCGAAGCCGGAGGGACCGACGCGTGCCCGAAAGCGAGTGAGGACTACTCCTGCGGGACGACGTGCACGCTGACGGTGGCGTCGACGCCCGCCATCACCCGCGCATCGACCTTGTAGTCGCCGAGGGTCTTGATCGGCTCACGGAGGTGCAGCGCGTGACGGTCGATCTCGACGCCCTCGCGCCGGATGGCCTCGACGATCTGGTGGGAGGTCACGGCGCCGAAGAGGCGACCCCGCTCGCCGGCCTTGACCGGGATCTCGATGCGCAGCTGGTTCAGCTTCTCGGCGGTGGCCTCCGCCTCCGCGCGCAGCGTGCGATCGCGTTCCTCGCGCTGCTCCCGGTGGCGCTCCCAGTTCGCGACCGCACCCTTGTCGGCGATCATCGCGGCGCCGGTCGGCAGCAGGAAGTTGCGCGCGTAGCCGTCCTTGACCTCCTTCATGTCGCCCTCGCGACCGAGGCCCTTCACGTCGTGCTTGAGGATGACCTTCATCGAAGCTCCTTCGGTGGTGTCTGCGACGACCGCTGCCGCCTCCAGGCGGACAGGGCGCGCTTGAGCTCATCGGGATCGCGGAGCTGCCCGTATCGGTCCAGGAGCTCCGGCAGGTTGTCGCGGATCCGGTCGAAGCGATCCCCCATCAGCCCGCGCAGCCTCGCCAGGTCGCGGTCCAGGTCCGCCGTCCCGTTGCGTGCCCGAGCGGTGTGCTCGGCCCGCACCTCGGGCGGCGCGTTCTGGATGAACAGGTCGAGCACCAGCAGCAGGACCGTCAGGTCGTCGGCCTGGCCGATGATCGGGATCGCGTCGGGGATCAGGTCGATCGGGAACACCACGTACGCGAGGGCGGCGCCGAGCATCGCCTTCAGGCCCACCGGCGTGCGCGGATCGCGCACGAGGCCCCAGACGAGGCGCGCGTACGTCGGCAGCTTGACGACGAGGCGCGCCATGCGCAGGTAGCGGGCGGGCGTGGTCAGGTTCAAGGGGAGGCCTCCGGCCGTCGCGAGTGGGCACCGGATAATAGCAGAGCCGATGCGCCTGCCCGGTTTGACATTAGAACATGCGTTCTGCTACGGTGCGGGCAACACGCACGCCCGAGCGCGGAGGAGGCTCTTGACCAGGCACGACGCGGAACGCCGCCAGCGGATCCTGGACTGCATCGCGCGCACCGTCGCCGAGCGCGGCTACCCGCCGTCCGTCCGCGAGATCGCCGATGCGGTCGGCCTCGCATCCACCAGCGCGGTGCACCACCACCTCATCGCCCTGGAGAAGGACGGGCTGCTCGAGCGCGGCACCCATGCCTCACGGGCCCTGCGCCTCACGCCGCGCCAGTCGCGCCCGGCCGATGCGGGCAAGGTCACGCCCTTCCGGATGCGGGTCGAGCGCGAGACGCTCCGCCTCCCGGTCATGGGCGAGATCGCCGCCGGCCAGCCCATCGAGGCCTATGCCGATGCGGCGGAGACGCTCGACGTGCCCGCCTCGCTCGAGGCTCGGGAGGACGCCTACGTCCTGCGGGTCCGCGGCAAGAGCATGATCGACGCGCTCATCGACGACGGTGACTTCGTCATCGTCCAGCCGCAGGCCACCGCGCGTGACGGCGACATCGTCGTCGCCCTGCTGGAGGACAACGGCGTCACCCTGAAGCGCTTCTTCCGGGAGAAGGATCGGATCCGCCTCCAGCCGGCGAACGCCGAGATGGAGCCGATCTACGCCACCGACGTGCAGATCCAGGGGAAGGTCGTCGGCGTCATCCGTCGACTGGGCTGATCCGGCCGCCGTGCCCGCGGCCGCCCCGCTGAGCACGCGGGACCTCAACCGCGCCACGCTCGCCCGCCAGGGGCTGCTCGAACCCATCGTTGTGGGGCCCGGGGATGCGGTTCGTCGGCTCGGCTCGCTCCAGGCCCAGCATCCCGAGTGGCCACCGGTCGCGCTCGCCGCGCGGTCCGCCGACGCGGCGACGGCGGACCTGCGGGGCGCGCTGGATCGCCGGGAGGTCGTCCGCAGCTCCCTGATGCGCATCACCATCCACGTCGTCGCCGCGGACGACCTGTGGCCGATGTTCGCGGTGTGCCAGCCGCTGCGCCTGGCGCAGTGGTCGCTGCTCACGAAGGTCGATCCGCTCGACTCCGACCTCGGCGAGCGCCTTGCGTCCGCGCACGCCATCGCGATCGCCGCCCTCCGCGAGCGGCCGCGGTCGTCGCTCGAGCTGGATCGGTTGATGAGCCACCAGGCCGGCCTGGACCCTGACGCGCTAACGCGTCCGGCGTGGCGCGAGCCGGCAACCCGGATCCCGGTGCGCGTCGCGTGGCGCCACTTCGCGGCGTTCGTGCCGCTCGTCCACGTCCCGCACGACGGCGAGGGGTACGGCCGATCGCAGTACGCGCTCGCCGCGGACTGGCTCGGCCAGGATGACCCCGAGGTACCGATCGAGGAGGCACGAGCCCGGCTCGCGCGCCGCTTCCTGGCCGCGTTCGGTCCGGCCACGCTGGACGACCTGGCCGCGTACGTCGGCCGCGGCCGTGGCGGCCTGCGCGTCTGGCGCGATGCGCTGGCGGCACTCGATGACGAGCTGGTCGTCCTGCGCGACGACGATGGCCCGACCCTGTTCGACCTGCGGGACGCGCCCCGGCCCGGCGGCGACGTCGACGCGCCGCCCCGTCTGCTGGCTCGCTGGGACAGCCTCCTGCTGTCGCACGCCGCCTCCGCCCGGCAGCGGATCATCGCCGACCGCGATCGGCCCGCGGTCTTCAGCAAGAACGCCGACGTGCTGCCGACCTTCACCATCGACGGCTTCGTCGCCGGGACGTGGCAGCTGAGCCGCAGCGGCGGCGAAGCATCGGTCCAGCTTCAGCCGTTCCGCGCGCTGTCTCGAGCCGTGGGGGAGGCGCTGGTGAGCGAGGCGGAACGGGTCCTCGCCCTCCTCGAGCCGGAGGCGGCCCGCCGCGTGCACCTGGGGCCGCCGGCCGACTAGCGCTCGCTCGCCGCCTAGAATCGGGCGTCAGATGCAGATCTGCCCGAGCTGCGGAGAGGAGAACCCGCCCAAGTTCCGTCTCTGTGGATACTGCGGCACGCCCCTCGCGCCCGCCGTCACGCCGACGGAGGAGCGCCGTACGGTCACGATCGTCTTCAGCGACCTCCAGGGCTCGACGAAGCTCGGCGAAGCGCTCGATCCCGAGTCGGTCCGGGCGGTCATGACGCGCTACTTCGACTCGATGACGGCCGTCCTGCGGCGGCACGGCGGGACCATCGAGAAATTCATCGGCGACGCGATCATGGCCGTCTTCGGCCTCCCCCGCGTCCACGAGGACGATGCCCTTCGCGCCGTGCGCGCGGCGCGTGAGACCCAGGACGCGCTGGCGCAGCTCAACGAGGAGCTCGAGCGCGTCTACGGCATCCGGCTCACGAATCGAACCGGCGTGAACACCGGCGAGGTCGTCACCGGCGACGCCGCGACGCAGCAGCGTCTCGTCACCGGCGACACGGTCAACACGGCCGCTCGGCTGGAGCAGGCCGCCGGGCCGAACGAGGTGCTCATGGGCGAGCTGACGCTCCAGCTCGTCCGCGATGCGGTCAACGTCGAGCCGGTGGAGCCGCTGGAGCTGAAGGGGAAGGCCGAGCGCGTGCCGGCGTACCGCCTCCGCGAGGTCCACGCCGGGGCCGACGGCCTGGCGCGCCGCGGTGATCAGCCGCTGGTGGGGCGCGCGGCCGAGCTCGGCGCGCTGCACGAGGTCTTCGACGACGCGGTCCTCGCGCGCCGCGCCCGTCTGGCGACCGTCATCGGTGACGCTGGCGTGGGCAAGTCGCGCCTGATCCGCGAGGTCGTCGATCGGCTCAGCGACCGCGCCACCGTCGTGCGTGGCCGCTGCCTGTCGTACGGCGAGGGCATCACCTTCTGGCCGGTGGTGGAGGCCGTCCGGGACGCCGCCGACATCGGCGTCGACGATCCGGCGGACGTCGGTCACGGCAAGCTGGCCACTCTGGTCAGCGATCCGGCGGTGAGCGACCGCCTCGCGTCGCTGCTCGGCTTCCACGACGAGACCTACAGCGTCGACGAGCTGAGCTGGGCCATCCGTCGCTGGCTCGAGATCGTGGCCGAGGCGAACGGGGCGGTGGTGTGGGTCATCGACGACATCCACTGGGCGGAGGCGACCCTGCTGACCCTCCTCCAGCAGCTGACCGAGACCGTCGCCGACCGCTCGATCCTGCTGCTGTGCTCGTCGCG
>DASTYP010000151.1:0-2365 GCA_035764845.1 Candidatus Limnocylindria bacterium
TCACGAACCGAGCTGCCGGAGCCCCATGTCCCTCGTCATCGACTCCATCACCAAGCGCTTCGGCCCGATCCTCGCCCTGGACGACGTCTCGTTCTCGGTCGAGCCGGGGCGCATCTTCGGCCTGCTCGGCGCCAACGGCGCCGGCAAGACGACGAGCATGCGGATCATCCTGGACATCCTTCGGGCCGACCACGGCCGGGTGACCTGGCGCGACACCGAGAACATCGCGCTCCCCCGGCGGACGTGGGGCTACCTGCCCGAGGAGCGCGGCCTCTACCCGCGCATGAAGGTCGGCGAGCAGCTGCGCTTCTTCGCCTCCCTGTTCGGCGTCAGCGAGACCGATGCGACCGCGGAGATCGACGACTGGCTGGAGCGATTCCGCATCCCCGAGTACCGCGAGCGACGCGTCGAGGAGCTCTCGAAGGGCAACCAGCAGAAGATCCAGTTCATCGCGGCGGTCCTGCACGACCCGGAGGTCCTGGTCATGGACGAGCCCTTCTCGGGGCTCGACCCCATCAACGTCCGGATGCTGAAGGAGGCCTTCACGGAGATGCAGGCCCGAGGCAAGACCGTCGTCTTCAGCACGCACCAGATGGAGCAGGTCGAGGAGCTGTGCGAGGCGATCGCGATCATCGATCGCGGCCGCGTCGTGGTCCACGGGGCGGTCCGGGACGTGAAGCGCGCGATGGGCCGCCAGGTCGTGCGGCTCGCCACCGACGGCGACGGCCGCGGGACCGACTGGCTGACCTCCCTGCCGGGCGTGACGATCACCCAGGATCGCGCGGACTACGTCGAACTGCGGGTGCCGACCGGGACGGACCCGGGAACGATCCTCAAGGCCGCGGTCGACCGCGGCGAGCACGTCACGCTGTTCGAGATCGCGGAGCCCAGCCTCGAGGAGGTCTTCGTCGAGCACGTCGGGCGGCGAGCGACGGACGAGGCCGATGAGCACCTGGCCGCGACACAGCGAACGGCGGCGGCCCGATGAACCTCTTCCCCAACGCCCTCCACGTCGCGAGGCGCGAGTACCTGTTCAGGGTGCGCGGCCGCGCCTTCAAGATCACCACCGCGCTCATTGCGCTGGCGGTCGCGATCCTGACCCTGCTGCCGGTGATCCTGGCCGCGATCGGCGTCGACGAGCCGCCGAAGATCGCGGTGGCGGTGGAAGCCGAGGACGTCACCAGCGATCCCATCGTCGCGATCCAGACTGTCCTCCTGGCGGCCCAGGATCCGCAGGCCGTCATCAACGGCGAGGAGCCGCAGCCGATCCCGGAGGAGGACCGGGCACGGGTCACGCGCACGGACGACGTGGACGCCGCACGCCAGCAGGTACGCGACGGTGATCTCGATGGGCTGCTCAGGATCTACCGCAACGGCTCGGGCGACCTGGCCTTCGAGTACACCACGGGCGCCGGCCCCACCAACCAGGTGCGTCTCCTCGTCACGCAGGCCGCGAGCGCCCTGGCGATCAGCGATCGCCTGGAGCGGGCAGGGATCAGCGCCGGCCAGAGCCAGGAGCTGTTCGCGCCGCCCGAGTTCGCGACGGTGGCGGCCAATCCGGACGACGCCCGCAACGAGGAGGACTTCGGCGGAGCCTTCATGCTCGCCTACGCCGTCGTGATCCTGACCTTCATGGCCATCCTGACCTACGGCCAATGGGTCGCGCAGAGCGTCGCCGAGGAGAAGTCGGGGCGCGTCATGGAGCTGCTGATCACCGCCGCCACCCCCCGCCAGCTGCTGACCGGCAAGGTGCTGGGAACCGGAGCTGCCGGACTGACCCAGTACGTGGTGGTCATCGCCGCCGTGATCGTCGGCCTCCTGGCGAACGGGCCGGCGGCCGAGGCGCTCGGCGTGAACACGTCATCGTTCCCGCTCCCCGAGCTGGAGCCGGGCTTCGTCCTGATCTTCGGGGTCTTCTTCCTGCTCGGCTTCGTGCTGTACGCCACGCTCTACGCGGCCGCCGGCTCGATGGTCAGTCGCATCGAGGACGTCCAGCAGGCGGTCGGGCCGCTGATCTTCGTCGCGATGGCGGGCTACTTCGCGTCGTTCGCGGGCCTGAACGCGCCGGACGAGCCATGGGTCAAGATCGTGAGCCTGGTGCCCTTCTTCAGCCCGTACCTGATGCCGGCTCGCATCCTCCTCACGACGCCATCGGCGGCTGAGGTCCTCCTGGCCATCGCGCTGCTGGCGGTGACGGTCGTGGCCGCCATCTGGATCGCCTCGCGCATCTACAGCGCCGGCGTCCTGCTCTACGGCCAGCGGGTCGGCATCCGATCGGTCCTGCGCGCCACGCGCGTCGCGCGCTGATGCCGTCGCTCGTCATCGCCGGGCGCCGGATCGAGCTGACCGAGGGCGACATCACCAC
>DASTYP010000152.1:0-2412 GCA_035764845.1 Candidatus Limnocylindria bacterium
ACGCGACCAGGGTGGCCGGCGGAACCTCCTGCACCGCGACCTTGATCCAGGCGAACGAGGAGCCCCAGATCAGGCCGAGCAGCACGAAGGCACCGGGCAGCATCCAGCGAGGTCGATCAGCCACCGCGGAAGGCTACACCGGGCGGCGGGCGCTCGCCGTCAGGCGGTCTCGAGCGACTCGCCCGCGCGCAGCACGCGGATCGAGAGCTCGTAGACGCGGTCGACCCGCATCCCCGCTCGTTCGTACAGCCGCGTGGCCCCGGTCAGCGACTCCGCGTCGACGCCGAGCGCGACGGTACGACGCCCGCGACGGTGGAACTCGGCGAACGCTCGGCGCAGCAGCGCCTCGCCGATCCCCCGTCCGCGCCACCGTCGGCGCACCCCGAGCGACCCGACCCAGCCTCCGCCCAGCCACGGGCTGCACAGCGCCGTGCCGACGATCGTGTCGCCCTCGGTGGCCAGGAACCACAGGCCGGGATCGAACAGGTCGCCCTGGGTCCGGCGGATCCACTCCTCGAATGGCGCGCGAACGTGGCCCCAGTGGTCGGCGAAGGCGTCCTCCGATGCCTCCCACGTCGCCCGCTCGTCCTGACCCACCTCGAAGGGGCGAATGTCGATGCCCTCGGGCAGCGCGGATCGCTCCGGCGGCTCGTCCGCCAGGTCGATCCGCATGCGCCAGAAGCGGCGGACGGGGCTCATGCCGCGGTCCGCCACGAACCCGACACCAGCCTGCGAGGCGGTGTCGACCCACCCCTCGAGCGTGACCCTGGCGCCCTCGACGGTTCTCGGGAGCAGCTCCGTCGCGCGGGCCTCGACCCGGTCCGCCAGCACCGTGCCGATGCCCCGCCGGCGCCACGCGGGGTCCACCGCCACCCACCCTTCGAGGTGCACCCGGCGTCGCAGCTGCACTTCGCCGTAGGCGACGGCCCCGCCGGCGGCATCGGTCACGAGCCAGTGGTCGTTGGCCAGATCGGCGGTGCGCCAGTCGTCCCGTGTCTCGTCGGCGTCGGTGTCGACGGCGCCGGTGTCGTGCAGGTCGACGCGCTCGAAGAGGCGGGTCGCGGTCTCGACGTCGTCGAGAGTCGGGCGACGAAGGGTCAGGCCGAGCTGACCGATGGTGTCCACGCCCGGACGCTGAGCGGGCGGCTCAGTCGGAGGCGGCCCACATGACGAGGCCGACGGTCACGACGCCCCAGACCAGGCCGACGAAGGCGGCGACGCCCTCCGGTCCCTCACCGCCGACGGTCGGCAGGTTCGCGTCGATGACGGCGAGGCCCACGGCCATGTAGCCGAGCCAGAGGACGGTGGAGATGCCGGCGATGACGGCGCGCCGGCCGCGGTCTCGAACCATGCTCGCGGAATCCTAGCAGACGATCTCAGCGCGCCGCCGCCAGCCGAGCACGGTCGGGAACGCGGTGGAACAGCGACGGGTCGGCTCGGCCGTCGAGGACGCGCAGCTTCGCCGCGGCCGCCAGCCCGATGGTCACCTCGCGGCCGGCGTGGCGAGGCTCAGCTGCGTCCGCGCGTCGCAGCGTCATGGTCGCGATGTGTGCGGCGACCTCGGTCACCGCGAACACGTTCCCGGGCCGCACGTCGTTCTCCTGGAGGAACGTCAGGAGCCGAGCGTCCTCCTCCGCTTCTTCGGTCACCCGCAGGATCGTGACGTCGTGGCCCTCCTGGGCTTCCGACATCGGGAAGCCGGCGGGCCGTTCCGGCGTGCGGCCGTCCCGCGGGATCGGGTTGCCGTGCGGGCAGGTCGGCGGCCGACCCAGCAGCTCGTCGATCTTGTCCGTGACGCGGTCACTGAAGGCGTGCTGCAGGTGGTGCGCCTCCTCGTCCGCCTCCGCCCATCCCAGCCCCACGACCTCGGTCAGCATCCACTCCGCCAGGGCGTGGCGGCGGAAGGTTCGCTCGGCCGCGCCGCGGCCGGCATCGGTCAGGTTGAGCTGGCGGGTGCTGGGATCGACGCTGAGCATGCCCTCGCGAACCAGGCGCGTGACCATCTCGCTGACGGTGGCGGCGCTCACGCCCAGCCGCTCAGCCAGCCGCGCGGCGATGACCGGCTGCCCCTCGCCGTGCATGTAACGGATCGTCATCAGGTACTCGGCGGCAGCCTCGGTCGGCTCCTCGTGTGGTCGCATCTGGGCCATGCGCCGAGTCTAGCCCCGAGGCGGTGCCCGGTGGCTCGCGGTGGGGCGCGCCTCAGTTGCTCCCCGGCGGAACTAACGGACAAGGTGGCCGTGCTCGATGGTCGCTGGTTGCCCGGAGGCGCAACGCCAGGAACGGGGAGCCGGCGCGCTCGGCCCCTTCTTCGCCGTTAGCTCCGTTCCAGGACAACGGCCGCTTCAGGGACGGTTCACGGCGGTTGTGAGCGAACCGCTCGTGGCGTCCCAGGTCCATCCTGCCTTCGCC
>DASTYP010000153.1:0-6684 GCA_035764845.1 Candidatus Limnocylindria bacterium
ACCTACGTCAAGAACGTGCTGTCGCGCGAGTGGATCAGCTCATGGACGACCGAGTCCCTGCGTGCCGGGGCACTGGCCGTCAAGAACTACGCCTGGTACCAGGTCGTCCACTGGCGCGGCTACGTCAACGCCGCCGGCGAGTGCTTCGACGTCTTCGACACGACGCGCGACCAGCACTACGACCCGTCGCGCCCGACCTACGCCTCCATGGCCGCGGCCGTGGACGCCACCTGGGGCACGCTCGCGACGAAGGGCGGCCGCCTCTTCGCGACCTACTACAACGCCGGCGCCGCCTACGAGGCGTGCGGGAACAACGCGAACGGCTGGCAGATGTTCCAGTGGGGCAGCCAGGCCTGCGGCCTGGCCGGGATGAGCGCGGCGCAGATCATGGCGGTCTACTACGCCGGCGTCAGCGTGAGCGCCGCCCCGACCCCGGCCCCGCCGCCGGCGACGCCGGCACCCACGCCGACGCCGGTCCCGACTCCGGTCCCGACCCCGGTTCCGACGCCCGCGCCGACGCCCGCGCCCGGCACGACGCCGCCGGGCAGCACCGCCCCAGCGACCCCGGCACCCACCGCGACGCCGGTCCCGACGCCGCTCCCCACCCCGGTTCCGGTGCCCGTGGCCACGCCACCCCCACCGGCTGAGATGCCGGGAGGTGGACAGGTCGGCCTGACCGCACCGCCTCCTCCCCCGCCGCCGGACCCCGAGCCCATCGTCATCGCCGCACCCGACGCGGCGGCCGACGCGGCGGACTCCGCGGCGACCCCGACGCCCCGTCGCTCGTCGGGTGACCGCATCGTCGAGTTCGAGCGCGCGGTCGACCGGGCCCGCGCCCGGGCCGAGCGAACGCCCGGCGGCGGTGTTCTCACCGCCGACACCGAACCGACGTCAGTGCGGTGGGCGACCCTGCGAATCCTCGTCGCGCGCGTGCTCGCGTCGTGGAGCATCGGTGGGCCCGCGGTCGTCGCCGAGGACCCGGGCCACGACCAGTTCGGCCGCCGCGACGTCCTGGATGGCCAGCCCGACCGACTTGAAGACCGTGATGGCATCGGGCTCGCGCCGCTCGGCGAAGTCGCGGGCCACGCTTCCGATCTCGGTCAGCTGCTGCTCCGTCACTAGGCCCTGTCCGACCGCGGCCATCACGTCCCCCGCCTCGGCACGAATGGCCTCGCGGGAGTCGACGCCGATGAGCGACGCTCGCGCGAAGAGCTCGGGCGGCAGCTCCACCATGTCGAGCCGGTAGGCGCCGATGCCGTTGACGTGGGTCCCGGGCCGGATCCACGCTGCATCGAACACCGGCCTGGTCGAGGTGGTGGCGGCGCACACCACGTCCGCGGCGCTGACGGCCTCTTCGGCCGAGTCGACCGCCCGGACGTCCAGTCCCAGCGCCTCCCCCATCCGCGCCGCGAAGGCGTCCCGCGACTGGGCGGTCCGGGCGTGGACGAGGACTCGGGTGATGGGCCGCGAGGCGACGACGGCCCTCACCTGCCACTCGGCCTGGCCCCCGGACCCGAGGACGGCGAGGGTCGACGCATCGGTCCGAGCCAGCAGCCGGGTCGCGACGCCCGAGGCCGCGCCGGTGCGCATGGCGGTCACCGCCCCGCCATCCAGGAGCGCCAGGGGCGTGCCGGTATCGGCGTCGAACCAGGCGACCACCGCCTGCACGGTCGGCAGGCCGCGCGACGCGTTGCCCGGCATCACGGTGACCAGCTTGACGGTCGCTCCGGCGCCGCCGGTGCGCACGCCGGGCATGAGCAGCAGGTCGCCGTGGTCCAGCGCCACGTGCGAGCGCAGCGGCGACCGGTCGCGGCCGGCCGCCACGTCCCGGTAGGCCGCCTCCACGGCGTCCAGCAGGTCGCCGATCGGGACGGCGCGGCGGATGGTATCGGCGTCGAGGAAGGGGATGGAGCGTGCCATGGTTGCGCCGAGTCTAGGCGGCTGGGTCGCGCAGCAGTGGCCAGCTCAGGCGCACCCACGCGGCTCCGGCGGCCAGGATCAGTGCGGCCATGACCCACACCGCCGGCCGGGGACCGATCCCGTCGGCGAGCCAGCCTGCCGCCAGCGTCGAGACCGCGATGGTCAGGGTGACCATCCCGTAATCCAGGCTGAACACCCGGCCGCGGATGGCATCGGGGGTGGCGCGCTGCAGGCCGAGCGTCGACAGGGTCCACTGGGCACCACCGCCGCAGTGCGCCCCGAACACCAGCAGAGCGGCCAGCATCAGGGTGGGCATGGTGGGGAAGACGGCGTAGCAGCCGGCGACGAGCACGAACGAGACGGCGATTCCCCGGATCAGCGCGTGATCCTCGGTCCCCATCACCCGACGGGCGGCGAATGGACCGATGAGGGCGCCGAGCCCTCGAGCGGCGAACAGCGCGCCGATGCCGGCATCGCCGCCGTCGTATACCTCGGTCCCGAAGACGGCGAGCAGCGCCACCACGCCGGTGCCGACGCCGAACGAGGTCTTGGACAGCACCAGCGACAGGACGCGACGGTGCCCGCTCACGAAGTTCAGCGCCTGGCGGACGCCGGCGACGGCTCCCACGCGCTGATCGTCGTCGCCTTCGCGTGCGAGCTGCAGCGGCCGGTGGATGCCCACGATGAGGGCGGCGGACGCCGCGAAGCTGAGCGCGTTGACGATGAAGGCGGCATCCCGCCCGAGGGTCACCGCCACCAGGCCACCGAGCGCCGCGCCGACGGCCAGCATGGTCCCCCATGCCGACCCGATCAGGACGTTGGCGGTGGCCAGATCGTCCTCGTCCACCAGGTTGGGAAGCGCGGCCGAGGACGTCGGCTCGAAGACGGCCGCGCCAACGGCCAGCAGCGCGACCCCCACGAACGCGATCGAGAGCGTCTCCGGCCCGCGGACCAGCAGGAAGGACAGCGCGATCGGGATCCTTGCCAGGTCCGCGGCCACCATCAGCCGGCGCCGGTCGAGTCGGTCCGCCAGCATCCCGGCCAGCGGGGTGGCGGCCGCGAAGCCGCCGGTCTGCAGGACCAGGACGAGCGAGGCGACGGCGGACGACCCGCTGAGCTCCAGCGCCAACCCGAGCAGGGCGACGGTGGCGAACCAGTCGCCGGCGAAGCTGGCGAGCTGGGCGACGTAGAGCCGCGCGAAATCGCGGTTGCCGCGCAGCAGCGTAAGGTAGGGGGCGATCGGCATCGGCGCCGGCATGATGGCACGCGGCACGTCGCTTGCGACGGTCCGGAGCCAAGGAGGACCCATGATCGAGAACGTTCGCGACGACCTCTCCCATCGCGCCGATACGGTGCGCGAGGAGATCGATGCGCTGCTGTGGCTACTGCGGACCGCCGCGCTGGGTGCCCTGGTGGGCGCCCTCTGGGTGGAGCTGCGCAAGCCACCGGAGCAGCGCACGTGGCACGGCAAGCTGCTGGGCGTCGTTCCCTACGACTTCCGCCTGCCTTCGCTCGGCAGTCTGCGCCAGGCCTACTGGAACCCGCGCTCGCCGAAGGTCTTCACCGACCGGCCGCTGGGGGTCGGCTGGGCCGTGAACATCCCGACGCTCCTGCGACGAGCCGGCGTTCGCAACCAGTTCACCCGCGCGCGGTAAGGCGACACTCCCCTTTCTCGGCTAGGATCGGAGCCCGATGAGCTGGTTCCCGATCCTGCTGGTCACCCACATCGCGCTGGCCGTGTCGCTGCTGCTGCCGAGCGTGCTGCTGCCGTTCGTGCTGCGCCGCAGCAGCGCGGAACCGAACGCCGCGACGCGCGTGCTGATGGCCATGCAGGGCACCGGAACCCTCGTGATCGCGACCGGCCTGGCGATCACCGGCGGCGCCATGCTGTGGATCCTGGGGCCGGAGCTGCTCACCCAGCCGTGGCTCCTGACCGCGCTGACGATCTACGCGATCAACCTCGTGGTAGCCGCGGTGATCAGCCGCCCGAACCTGCGCCGCCTCATCGGGCTGAGCCGCGGCAACACCGACGACGCGACGTGGCGGCGCCGCGCACGCCAGCAGCGGTACATCGCCTACGGGATGGCCGGGATGATCGGCGCCATCGGGCTGCTGATGAGCACGAAGCCCGACCTGTGGTGAGCCGGGCGACCGCTCACTGAGCGGCTAGAAGTGCGGCAACGGGATCGGGCGACCCATGACGAAGAAGATGCCCGCCACGATCAGGAACAGGGCGATCGCGAAGAACAGCAACCAGCGCAGGACTTCCATGCTCGGGCTCCACGTATGGTCGTGTCGGCAGCAGACTCCCCCGTTCGACGGCGATTCTATCGGTCCAGTCCAGCCATCGGCGCCGATCCAGCGACCGCTTTAGAATCCGCACCGTGACCCTCCGCCTGCACGATGCCCGCCGTGGCGGGCTGCACCCCTTCGAGCCCGTCCCCGGTCGCGACCGCGTCGGCATGTACGTCTGCGGCGTGACGCCGTACGACACCGGCCACCTGGGCCACGCCTTCACCTACGTCAGCTTCGACGTGCTGCATCGGTTCCTGGAGTACCTGGGCCATGACGTCGTGTACGTCCAGAACCTGACCGATGTCGACGACGACATGCTGCGCAAGGCGCGCGAGACGGGCGAGGACTACCTCGCCCTGGGGAACCGGCACGTGACCACCTTCCTGACCGAAATGGCGGCGCTCAACTGGCTGCCCCCGGACCACTACCCCAGGGCGACCGAGCACATCCCCCAGATGCTCGAGACGATCGGCCGCCTGGTCGACGCCGGCCTCGCCTATGCCGCGCAGGGGCACGTCTACTTCAGCATCGATGCGTGGCCTCGCTACGGCGAGCTGTCGCACCTGTCACGAGACGAGATGCTGCCGATCGCCAACGACCGCGGCAACGTTCCCGATATGGCCGGCAAGCGCCAGCCGCTCGACTTCGTCCTGTGGCAGCCCTCGCTCCCCGACGAGCCCGCCTGGGAGTCGCCGTGGGGCGCCGGACGGCCCGGATGGCACATCGAGTGCTCCGCCATGGCGACCGCGTACCTGGGCGCGCGCTTCGAGATCCACGGCGGTGGCGGCGACCTGCTCTTCCCGCACCACGAGTCGGAGCTCGCCCAGTCCGAGGGTGCCGGCGCGGAACGCCCGTGGGTCTCGTTCTGGACCCACGCCGGAATGCTGCGCTACGAGGGGGAGAAGATGAGCAAGTCGCTCGGCAACCTGGTGCTCGTGCGCGACCTGCTGCGAACCTACCCGGGCGACGCCATCCGCCACTATCTCGTGAGCCAGCACTACCGTTCGGAGGTCACCTTCCACGAGGCCGACCTGGACGCCAGCGCCGATGCCGCCGCGCGACTCCGACACGCGACCCAGCGCGCCGAGGAGCTCTCCCCCGCCGAGCCCGCGTGCGCCGATGCCAGCGCCCTCCGGCGCCCGGTGCGCGAGCTGCGGGAGCGGTTCCTGGCCGCGATGAACGAGGACCTCGACACGCCGCGCGCCATGCCGGCGCTGGACGCGCTGGCCGACCTGGCGCTCACCGCCGAGGACGAGGGCCTCGCCGCCGAGGCGGGCTGGATGGTGCGGGAGCTGGGGGCCCGGATCCTGGGGCTGCGGCTGGCATCGGTCCACGCGTCGCAGGCGATCGCGGCCGCGTGAGCGACCCGGCCGTGCCCGTCACCCCGTCCGAGGACGACCTCGACGACCTCGTCCCGTTGAGCGTGCGGCTCGGCGAGGTCGTTCCACCGGAGGACCCCGAGGACTGGACGCGGCCGCTGACCTGGGTCGCGGCGCTCGGCATGCTGGCCGCGCCGCTCTTCACGCTGGCCTGGTTCATCCTGGCGCCCCCCGCCTCACCGGATGGGTCGTTCGCGGCGACCGCGGCCGTCGCCGCCTTCCTGGCCGGTGGCGCCGCGGCGACCGGGGCCACGCAGCTCGGCGTCGCGCGAGCCTGGACCGCGACGCTCGGCGCCGGCCTCTTCGGATCGCTGGTCGTCGTCATCCTCGGGGTCGTGATGGCCGGAGAGCGCCAGGTCGGAACGGCCTCGCCGACACTGGCCCACGCCTTCGTGGCGGCGGTCGCCGGGCTCGGGGGCGCGGGCGCCGCGGCCGCGATCGCCGCCGTCGTCGCGCGCCTCACGTCCCGCGTGGTGCGCTTCCTGCCGGCCCTCTTCGTCGGCGCCGTGACGGCCGTCCTGCTCGTCGAGCCCCTGCTCGCGGGCTAGGCCGAACACCTCGACGCGTCCGTCCCGGACGTCGGCTCCACCAGCAGGCATGCCGCGGCGTGGCCCGGCTCGACCGCGAACAGCGGCGGATCGACAAGGGGACATCGGTCGAAGGCGGCCGGGCAGCGCGGGTGGAAGCGGCAGCCGGAGGGCACGCGGGAGGGGTCGGGCGTCTCGCCGCCCAGGATGACGGGCCGCCGGCGCTGGCTCGGATCCGGGATCGGCACCACGGACAACAGGGCCTGCGCATACGGGTGGCGAGGATTCGTCAGCACCTGGCGCGTCGACCCGTGCTCCACGATCCGGCCCAGGTACATGACCGCCACCCGATCGGCGTAGGCGGCGACGGTCGAGAGGTCGTGGGTGATCATGACGATGGCGATGCCCTGCTCGTGGGCCAGCCGCCCGAGCAGGTTCAGGATCTCGGCCCGGATGCTGACGTCCAGCATGCTGACCGGCTCGTCCGCCACGAGCAGCGACGGCTCGAGCGCCAGTGCCGCCGCGATCACGACGCGCTGGCGCTGGCCGCCCGACAGCTCGAA
>DASTYP010000154.1:0-3699 GCA_035764845.1 Candidatus Limnocylindria bacterium
GATGCACTCGTCGCAGATGTAGACGCCCTGTCCGGCGATGAGCTTGCGGACCTGCTCCTGGCTCTTGCCGCAGAACGAGCAGCGATACGGGACTTTCGACTTCGTCGTCATCGCGCCCTAGGGTAGCACGGGGGGTCCAAGGCCCCGGCATCCCCCGTTCGAGGCCGTACCATCGGCGCCGATGCCTGTGCTCCGCCTTGGTCGGGTCGACACCGTTGATGGACCGATGCTCGTCGCCGAGACCGATGCGGGAGTCGTGGCGGTTGCGCGGGGTGGCTCGGAGCCTGCGCTGACCGAGTCGCTGGAGCGTCGGATCGCGGACGTCCACGTCGTGGCCGGCGAGGTGGACACGTCCTGGCTTGTCGGCCTGCTGGATGGCGACGCCGTCCCACTGCCCGAGGTCGACCTGCGCGGGTTGTCGGCCTTCGACGCGCGCGTCTACCGCGCGGTGCGCGAGATCCCGCGTGGCGAGACCGCCACCTACGGCGACGTGGCGGGCATGGTGGGCGCTCCCCTGGCGGCGCGGGCCGTCGGCGGGGCGATGGCGCGCTGTCCCCTCTTCCCGGCCGTGCCGTGCCATCGCGTCGTGCGGGCAGCGGACGGTTGGTCGGGCTGGGGCGGTGACGTGGCGCTCAAGCGCCGGCTGCTGGCGGCCGAGCGACGCGCGTGAGGTCGGCCGCGCTCGGAGTTGCGCGGGAGGCAAGGAATTCACGAGATGCGCCGATGTGCCGCCTCTCCGCGGCCCTGGGTTGCGCGTCACGCAAGCGAATGCCAGGAACGAGCCTCTGCGCGGCCGTTAGTTGCCGCGCATGCAAGCGGGCGGTCGTCGCGAAGCCCGACAAGCCGGCGGTCGCAGCGGGGCGACGCCAGATAGCCCGACCGCGCTCGGAGTTGCGCGTGAAGCAACTAATTCCCGAGATGTGCCGATGTGCCGCCTCTCCGCGCCGCTGGGTTGCGCGTCACGCAAGCAAATGCCAGGAACGAGCCTCCGCTCGGCCGTTAGTTGCCGCAGGTGAAAGCGGGTGGTCGCAGTGCGGCCAGACAAGGCGGTGGTCGCAAAGCGCGGCCCGAGTTGTCATTCGCCTGTCTGGGCGACGTTAGCCAGCGTCGCTCCGCCTCGAACCGCCAGGTCGGACCGATTCCGGCTCGTAGCGTCTCCCGAACAGGCGGCTGACGACTCCAGCAGCGGAGATCCCGTCTAGCGTCGCCAGGACAGACCGATGATGACGCCAGCGGCGGAGATCCCGTCGAGCGTCGCCAGGACAGACCGGTGACGACGCCAGCGGCGGAGATCCCGTCTAGCGTCGCCAGGACAGACCGATGACGACTCCAGCACCGCCGCGCTGCCTGCCGTCGCCACCAGGCACCCCTGACGACTCCAGCGGCGAGCGCGGCCGGGCGCGCCAACGCCCGGTGCTACTTCTCGGCCTTGTCCGCCTCCGCGGCCTCTTCGGCCGTCGGGACCTCGCCCCCGGCCTTGTGGGCCATCGAGATGAGCGACTCGGTGTTGCCGGCGAAGACCTCGTCGATCAGGCCGTAGGCCTTGGCCTCCTCGGCGCTCATGAAGTAGTCGCGCTCCGAATCGCGCTTCACCTTCTCGAAGCTCTGCCCGGTGTGATCGGCGAGGATCTGCATCAGGCGATCGGTCAGGTGCATCATCTCGCGCATCTGGATCTCGACGTCCGGGGTGTTGCCGCGGAAGCCGCCCGAACCCTGGTGGATCATGATCCGGCTGTTCGGGAGCGCGTAGCGCTTGCCCGTGGCGCCGCAGGCCAACAGCACGGCACCCATGGACGCCGCCTGGCCGATGCAGATGGTGCTCACCGGGGCGCGCAGGTACTGCATGGTGTCGTAGATGGCGAGGCCGCTGGTCACGACGCCGCCCGGCGAGTTGATGTAGAGCTGGATGTCCTTCTCGGGGTCCTCCGACTCGAGGAACAGCAGCTGGGCGATGATCAGGTTGGCGACGTGATCTTCGATCGCATCGCCCAGGAAGATGATGCGGTCCTTGAGGAGCCGCGAGTAGATGTCGAACGCGCGCTCGCCGCGGGCGCTCGACTCGATGACCATCGGGACGAGCATGCTCAGTTGGACTCCTCGGGCTGCTCCGACGACTCGGTCGGTTCGGTCGGTTCGGTGGTGGCGGGTTCGGGGGCCGCGTCAGGCGCCTCCCCCTGGGACGCATCGGTCCCGAGGGCGCGCTCGACCAGCGTGTCGACCAGTTTACGGTTGCGCAGCGTCATGCGGAGGTAGCTGCGGCCGCGGGCGGAGGTGAGGTACTCGCGGACCTTGGCGTCGTCGCCGGTGCGGGCCAGCTGCTCCTCGATCTCGGCCTGGATCTCCTCGTCGGTCGCGTCCACGCCCTCCTTCTCGGCAACGGCCGAGAGGACCAGCAGCGTCTTCACCCGGCGGGTGGCGGGCTCGCGCAGCTCGACGGTGAGCTCCTCGGGCGTCTGCTTCGCGAGCGCCAGGTACTGATCCAGACCGATGCGCTGCTGCGCCAGCCGGCTGCGCAGCTCGTCGCGCATGATCTCGACCTCGTTGGTGACCATCACCTCGGGCAGCTCGACGGTCGCGTTGCTCACCGCGTAATCGATGATCCGGTCGCCGAACATGTGGCGCGCCTCGGCATCGGCCCGCTTCTCCATGGCATCGCGGATCTCGGTGCGGAGCTCATCCACGGTCTGGACGTCGCCGACCGACTTCGCGAAGTCGTCGGTCACCTCGGGCAGGATCTTCTCCCGGAGGTCGAGCAGCTCGACGTCGAAGTGCGCCTCCTTGCCCCGCAGCTCCTCGACCCGGTAGTCCTCGGGGAACGTGATGTCGAACTGCGCCGTGCCGCCGATCTCCAGGCCGACCAGGTGGTCCTCCCAGCCGGGGATCATGCGGTTCTCGCCGATGACCAGCGGCAGCTGGTCGGCGCTCCCACCCTCGAACGGCGTGCCGTCGATGCTGCCCACGAACTTGACGCTGGCGATGTCGCCGTTCTGCGCCGCGCGGCCGTCGACGGGACGCAGCGTGGCCTGCTGCTCGCGCAGCTCCTCGATGACCTGGTCGACCTGCTCGTCGGTCACCTCGGGCACCTCGAGGCCAAACGGGTAGTCGGTGTACGACCCGAGCTCCACCTCCGGACGGACCGGCACTGTGGCGGTGAAGGTGACCGTCTGGCCCTCGACCACCGCGTTGGGATCAATGTCGACCTCGGGATGGTCGACCGGGATCACGTCGGTCTGGTTGAGCGCGGCGTCGTAGGCGTCGCTGACCAGGTGGTCGATGACCTCGGCCATGACGCTGGCGCGACCCACGAACCGATCGATGACGGTGCGCGGCGCCTTCCCGGGGCGGAAGCCGGGCACCTTGGTGCGCTCGGCCACGTGACGGTAGGCGGTGGCGAAGTGCCGGTCGACCTCGGCGGGCGGGACCTCGATCTCGAGGACCATCTTCGAGCCCGGTTCGGGTCGCTTCGATACGGTGACCAAGTCAGCTCCCGTTGCTCATTCGATGTTCGGCGCCGCGGATGGGGTCGCGCGGGCGAGGTGCGATGTGGTGGGCGAGGCGAGATTCGAACTCGCACGTCTTGCGACACCGGCTCCTAAGGCCGGCGCGTCTGCCGTTCCGCCACTCGCCCGCGTGGAAGATGGTGCGGCGGGGACCGGGTGAGTCTACCAACGGACCGATGCGGCCGCTCCGCGGCCGGAC
>DASTYP010000155.1:0-7057 GCA_035764845.1 Candidatus Limnocylindria bacterium
GCCTCGCCGTCGATCCCCATCGCGCGCATGACGGCCGCGCGGGCCTCCGGGCTGACCGTCCGGGTCCGCTCGAACGCATCCCGGTACGTCGGCAGGACCAGGTCGTCGCTCACCGCGGCATCATCGCCGCTCGACGAGGACGACGACGCCATCGGGCGGCACGGTCGCGGCGGATCCGTCGCCCGCGTCGAGAGCGAGCTCGGGCGGCCACGCCAGCCGGATGTCGCCGGAGGCCGCGACCCCGGCTGGGCCGGTTCCCAGGTTGGCGGCCACCGTGACGCGACCGCGCCGAACCGTGAGCAGGGAGTCAGACCGACCGTCCACCCCCACCGCCGATCGGTCGCCGTCGCGCAGCTCCGGCAGCTCGCGGCGCAGCGCGATCAGGGAGCGGTACCACTCGAGCATCGCGGCATGCTCGGGCTCGCGGCGCTCGTCCCACCGGAGCTTCGAGTCGTGGAACGTCTCCGGGTCCTGCGGGTCGGGCACGTCGGCGGGGTCCCACCCGAAATGCACGAACTCGTTGCGGCGCCCCTCGCGCACGGCCTGGGCAAGCTCCGGCGAGGCGTGGCCGGTGAAGTACCGGAACGGCGTGGAGGCGCCCCACTCCTCCCCGGCGAAGAGCAGCGGCACGTACGGCGACGTCAGCAGGAGCGCCGCACCGATGCGCGCGCGCCCGGGTGATACCACCTGCGCCAAGCGATCCCCGCGCGCGCGATTGCCGACCTGGTCGTGGTTCTGGAGGCAGGCGATGAACCGGTCTCCCGGCACGTCGTCGGCAGCACGACCGTGGCGCCGGCCGCGGTGGGCCGAGTAGCGGTCGGCGTACAGGTAGGGATCGTGGAGGGCGCGCGGCAGCGCGGCCGCATCGGTGAAGTCAACGTAGTAGCCGTTCGTCTCGCCGCTGAGCGCCGCGTGCAGGGCGTGGTGGACGTCGTCGGCCCAGGCCGCGTCCATGCCGTAGCCGCCGCGCGCCGGCCGCCGGACGAGGCGCGGGTCGTTGAGGTCCGACTCGGCGGTGACGACCAGGCGACGCCGGAGCTCCTCACCCAGCCGATGCACCGCGGTCGCGATCTCCTCCCCGATCTGGACGGCGCTCATGTCGAAGATCGCCTGCATGGCGTCGAGGCGGAGACCGTCGGCGTGGTAGTCACGCAGCCAGAGGAGCGCGTTGTCGACGACGAAGCGGCGCACCTCGTGGCTGCCTCGCTCGTCGAAGTTGACGGCGTCGCCCCACGGCGTGGCGTACTTGTGGCTGAAGTACGGCCCGAACCGCGACAGGTAGTTGCCCTCGGGGCCGAGGTGGTTGTAGACCACGTCGATCAGGACCGCCAGGCCGTGGGCGTGGGCCGCATCGATCAACCGCTTCAGCCCGTCCGGCCCGCCGTAGGCGTGGTGCGGCGCGAAGAGGTCGACGCCGTCGTAGCCCCAGCCGCGGTCACCGCTGAACTCGACGACCGGCATCAGCTCCAGGTGGGTGACGCCCAGGTCCGCCAGGTCCGGCAGCCGCTCGATCGCGGCGTCGAAGGTGCCATCGGGACTGAAGGTGCCGACGTGCGCCTCGTAGATGACCGCATCGGCCAGGGGTGGCGCCTGCCAGCCGCTGTCCGTCCACGCAAAGGCGTCGTGGTCGACGGTGCGCGACGGGCCGTGCACCCCGGACGGCTGCCACGGCGACCGGGGATCGGGCACCGGCTCGCCGCCGTCGAGGGAGAAGGCGTAGTCGGTTCCGGGCGGCAGCTCGACGTCAGCGTGCCACCAGCCGTCCTCGCGGCGGCGCATGGCATGGCGTTCGGCGCCGAGCACCAGCTCGACCCGCTCGGGGCGCGGTGCCCAGACGGCGGGACGCGTGCCGGTCACGAGGCGCGCTCCAGGACGGCGACCGGGAAGTCGCGCGTGAGCTCCGCCACGGCGACGCGCCCGGCATGGTCCCGAGCGTCGAGGCCCCGCCAGCGACCCTCCGGCAGTTCGAGCCAGCCGGTCGGCGCGCGCAGCACGAAGCGAGGCACGACCGTCAGCACCTCACCCCGGCGGAAGGCGATGGCGGCATCATCGTCGACGTCGACGCGTTCGTAGCCGGCGTCGTCCGCGAAGCCGTCCGGGCGCTCGCGGCGCAGCCGCAGCAGCCGATGCAGCAGCCACAGCTTCGGCAGCCCTTCGGCACGGCGGGACCAGGCGTCCGGCGCCGAGCACGACTCCACCTCGTCGAGCAGTTCCCGACGCAGCGCGAAGTCGACCGGGCGGCGGTTGTCCGGATCGACCAGCGAGAGGTCCCACAGCTCGCCACCCTGGTACACGTCCGGGATGCCGGGAGCGGTCAGCTGCAGGGCCAGCTGCGCGAGCGATGCCCTCCAGCCCGCGTCGCGCACGTGGGCCACCGCGGACTCCACCGCCTCGACGAAGGCGGCATCGCCCAGGGCGCCGCGCACGAACGCCTCGAGCGCCGCGTCGTACGCGGGGTCCGGGTCGGTCCAGGTGGTGCGCAGCTTCGCCTCGTTCGCGGCCTTGGCGAGGTAGGCCGCGGCCCGGTCGGCGTCGATGGGCCACGCGCCGATGACCGTCTGGAAGAAGAGGTAGACATCCGCATCCGACGGAAGGCCATCGCGTCGATGCGCCTCGGCCGCCCGGCGAAGGCCGGCGGCCGTATCGGTCCACCAGGACGGGTCCTGGGAGAGCAGCGCGAGCCGGGCGCGGACGTCGGCGCTGCGCTTGGTGTCGTGCGTCGAGAGCGCCAGCATGGCGGCCGGCCAGTGCGTGGCCAGCCCGTCGAGCGACGCGTGCAGCTCGTCGGGCGGCGTCCCGAAGTGGCCGGGGTCGCCACCCACCTCGTTGAGCGCGACCAGCCGATGGTGGCGGTAGAAGGCGGTGTCCTCCACGCCCTTGGCCATGGCGGCGGGCGTCAGCTGCTGGAAGCGCATGGCCAGCTCAGCGGCCAGCGGCCCCGGCTCCTCGAGCCGCAGAATCCGGCCGAGGAACGCGAAGAGGTCGGGGTCGAGGTCCGGGCGCCGTGTGACCGCGGTCTCGACCGAGCCCGCGATCAGGTCTCGGTCGACGGACGAGACGTGGCCGTCGGCGGCGCGAACGTAGGTGCGGTAGACCGGGAGCGCGGCGGCGACCTCGCGCAGCGCCTCGTGCACCTCGTGCCGGGTGAAGTCGCGATAGCGGCGGTTCGCCTCGCAGATGGCGAGCAGCAGGTCCGTCAGCCGGTTGACGTCGCTGCCGAGGACCGCGGCGAGGACCTCCTTGCGCGATCCCTCGACGATGTCGTCCCAGTTCGGTCCAGCGTCGGCGACCTCGGCCCAGGCGGCGCTCAACGGCTCCTCGCCGGCGGGATCGACCAGGATGCCCGTGGCCAGGTTGGCAAAGCGGTAGCCGGTCGTGCCGTCGATGGGCCAGTCCGCCGGCAGCGACTCGCCGGGCTCGAGGATCTTCTCCGCCACGATCCACGCGTCGGGCGCCGCCTCGCGCAGCCGGCCGAAGTACCCCGCGGGGTCGCGCAGGCCGTCGGGATGGTCGATGCGCAGTCCCTGCACCCGCCCGTCGCGAACCCAACCCAGGATCCGCTCGTGGGTGGCGGCGAAGACGCGCTCGTCCTCCTGGCGCAGTCCGATGAGCTCGTCGATGTCGAAGAAGCGGCGGTACCCCAGGTCCCGTGACGCGGCGCGCCACCGCGCCAGGCGGTAGTTCTGACCTTCCAGGAACGCGTCCAGCCCGTCGACGTCGGCATTGAGCCGCTCGACGGCGGCGTCGAGGACGCCCGCCACCTCCGGGTCCGATGCCAGCTCGCCGAGACGCGCCTCGAGGACGTCGGCATCGCGCTGCCGGCGAGCGACCTGCTCGGGATCGGGGTCGGTCGACGAGGGGAGGTCCGACAGCGCCGAGCCGATGAAGGCCAGCTCGTCCGAGCCCGCCTCCTCCGCGGCCTTGCTCACGATGGCACCGACGCTCTGGGGATCGGTGGGGAGCATCCGCTCCGATGCCTCGACCAGCAGCGTGCCCTCCCGGCGGACGACGCGGATCTCGCGGGCCTCGAGCACGCGCCCGTAGTGGTCGGCCAGGATCGGCAGCAGGACCACGTTGCGAAGCCGGCTCTCTGGCGGGTCCCAGTCGACGTCGAAGAAGTGCGCGTACGCGCTGGCCGGCCCGTGGCGCAGGACGTCCCACCACCACCGGTTCTCTTCGGCGATGGCCATGTGGTTCGGCACGATGTCGAGCACCAGGCCCATGCCGTGCGCGCGCAGCGCATCGGTCAGGCGGTCGAAGGCGGCGTCACCGCCGAGCTCCTCGTTGACCCGGGAATGGTCCACCACGTCGTACCCGTGGGTGGATCCGCCAACCGCCTGGAGGATCGGCGACAGGTAGAGGTGGCTGATCCCGAGGCTGGCCAGGTACGGCACGACGTCGCGGGCGTCGTCGAGAGTGAAGCCGGGGTGGAGCTGGAGTCGGTAGGTGGCGGTGGGGACGTCGCGTGGGCGGTGGCGCATCGGGCTCCGTGGGAAGGTTGGGCGATCGGTGGCGGCATGCATGCACGTCCCGCGCCACGCTCAGGGACGCAGGGTCAGCCAGTGGCGCGCCGTCGAACCCGGGGCTGCCGGCGGAGGCAGACGACAGATCGCTCCGCCACGCGGTAGACCGCCCCGCCGTCGTGCTCGCCGTGCGCCGCGGTGAAGGTCGGGTGGACCGTGTCGAAGACGACCTCCCAGCGCTTGGCCACGTCGTGGTTCGGCAGCTGGAAGGCCACGGGCCGCTCGTCGGCGTTGAGGATGACGAGCAGCGTGTCGTCCACGATCCGCTCGCCGCGCGGCCCGCGCTCGTCGATGGCGTCGCCCGCGAACTGCACACCGAGCGTCTTCACGCCGGGCGCCTGCCACTGCTCGTCGTTCATTTCGGAGCCGTCAGGCGCGAACCAGGTGAGGTCCTTGACCCGCGAGCCACGGATCTGGCGCCCCTGGAAGAAGCGACGACGGCGCAGGACCGGGTGCTGCCGGAAGAGCCGGATCAGCGAGCGCGTGAACGCCAGCAGCTGTCGATCGCGGCGATCGACGTCCCAGTCGTACCAGCTGACCTCGTTGTCCTGCGCGTAGCCATTGTTGTTGCCACCCTGGGTGCGGCCGATCTCGTCGCCGCCCAGGAGCATCGGGACGCCCTGGCTCAGCAGGAGGGTGGCGAGGAAGTTCCGCTTCTGACGCTCGCGGATCTCGATGATTCCTTCCTCGTCGGTCGGACCCTCGACCCCGAAGTTCATGCTCTCGTTGTTGTTGTCCCCGTCCTGGTTGTTCTCGCCGTTCGCCTCGTTGTGCTTCGACTCGTAGCTGACCAGGTCGTTGAGGGTGAAGCCGTCGTGGGCGGTGACGAAGTTGATGCTCGCGTGCGGCTGGCGCCCCGAGCCGGCGTACAGATCCGAGGAGCCACTGAGCCGATACGCCAGCTCCGCGGTCTGGCTGCCGATCCCCTTCCAGAAGCGGCGCACCGTGTCGCGGTACTTGCCGTTCCACTCGGCCCAGCCGACCGGGAAGTTGCCGACCTGGTAGCCGCCGGGCCCGACGTCCCAGGGCTCGGCGATGAGCTTGACCTGGCTGATGATCGGGTCCTGGTGGATGATGTCGAAGAAGCTGCCCAGCTTGTCGACGTCGTACATCTCGCGCGCCAGCGCCGATGCGAGGTCGAAACGGAACCCGTCGACGTGCATCTCGGTCACCCAGTAGCGCAGCGAGTCCATGATCAGCTGCAGCACGCGCGGTGACGTCGCATCGAGGGTGTTGCCGGTCCCGGTGTAGTCGACGTAGTAGCGCAGGTCCTCGGGGCTCAGCCGGTAGTACGACGCGTTGTCGACGCCGCGGAAGCTGACGGTCGGTCCGAGGTGGTTGCCCTCCCCGGTGTGGTTGTAGACCACGTCGAGGATGACCTCGATGCCGGCGTCGTGCAGGCGCTTGACCATGGTCTTGAACTCGCTGACCGGCTCTCCGGTCGCCGAGTAGCGCACCTCGGGCGCGAAGAAGCCGATGGTGTTGTAGCCCCAGTAGTTCGAGAGCCCTCGCTCGACCAAGTGCCGGTCGTTGACGTGCTGGTGCACCGGCAGCAGCTCGACCGCGGTGATGCCCAGCGTGGTGAGGTAATCGATGGACGCGGCGCTTCCCATCCCGGCGTACGTCCCGCGCAGCTCCTCGGCCACATCCGGGTGCTGCTGGGTGAAGCCCTTGACGTGGACCTCGTAGATGATCGTCTCGTCCAGCGGCCGCTTCAGTGGGCGGTCACCGCCCCACACGAATGCCTCGTTGACGACGACGCTCTTGGGCACGAACGGCGAGCTGTCGCGCTCGTCGGGCACCAGGTCGTCCTCGCCGATGCGGTAGCCGAACAGCGCGTCGTCCCACGTCACGGCCCCATCGATGCGCTTGGCGTACGGGTCGACGAGCAGCTTGTTCGGGTTGAACCGATGCCCCGCGCCCGGGTCGTACGGCCCGTGCACGCGGTACCCGTAGCGCTGGCCCGGGCGCACGTCGGGCAGGTAGCAGTGCCAGACGAGATCGGTCTGCTCGAGCATGCGCACCCGCTGCTCGTTGCCCCCGTCGGCGTCGAAGAGGCACAGCTCCACGGACTCGGCGTGCTCGCTGAAGATCGCGAAGTTCACGCCCGCGCCATCCCAGGTGGCGCCCAGCGGGTAGGGGTTGCCGCGCCAGACTCTCAGCGCCATGCGTTCCTCATCGGGGGGACTCGATCATAGGGGTCGCGGCCTCGCGCATGGGCAGGAACTCGCTGGCCGGGCGCAGGAACCGCAGTCGCGAGTCCGCCATCAGCCGCCGTGCGCGAGGCGCTCGACTGCCGCCAGGGGCAGCCAGAGCCAGTCCGGCCGGTTGTTCGCCTCGTAGCGAACTTCATAGCAGGCCTTCTCGAGCTCGAAAGCGTCGAGGAGGGCGGCATCCTCCGGACCGATCTCGCCGTACGCCTCCAGGAACGCCGCACGCGCCTCCGCGAGCCAGGCATCCGCGTCGAAGCCCGACGCGTGGCGGCCGTCGGCGGCGGTGCGTGCCGCGTAGTCGAGGCTGCGCAGGAGGCCGGC
>DASTYP010000156.1:0-3756 GCA_035764845.1 Candidatus Limnocylindria bacterium
AGCTGGTCGCCGTTCATGGCGATGCACATGCTGCAACCCGCCTCGCGCCACTCGGCGCCCGCCTCGCGGAAGACCGATGCCAGGCCCTCCGCCTCGGCCTGGCGCTTCACCTCGGTCGAGCCCGGGACGACCATCATGCGCACCCCGTCGGCGACCCGTCGTCCGCGCAGCATGCGCGCGGCCTCGCGCAGGTCGCTGATTCGCGAGTTCGTGCACGACCCGACGAAGACGACGTCGATCGGCCGCCCAAGGATCGGCTCGCCGGGGTTGAGGGCCATGTACGATAGCGCCGAGCGCAGGGCGTCGCGCTGCGACGCATCGGTCAGGCGCTCGGGGTCGGGGATGCGCTCGGTGATCGGGAAGCCCATGCCCGGGTTCGTGCCGTAGGTCACCATCGGCGTCAGCTCATCGGCGGTGAAGGCGATCGAGCGGTCGAAGGTGGCCCCCTCATCGGTAGGCAGCGTGCGCCAGTCGCTGACCGCCGCATCCCAGGCGGCGCCCGTCGGCGCGTGCGGACGGCCGGCGACGTACTCGAAGGTCGTCTCGTCGGGCGCGACCAGGCCGGCCCGTGCGCCACCCTCGATGCTCATGTTGCAGATGGTCATCCGGGCCTCCATGCCCAGCGCTCGGATGGCGGAGCCGCGGTACTCGAAGACGTGCCCGGTGCCGCCACCCACGCCGATCCGGCTGAGCAGGCTCAGGATGATGTCCTTCGCCGTCACGCCGGGGTGCAGCTGGCCGTCGACGCGGACCTCGAACGTCCTCGGGCGTCGCTGGAGCAGCGTCTGCGTCGCGAGCACGTGCTCGACCTCGGTCGTCCCGATGCCGAACGCCAGCGCCCCGAACGCGCCGTGCGTCGCCGTGTGCGAGTCGCCGCACACGATCGTCATGCCCGGTTGCGTCAGGCCCAGCTCCGGACCGATGACGTGGACGATCCCCTGGTGCGGCGAGCCGATGCCGTGGAGCGGGATGCCGAACTCGAGGCAGTTCTCCTCGAGGCGCTGCACCTGGCGGGCCGCGATCTCGTCGACGATCGGGAGGCTGCGGTCGGTGGTCGGGACCGAGTGGTCGACCGTCGCCACGGTCTGTCCGGGCCGTCGGACGCGAAGGCCCCGCTCACGGAGGCCGTCGAAGGCCTGGGGACTCGTGACCTCGTGGACGAGGTGGAGGTCGATGCCGAGGACGTCCGGCGCGCCGTCGGTGCCGGCGACGACGACGTGCTGATCCCAGATCTTCTCGACGATGGTGCGGGGCGTGCTGGGGCGCGGTGCGGTGCTCATGGGTGCCTGCGACCCTAGCCGATGCGTCAAGTGGTCGCTGGACGAACGGGATACCCTGTGCCGATGGCCACCCCCGAGCCGCAGCGGATCTCCGATCCGGACTGGCGAGACCTCCTTCTCGGAACCCACCCCGACCTGGCCCGCATGCGCCGGATCTTCCGCCACCTGCCCGCGGATCCGCGCTGCAAGATGTGCCTCTCGCCGCAGGGCGGCATCGGCGGGCCGGTGATGAGCCTGCTCGGCTACGGTCGGTACCCCGCCAACCCGCAGCTCTGCAACAGCTGCTTCCGGCAGTCGCAGCGGCATCCCGGCGGGGCGGAGATCGAGATCACCGCGCTCTTCGCCGACATCCGCGGCTCCACCGGCCTGGCCGAGTCCATGTCCGCGGCCGAGTACTCGGCGGCCGTGGACCGATACGTTCGCGTCGCGACCCACGCGATCCGTGAGCCGGGCGGCCTCGTCGACAAGCTGCTCGGCGACGGCGTGATGGCGCTGTTCATCCCCGGCTTCGTCGGCCCGGACCACGCGGCCAAGGCCGTCGAGGCCGCGCGGCAGATCCTGCGCTCCGTGGAGCTTCCGGTGGGTGTCGGCGTCCACACCGGACCGGCATGGGTGGGCTTCGTCGGCGGCATCGACGACGTGCAGGACTTCACCGCGCTCGGCGACGCCGTCAACGTTGCCAGCCGCCTCGGCTCGGAGGCGGGGGCCGGGGAGCTGCTGCTGTCGGCCGCGACCGCCAGCGCCGCCGAGCTGCCGACCGACGGCCTGGACGCCCGACGGCTGGAGCTGCGCGGCCGTTCGGAGCCGGTGGACGCCTGGGCGGAGCGTCTCGAGGGTTCGGCGGCCGCCTGAGCCGGCGGCCAACGCTCAGGGCGACAGTCGCTCCTCCCGCGCCGGCACCGCAAGGGCGGCGAGGAACGGCAGCCCGGCCACGACCGCGAACGCCACGCCGTACCCCGTCGTCCCGCCGCCGACCAGCCCGATCAGCACGGCCAGCGGCGGTGCGGCAGCCCCGGCCACCAGGTTCTGGAAGGTGTTCTGGATCCCCAGCGCTCGGCCCGCCCAGCGCGAGCCGGCCCGCTCGGCCACGGCCGTGAACGCCAGGCCGTTGGGCGAGACCGTGACGACGGCGGCGATGGCCAGCGCCACGACCGTCCCGGCAACGTCACCGATCGCCGTCGCGGCGAGCACGACCATGGCCCCGCCGATGACGAGGGCCACGATCCGCATCGGTCCGAGGCGTGAACGGGCGCGGTCGGACCAGGTGCCGGCGGCCAGCCGGGTGGCAGCGCCCAGCAGCGCGGTGACGGCCAGCAGGGTGCCCGCGTCCCCGATCGACCAGCCGCGCGCCGTGACCAGGAAGTCGAACGCGAAGACGGCCACCGTCCACTGGGGCACCACCAGCAGCGCCGAGGCGAGATGGATGCGCCACAGGTACGCCTCACGGTACGGCGAGCGCGGGCCTTCACCACCGGCCGCGACGGCAGGCCGGGCGGGATCCCGGACGAGGGCCGCCACGAGGGCCGCGCTGACCAGGCAGCCGACACCGAGCGCGACCAGGGGTGGTGCCACATCCGTCGTGGCGAGCGGTGGAAGCACCACCGCGGCCAGCCCGACGCCGAGGGGCTGGCCCATCTGGCGAATGCCCATCGCCAGCCCGCGCTGCGAAGCGGCGAACCAGCCCAAGATCAGCCGGCCCGACGCCGCATGGATGGCCGAGCTGGTGGCGCCCACACCGAACAGCAGCAGCCACCGCGCCAGCAGGCCGTCCACCGCGGCCGCGCCCAGCGCGCACAGGCCCGCACCGGCAAGCCCGACACCGAGCACGAGCCGCTCGCCCCACCGGTCCGCCGCCGCGCCCCACGCGATCAGCGTCAGGAGGATGCCCACGATCGGGGCGCTGACCAGCAACGTGGCCTCCTCCAGCGCGAGGCCCTCCGCGCGGAGCGCCGGGATCAGGTAGGCGAGGCCGTACTGGGCAGCACAGCCGGCGATGAGCCCCAGCAGCCCGATGCCCAGGACGAGCCATCGGCGCGGGTCCTGCTGCTCGTGCATCATGCCATTGTGCGAGCCGTCGCCGAGCGCGGTTCGCGGGACTGGACACACCTCCTAGACTCCCGCGCATGACCGATGCCGCCGCCCCCTACGACCCGCGCGAGCACTCGCGCATCCTGCTCGACGGCCCCGACCGGGCCGCGGCGCGCGCCATGCTCAAGGCCATCGGCTTCACCGATGAGGACCTGTCGAAGCCGATCATCGGCGTGGCGACGACCTGGATCGAGACGATGCCCTGCAACTACAACCAGCGCGAGCTGGCGGAACGGGTCAAGGCCGGCATCCGCGCGGCGGGCGGGACGCCGATGGAGTTCAACACCATCGCCGTCTCCGACGGGGTGTCGATGGGCACCGAGGGGATGAAGTCGTCGCTGGTGTCGCGAGAGGTCATCGCCGACTCGATCGAGCTGGTGGCGCGCGG
>DASTYP010000157.1:0-34337 GCA_035764845.1 Candidatus Limnocylindria bacterium
CTCCTCCGCCTTGCTGGCCATGGCGAGGACCGCCTCGAGCCGCTCGTGCTCCGTGGGTGTCCGCCCGGTGGTCGGATCGGTGGTGATGTCGCTGACGCTGAAGATGCCGAACTGCATGTGGTGCTCCTGTGCCGCGGCCCGTCCTGCAGGCCGCGCACCAAAGGATAGCACAACTCGTTGCATACGCAACTATCTAGCCGGTGAGCGCGCGCCAGCCGCCACCGAACCGGTCCATCGGCGCGCCGGGCGCGAACGCCGTCGCGAGCAGGGCGAGGCCAGCGAGCAATCCGACCCCGATGCCGACGACGTCCGACCCGAGCACCAGCGGCGCGACGGCCACGCCAAGGCCGACCGGCAGCTGGATGCGCCGGAGGACCCGCAGGACCGGGCTGGCGGCGATGGCGCCGCAGGCCGCGGCGAGCGGACCCAGGACGTGGAAGGCATCGGCCACGGCCGCCGGCAGCGTGAGGATGCCGGGTGCGGCCATCAGCGCCACCCCGATTGCCGCTCCGAGCAGCTGCCACCCCATCAGCCCGCTCCCTCCCCGGCCCAGAATGCGCGCCACACCGATCCGCCGCGCTGGTGCACGCGCCGGAGGTGCTGCGCGCTGGCGAGCACCTCGTCGAAGGCGGGTCCGATCATCGCGATGCTGATGGCGGCCGACGCGAGGCACAGCGTGCACCAGGCGTCGAACATGACCGGCTGCAGGATGACGAGCACGATGCTCGTGGCGCCGAGCGGACCGACGGCGAGGCCGAAGAGGATGACGATCCACGGCATCGTCCGCCACCGCTCGCGGCCGCCGACCACGCCCGAGGCGACGTCGGTGATGTAGCCGACAGCGCCCAGCGCCGCGTCCGGGATGGGCAGCACGCGCGAGACGCCCGATGTGAGGACGGTTCGGCTTCCGTCGCCGAAGAAGGGATCGAACACGTCCCTGGTGAGGCCGAACTGGAACGCGGCGAGATACGAGGCGATGCCGAGGCCGATCAGGGCCAGCACGAGGATCGGGATCCGCTCGCCCCAGCGCGACGGGTTGTAGGACCAGCCGGGCGGGGCCCCGGCCTCAGCCACGGCGCAGCCCGAGCGCCGCCAGGCCGGCGACGGCGGCCGTGCCGAGCGCCGAGAGCACCAGCGTCGGCCGGTGCGTGTTCGCCCACAGCTGCCAGCTGGAGTCGCGCGCCCGGTCGTCGAACACGCCGTGCGCGCCATGGTCGCCCCCGCCCGGCCCGTCCACCGGCTGCCACAGGTTGTTGGGGCGGTTCGGGTCCTCGGGCTCGTCGATCTGCTGCGACGCGTAGCCGGTGCGCGCCAGAACGCGATCCGCGTAGCCCGGCACCACCTTGTTGCCCATGATCGCCTTGAGGGCCGGCCAGCCGATGATCAGCTCGCGCGTCGCATCGGGGTTGTCGGCGGCCCAGGCGATGCCCTCGGCGATCACCTCGGGCTGGAAGATGGGCGGCACCGGCTGCGCCTTATGCGGCAGGCGGCTCTTCACCCAGCGGAACTGCGGCGTGTTCACCGCCGGCAGCTGGACCATGGTGACCTTCACGTTGCTGCGATCGTGCTCCAGCTCGGTCCGCAGCGAGTCGTGAAAGCCCTGCATGGCGTGCTTGGCGGCGCAGTAGGCGGCCTGGAGCGGAATGCCCCGGTAGGCGAGTGCCGAGCCCACCAGCACGATCGTGCCGCGGTCACGGGGCTTCATCCGCCGCAGCGCGGCGAGCGTGCCCCACACCGCGCCGAGGTACGTGACGTCGGTGACGCGCCGGAAGTCGTCGGGCGTCATCTCGTCGATCGGCGAAAACACGCTGGCCATGGCGTTGTTGATCCAGACGTCGATCGGTCCCAGCTCGCGCTCGAGCGTCTCGGCGGCGGCCTCCACCGCGTCGGCATCGGCCACGTCGAGGGGCAGCACCAGGGCCGTGCCCCCGGCCGCCTCGACGTCACGGCGCGCACCTTCCAGCCCATCGGTACCGCGCGCGATGAGGGCCACGCGGTCCCCGCGTGCTGCGAAGATCCGGGCGAGCGCCCGACCCACTCCGGCGGAGGCACCGGTGATGACAACGGTCTGCGGTTGCGGCATGGGGATCGGTCTCCTTATCGGCGCGTGACAGCCCGCCACATGACGCCGAGGGAGAGGCCGTAGACGAGATGCGCGACGAGCATGGTGGACGCCCGGCCGGGGCTGTCCCTGGTGGGAGGCGGCAGGATCCCGAGCGCCGGGATCCAGCCGAAGTAGCTGCCGGCCCAGATCGCGAGGGCCCACGGCAGCGCGAGAGCGCCGGGGATGGCCGGGCGCACGAGCTGCGCGAGCAGGCCGAATCCGGCGCCGCCGGCCGCACCGAAGGCGAGGTGCGCGGCGCTGGCCAGCGCGTTCTGCTGTCCCTCGCTGGTGGGCGTGCCGGTCGCCTTGCTGCCCCGCTCGACGATGCGCTCGGGCGGGTGCTCAGCCATCAGCCCGAGGCGGTCGGCCACGAGCATGACGGCGCTCATGGCGAGCGTCGCGATCAGGCCGGCGAGCGCGCCGAGACCCATCGCGTGCGACAACGGCCGGGAGTGGCGGGTCATGGTGGCGAGCTCAGCAAGGCGTGTGCCCTCGCCCGCCAGGTCAGCCGCCGTCGACCATCGGCCGCACCTCGCCGATCCAGCGCTCGAGGGTCTCCTCATCGTACGGCGCCGCCATCTCGGCGATGAACGTGTGGAACCCGAGCTCCTTGCGCCGATGCATCTCCTCGGCGACCTGCTCGGGCGTGCCGACCCAGAAGGTGTCGTCGTCCTCGACGTCGGTCATCGGCGTGCGGTTGTGCGCCATCTGCGCCTCCCACACGCGCCGCGCCTCAGCCTCGGTGTCGCGGATGAGCGGCTTGCATCCGGCGGTGAACTCGATCTCGGCCGGATCGCGCCCGACCTCGTCGCAGTGCCGGCGCAGCACCTCGACCTTGCGGCGCAGGAAGTCCGGCTCCCCCATCGCGTTCCACATGTCGGCGTAGCGGGCGACCGTGCGCAGCGTCTTCTTCTCCCCCGAGCCGCCGATCATGATCGGGAGCCGCTCCTGCACGGGCGGCGGCAGCAGCCGCAGGCGCTCGAAGGCGTAGGTCGATCCGGGGGGCGAGGTGACCTCCTCACCAGCGAACAGCGCGCGCAGGGCGGCCACGGCTTCGTCCAGCCGATCCAGGCGTTCGCCGAAGCCGGAGCCGAAGTCGATGCCGTGCTCGGTGTGCTCGAGCTCGAACCAGGCGCCGCCGATGCCGGCGATGGCGCGGCCGCCGCTGAGGTGGTCGATCGTGGTCAGCGTCTTGGCGACCAGCCCGGGGTTGCGGAAGGTGTTCGCCCCGACCAGCAGGCCGAGCCGCGCTCGCCGGGTGACCTTGGCCCAGGCCGCCAGCGTCGTGTAGCCCTCGAAGATCGGCTGGTAGGGATCGCCGAAGATGGCGTAGAGGTGGTCCCATGTCCACAGGTGGTCGTAGCCCAGCTCGTCGACGCGCCGGGCCGACGCCTCGAACTCGTCCCAGCCGCTGGACTGGCTCCACAGCAGCACACCGAGGTTCGTTGCCATGCCAGTGCCTCCTGTCCTCGGACTACCGAGTCTTCGTCACTTTCTGCAGGCCGGCGGGGGCGTCCGGATCAAGTCCGAGCCGCCTGGCTGACGCCTCGGCCAGCAGGTAGCCGGGGAGCACGCCGACGATTGGTGTGAGCGACTCCTGCAATCCGGTCGCCAACGACAGATCGCGCGGCCGTGGCCGATCAGCGCCGCCTTCGCCGATCCCGATCACCCACGGCTCGGTCCCGCGGCGGCCGGCCGCCGCGCTGGCCGCATCGATGCTGCTGGCGACCGGTCCCTCCGGTCGCACCACGAGCATCGGCACGGCGTCGTCGGCCAGCACCATCGGGCCGTGCAGCACGTCAGCGGCCGAGTACGCCTCCGCGAAGACGCGAGCGGTCTCCTTGAGCTTGAGCCCGATCTCGAGCGCCGTGGCGAGATTGAATCCGCGCGAGACGATGATGGCGCGGCCGACCGACGCGATCGCGTCCACGGCTGCGCCGCCAGCCTCCGGATCGGCGATCCATCGCTCCGCGGCGATGAGCGTCTGCGAGGCGACCTCGGGGACGCGTCGCAGCTGGCTCAGCAGCGCGCCGTCCTCGGCCAGGGTGGCGACGAAGGAGGCCGCGGCGACGAGCTGGGTGACGTAGGTCTTGGTCGCCGGCACGGCGTCCTCCCGGCCGGCCCGGCACAGCACGACGCGGTGCACCGCACCGGCGACGGGCGACGCGGGATCGTTCGTGATCGCCAGGGTCACCGCCCCGGCGTCGCGCGCGGCCCGCGCGACCTCCACCACGTCGGTACTCTGGCCGGACTGGGAGATGGCGATCACCGCGCCGTCCGCCCATCGCAGCCGGGCGCCGTAGGCGGTCAGAACCGATGGCGCGGCCAGGCCGGTCGGGATGCCGAGAACGGTCTCGATCAGGTAGCGCGCGTAGACGGCAGCGTGGTCGGAGCTGCCCCGCGCGACGATCGTGATCCACGCGGGCCGCTCGGCACGGAAGTCCTCGGCGGCGGCGGCGACCTCCGGCCCCACCCGATCGAGCAGTGCCGCCACAGTGGCCGGGATGTCGTGGATCTCCCGGTCCATCGCGCTGGCGGCGCGCGGCGCATCGCCTGTCGTCATTCCGGGAAGAACCGGGGCAACATCGCACGGTTCGCTTCCAGGATCGCGTCGAGCAGGAGCGCCGGATCCGTAGACGGACCGACCAACGGGTTGGCGGCGAGCGCTCGGAGGGCATCACCCCGGTCGCCACTGAGGGCCGCGCCGATGACCAGGCGCTCGAACGCCTTGACGGACCGCACCAGCTCGAGCATCTCCGGGCTGAGGGGATCCACGGAACGGGGGTGCGCCCCGTCGCGATCGATCCGCGACGTGACCTCGACGACCGCGTCGGCCGGCACGCCTGGGACGGCGCCACCGTTCCGCACGTCGACGACCTGGAGGTCGCCGCTTCCATCGTGCAGGGATGCCAGCAGCTGGGCGGCGGCCTCGGAGTAGTACGCGCCACCGCGGTGCTCGAGCAGCTCGGGCTTGGTGTCGACCGACGGGTCGCGGTAGAGCTCGAGGAGCTTGGCCTCGATATCCATCACCTCCTGGGCACGCGAGGTCTTGGCACGCTGCTCCGCGAGCACATCCTCGAACCGCTCGTAGTACCGCAGGTAGTAGGACGGGATCGCTCGCTGCGCGCGCATGCGCTCCACCGGGATGCCGATGTCGCGCTCCAGGTCGGAGCCGATGCGCTCGATGACCTCGTCGATGCGCTCGACGCCCCGGACGCGGACGCCGCGGATCCAGCTGAGGTGGTTGAGTCCGACATGGTCGAGCTCGATCTCGTCGGGGCCGACGTCGAACAGCCGTGCGAACCGCCGCTGGAAGCCGATCGCGACGTTGCACAGACCGATGGCCCGATGACCGGCGTCGAGGAGCGCCTGGGTGACGATCCCGACCGGGTTGGTGAAGTCGATGATCCAGGCGCCGGGCCGCGAGCGCCGTTTGACCTCGTCGGCGATGTCCAGGACGACCGGCACCGTGCGCAGCGCCTTGGCGAACCCGCCGGCGCCGGTGGTCTCCTGGCCGATGGTCCCGAAGCGCAGCGGAAGCGTCTCGTCGACGAGCCGCGCCGCCTGCCCGCCGACGCGCAGCTGGAGCAGCACGAAGTCGGCGCCGTCGATGGCTTCCTCGATGCGCCCGGTGGTCGTGAGCCGCCCGGGCCACTCGAGGCGGCGCAGCATCCGCTCCGCCATTCCTCCCAGCACCCCGAGACGTTCGGCGTCGACGTCCTCGAGGACCAGCTCGTCCAGCGGGAGCCGCTCGGACCGGCTGGCGAGGCCCTCGACCAGCTCCGGCGTGTACGTCGATCCGGCGCCGATCACGGCGACCTTGAGGCCCATTCCACCGCCTCCGGAGGCTGCGGACTCTTGACACATTGCTTATAACCTTATGAGGAACCGCGGGTCAAGCGCTCCGCCACCGCCGTTCGTTGGAGGGATGGATGGCACAGTTCCGGCTCGAGCACGGGCCGATCCCGCTGCACCACCAGGTGTACCTCGACGTCCGACGGGCGCTGGCCGGTGGCGAGTGGTCCGCCGGCGATCGTCTGCCGACCGAGCGCGAGCTGGCCACGCGCTACGGCTGCTCCCTCATCACGGTGCGACGGGCGCTGGACGAGCTCGCCCGGGAAGGACGGATCGAGCGCACGCGCGGTCGCGGGACGTTCGTCCTGGCCAGCCGCATCGAGCACGACTTCGCCGGGCAGCTGAGCTTCAGCGAGGACATGCGGCGGCGCGGGCTGCGACCGTCGACGCGGCTGGTCGAGCGGCATGTCGAGCCGGCGACGGACCTCGTGGCGGAGGCGCTCGGCATCGCTCCGGGGAGCCCGGTCGTCTACGTCGAGCGCGTTCGCATGGCCGACGACGAGCCGTTGCTGCTCGAGCAGGCGCGCCTCTCGGCGGAGCGATTCCCGACGCTGCTGCAGGCCGACCTGGAGCGCGAGTCGCTGTACGACCTCCTCCTGCACCGGCACGGCACACGGGTCGTGCGCTCATCGGAGACGATCGAACCGGTTCGCGTGCCGCGCCGCGAAGCCGACCTCCTCGCCGTGCGTCCGGGCAGCCTGGCGCTCCTCGTCATCGGGACCGCCGCGACCGTCGCCGGGCCGCCCGTCGAGTACACCCGCAGCTTCATCAGAACCGACCGCACCAGGTATCGGCTCGATCGCGTGATTCAGCGCCCCGGATGGGCTCGAAGCTTCGAGACGGGCGTCAGGAGCGCGGCGGCATCGCCATCGGCGCCTGGAGGCAAGAAGGGAGGGGCACCCATCGCGGAGCGAGTTTCCCGCTGAGAGAACGCAACGTGCCTTCACAACGAGGTGACGAACCGTGGTCAAGCGTCGACTTGTGATCCTGCTCCCGCTCCTGGCGCTCGTGGTCTCCGCCTGTGGCGGACAGACGACGACGACGTCGCCTGGCGAGAGTGCGAGCGGATCGGCAGCATCGGACGGAGCCTCCGGCGACGTGGTCGAGGTTCGCTGGTACTGCTGCCTGGGCACCGGCGAGGACGCCGAGTCGCAGCTGCCGGTGGAGAACCGAATCGTCGAGGAGTTCAACGCGTCTCACCCGAACATCCACCTGACGTTCGAGGTCGTGACGTACGACGAGGCGCGGGACACGCTGGCGACGCAGCTCGCCTCGGGCAACCCGCCGGATATCGTGGGACCGGTCGGCATCGGTGGCGCCGAAGCCTTCCACGGCGAATGGCTCGACCTGACGCCCCTCATCGAGGAGTCCGGATTCGACCTGGGCCGCTACGAGCAGGCTGCGGTCGAGCTCTACCAGTCCGGTGGCGAGGGCCAGGTCGGCATTCCGTTCGCGGCCTACCCCTCGGTCATGTTCTACCGCAAGAGCCTGTTCGAGGAGGCCGGCCTCAACGAGCCACCGCACGAGTACGGCGAGCCGTACGTCTGGCCCGATGGCACCGAAGCGGAGTGGAACTACGACACGGTGCGCGAGCTCGCCCTGCGCCTGACCGTCGACGAGAACGGCCTGGACGCCACGCAGGACGGCTTCGACCCCACCGCCATCGTGCAGTACGGCTACGAGCCGCAGCGCGACGACATCCGCGGTCTGGGTGCCTACTTCGGGGCCGGCTCCATCGCGTCGGAGGACGGTGAGACCGCGCAGATCCCCGAGCCGTGGGCGGCCGCGTGGAAGTACTGGTACGACGGCATGTGGAACGACGGGTTCATCCTGACCGGCCCCGACTACGACTCCGACGAGTGGGCAGGGCAGGTCGACTACGCGTTCTTCACCGGCCGCGTCGCCATGAGCACGAACTTCCTGTGGTCCACCTACGGCGTGGCCGAGGGTGGAGACGACTGGGACGTCGCCGCGGTGCCGTCGTACGAAGGAACGACGACCTCGCCGCTCAACGCCGACACCTTCCGGATCATGAAGGACTCCGCGCACCCGGAGGAGGCGTTCGAGGTCCTGCGCTACTTCCTGGAGGATGCCTCAGCCGATCTGCTGAACATCTACGCCGGCATGCCGGCCGTTCCCGAGGAGCAGGACGCCTTCTTCGAGACGTACCAGGAGCAGTTCCCGAACGAGGTCGACTGGCAGGTCGTCAAGGACAGCCTGCAGTACGCCGACGTCCCGAACTGGGAGGGCTACATGCCCGCCTACAACGAGACGCTGGACCTGCTGCTGACCTACGGCGACAAGTGGGCGACCACCGACGGCCTGGACATGGACGAGGAGATCGCCACGCTCCAGGACGAGATCCAGGCGATCTGGGATCGCTAGGCTGAGCGCGACGGACCGATGACGGCTGCCCCGCCATCGCGCCCCGTGCGCATGACACCCCTGGCGCGCCGAGAGGCGCGCTGGGGGTACCTCTTCATCCTGCCGTGGGTCATCGGCTTCGCGGCCTTCACGGCCCTCCCGATGCTGGCCACGCTCGGGTTCACCTTCACCAACCTGACGCTCACGCAGGACGAGCCGCTCACGTTCGTCGGGATCGACAACTACCGGCACCTCTTCTCCGACCCGCAGATGTGGCGGTCCCTCGGCGTCACGCTGCGGTTCGCCGTGCTCTGGTTGCCGACGGTGATCCTGGCTCCGTTCGCGGTGGCTCTGCTGCTCAACGCCAAGAGCCTCCGCGGGAGCCGCTTCTTCCGCGTCCTCTTCTTCCTGCCCTACGTCGTGCCCTTCGTCGCTGGAGTCTTCCTCTGGCAGAGCATGCTCGCCAACGACGGATGGGTGAACGACGTCCTCCGCTTCCTGGGGCTCGCGCAGCCGCCGAACTGGCTGTTCGATCGCGACTGGATCTACCCGGCCCTGGTCGTCATCGGCATCTGGGGCATCGGCGCCGGGATCATCATCAACCTCGCCGGTCTGCAGGGCATCCCGGCCGAGCTGTACGACGCCGCCCAGATCGACGGCGCGGGCTGGTGGGCGCAGCTGCGCAACGTGACCATCCCCTTCATGACGCCGATCATCTTCTACTCGCTGGTGCTCGGCATCGTCGAGGTGATGCAGTACTTCCTGGTGCCGCTGGTGCTGAAGAGCGGCACCGGTGAGCCCGGCGGCGCCACGCTCTTCTACAACCTCTACCTCTACAAGAACTTCTTCACCTTCCAGAACATGGCCTATGGCGCCACCCTGGCCTGGTTCCTGTTCGTGATCATCCTGGCGGCGACGCTGGCGCTCTTCTGGTCCGCGCGGCGCTGGGTGTTCTACGCGGGCGAGCGCTGACATGCGGTCACCGAAGGCGCTGGCGGTCACGCTCTTCACGGTCCTGCTGGCGGGCGTGTTCCTCTCTCCATTCCTGCGCTCCGCGATGATCGCGCTGTCGACGCGCGAACAGCTCGGGCAGGCCAACGCACCGATCTGGCCGGCGAACCCGGCCACGTTCGAGTACCAGGGCCGCGAGATGGTGATCTACGAGGTGCCGTTCGATGACGGCACGCGCGACCTGGCGCTCCTGCGTCCGGGCCGAACGAGCAGCGAGTTCATCGACCCCGCCGATCCCGAGACCGTGATTCCCTGGGAGGGCTCGTGGCGCGCGCTCGAGCGCAGCTGGACGGTCGCCCCGACGTGGTCCAACTTCAGCGACGTCTGGGTCCTGATCGACTATCCGAGGGTGCTGTTCAATACGATTGCGCTGGCCGTCATCGGCACCATCGGGACGGTGCTGTCCTGCACCCTCGTGGCCTACGGGTTCGCTCGCTTCCGCTTCCCCGGTCGCGGCATGCTGTTCACGCTGCTCATCGCGACCATCTTCCTGCCGGCCGCCGTCACGCTCATCCCGACGTACACGGTGTTCGTCAAGCTCGGATGGGTCGGCACCTGGCTGCCGATCCTGGTTCCCGCCTTCTTCGCCAACGCGTACGACGTGTTCCTCCTGAGGCAGTACCTGATGACCATCCCGCGCGATCTCGACGAGGCTGCCTCGATCGACGGCGCGGGCCCCTTCCGTATCCTGTGGTCGGTCATCCTGCCGCAGGCGTGGCCGGCCGTCGTGACGGTCGGCATCTTCACCTTCGTGTACACCTGGAACGACTTCTTCGGGCCACTCATCTACCTCTCGACGCGGCCTGACCTCCAGCCGATCTCGGTCGCCCTCGCGCGCTTCAACGGGCTGTACTCGAGCAATCCCGCCCTGATCCAGGCCGGGACGCTGATGACGCTCATCCTGCCGGTCCTGCTGTTCATCGTGTTCCAGCGCTTCTTCATCCGCGGGATCGCGCTCACCGGTTCCGGGGTCGAGCGATGAGCGCCGGGTTCCGGGTGGCGCTGACGTTCGACGCCGAGCACCCTGATCGGCCGAACGACGGCCTCGGCGCGGCCCGCATCATCGAGACGCTCGCCGCTGCCCAGACAACGGGGACGTTCTTCGTGCAGGGCCGATGGGCAGAGGCGAACCCGACGATGGCGCGCCGCATCGTGACGGACGGGCACCTGGTGGGCAGCCACTCGCAGTACCACGCCCGCATGCCGCTCTTCACGCCACGAGGATTCGCCACCGACGTGCGCGCCGCCGAGGGCGCCATCCGGCGCGTCGCCCGCGTCGATCCGCGGCCATGGTTCCGGCTTCCGTTCGGCTCGGGGGCGACCTCGCCCGAGGTGATCGCGGCGCTTGCGGCTCTCGGGTATCGCCACGTCGGCTGGCACGTCGACGTGAAGGAGTGGCGTCGGCGGGAGACGATCGCCAGCGTACGCGACCGAGCCCTCGAGCTGGTCCGCGCACACGGCGACGGCGCGATCGTCCTGCTGCACACCTGGCCCGACCCGGTGGGCCTCGCCCTTCCGGCGCTGATCGAACGACTCGCCTCCGACGGCGCGCGGTTCGTTCGCGTCGACGAGCTCGGCCTGGGGGACGGGCTCGAGCCGGTCGCCGAACCCCGCCCGGCCGACGCCACCACACGCCGATGAGCGCGCCGGTCGCGATCCTCGGCGTCGACGGCGGGAATTCGAAGTCGGAGATCGTCCTCGCGGCGCGCGATGGAACGGTCCTCGCACGCCGGCGCGGGCCGACCATCTCGCACCAGTCGATCGCGCCGGGACATGGTCTGACGCCTGCGCAGCGAGCGTCGCTGGGCATGGAGCGGCTCGCGCAGCTCACCCGGGACGCGGCTCGTGAGGCCGGGCTGGTTCCCGACGCGAACCCGCTCGCGGACGTGGCGGTGCTCTGCCTGGCCGGCGCCGACCTGCCGTCCGACGTTCGGCTGCTGGGATCGGCCCTGGCGGCCCAGCACCTGCTGGAGCGACCGGTGATCCTCAACGACTCGTTCGCACCCCTGCGCGCGGGGACGGAGCGCCACTACGGCATCTCGCTGATCTGCGGCGCCGGCATCAACGCGGCCGCGATCGCGCCCGACGGGCGGACCGCTGGCTTCCCCGGGTTGGGGACGATCTCCGGCGATTGGGGCGGCGCGTCGGGCCTTGGCATGGCCGGGTTGGTCGCCGCCGTCCGCGCGCGAGACGGGCGAGGGCCGCGCACGCTGCTCGAGGAGCTCGTCCCTCGTCACTTCGGTGTCATGCGCCCAGCGACGGTCACCCGACGGCTGTACGAAGGAGAGATCGACGAGGAGCGCGTTCGCGAGCTCGCGCCGGTCGTGTTCGAGGCGGCCATCGGCGGCGATCGCGTGGCCCGCGGGATCGTCGATCATCTGGCTGACGAGCTGGCGACGATGGCAATCGCGCTGGCTCGCCGGCTGGGGATGACGCGCACCGCGTTCGATGTGGTGCTCGCCGGGGGCATCTTCCGCACCCGGGACCGCGGGCTGTTCGATCGCATCGGCGAGCGGGTGGCGACCGCGCTCCCGCACGCAACCCTGCGCCGCCTCGACGCACCGCCAGTCCTCGGCGCGGCCCTGCTCGCGCTCGACCATCTGCCAGGGGCCGAACCGGGGGCCGAGGAGCGCCTGCGGGCCGGCGTGGTCGCATTGGACCCGCCACCGGACGCCGCTGCCTGATGTCGCGCGGCCACGAGCGGTGGCGGCCGGTCGCGGGATACCTGGCGCAGTACTCCGCGGTCGGCGCGCTCTACCCGTTCCTGCCGGTCTACTACGCGACCCTCGGCTTCGGCCTGCAGGCCATCGGCCTCCTGGGCGCGGCGTTCGCCGTCGCCGCGCTGGTCGGGGCACCGCTGTGGGGCGCGACGGCCGACCACCTCGGAGCCGCGCGTCCCGTCCTCTCGGTGGCGGCACTGGCCGCGTCGGTCAGCGCGGCGGGACTCGCGCTGTCGCAGGGCAGCGTGCCCATCGTGCTGAGCGCCGTCGCGCTGTCACTGATGATGGCCGGCATCGGCCCGATCCTGGACGCGCGCGCGATGGAGATCGTCGGCGCGGGACGGGGCAGCTACGGGCGCATGCGCGTCTGGGGGTCCCTGTCGTTCATCGGCGCGGTCCTGCTCACGGGTTGGCTGGTCGAGGCGTTCGGCATCAGCACCATGTTCGCCGTGCTGGTGATTGCCCTTGTGGCGACGGCAGTGGTGGGCTTCGGCATTCGATCGCGCCCGGCCGTCGCCCCGCTTCCCGGACGCGCGGCACTCGCCGCCGTGGCGCGCACGCCGATGATCATGGCCTTCCTCGGCGTGGTTCTCCTGGCATGGACGTCATCGACCGCGATCAACGCCTTCTTCTCGATCCACCTCGTCGACATCGGGGCACCGGAATCGCTGGTCGGAGCCTCGTGGGCACTGGGGGCGGTGGTGGAGGTACCGATCATGATCGCGTTCCCGTCCCTCCAGCGGCGCATCGGCCTGGAGCGGCTCCTCATCGCCGGCGCGGCGCTCTTCGCCCTGCGCGGCGTCGCGGTCGTCCTCACCGGTGACCCACTGCTCACGACGCTGACGATGCTCATTCACGGCGCGGCCTTCGCGCTCGTGCTCGTCGGCGGCGTCGTCTACGTCTCCACGCACGCTCCTCGGGGCGCAGCCGCCAGTGCGCAGGGCATGCTCGCCGCGACGGTGTTCGGGTTGGCACAGGTCCTGGGTCCCGGGATCGGCGGCGTGGTCGCGCGGTCGGGTGGCCTGCCCACGCTCTTCGCGATCGCCACGGCAGGCAGCCTTGCCGCAACGGTGGCCCTCGCGGCGGTGATCGGCCGCGAGCAGCCGGGGGTGCCGGCGGGGGTGCGACGAGAGGGATCAGCATCGTGAAGTTCGGGCTGCGCATCGACGACTTCGGCTGGCCGGGCGGAGGACGCCGGATGGCGGAGCACCTCGCGAGCATCGGGCGTCGCGCGGAGGACGCGGGGTTCGACTCCATCTGGGTCTGGGACCACTTCGTCCAGCTCCGTCGCTGGGAGGAGCCGCTGCTCGAGGGCTGGATGGCGCTCGCCTATCTCGCCGGCGTGACGCGGCGCGTGAGACTCGGAACGCATGTCACCGGCGTGACCCACCGCGCACCGGCGGTGCTCGTCAAGCAGGCGACGACGCTGGACGTCCTGTCCGGCGGACGTGCCTACTTCGGGGTGGGCGCCGGGTGGAACGAGCGCGAGCACGACGCCTTTGGGATTCCGTTCCCGCCGCTGCGAGAGCGGTTCGAGCTGCTCGAGGACACGCTGCAGCTGGCCCTCCGCGCCTGGAGCGGCGAACGCACGCCATTCGTCGGCAGGCACGTCCGGCTGACCGAGCAGATCGACGTGCCGCAACCCATGCAGCGACCCCACCCGCCCATCCTCATCGGCGGCGTCGGGGAACGGCGAACCCTGAAGCTCGTGGCGCAGTACGCGCAGGCCACCGACCTGTGGCTCAGCGATCCCGACCAGATCCGGCACAAGCTCGACGTGCTGCGGCGCCACTGCGACGCCGTGGGACGCGACCCCGACCACATCGAGCGGTACGCGCGCGTCGATCTGACGATGCCGCATGGGGAGGAAGGCGAGGTCGCGCCCGCGCCGATCCTGCTCGACCGAATTGCGGCCACCGCCGCGGCCGGTGCCGACGCCATCGTCGTCCCCCTGCCCCGCATGGCCGAGCCGGGCGTCATCGAGCAGTTCGGCAGTGAGGTCATCACGCCAGCGCGCGGCATCGCCCGGCCGCCTGGCTGACCGCGGCCCTACCGGTGGTACGGCACGTCGGTGACGATGGTGTTGCGGCGGAAGAAGAGGCGGAACTTGAGCCGGAGGGCCGTCTGGTTGTGGAGCAGGCCTTCCCACCAGTGGCGCGGGACCACTTCGGCGACCACCACCAGCACCGGCCGTGTCGGGTCCTGGCGCTGCAGCGCGTCGAGGTAGCGCAGCAGCGGCTGGAGCAGTGCCCGGTACGGTGACTCGACGATCACCAGCTCCCCCGCCCCCACCAGCTCGGGCCACTGGCGCCGAAGGCTCTCGGCCTCGGCGGCGTCGTTCGTGATGTGGACGGCCAGCGCCTCCGGATCGAGCGCGTGGGCGACCGCCACCGCCTGCAGGGCGGGCTGGTCGAGCCTGGCCACCGGCACGACGACGATCGGTCGGCGGCGAACGGCCAGCTGGGCCGTCGGTGCGTCGAGCGCCAGGCTGGAGTTCATGTGCTGGTAGTGCGTCCGAATCCCCCACAGCAGCAGGACGACGAGCGGGATCAGCACCATCACGATCCAGCCGCCCTGCGTGAACTTGCTCACGCCGACGATCACAACGATCACGCCGGTCGTCGCCGCCCCGAGCGCGTTGATCGCCATCGAGTGGGTCCAGCCCGGCTCGCGACGGCGCCACCATCGGACCACCATCCCGGACTGGGAGAGCGTGAAGGCGATGAACACCCCGAGCGTATAGAGCGGGATCAGCGCGGTGACGCTCGCCCCGAAGGCCACGAGCAGGACGACCGCCAGGCTGGCCAGCGCCACGATCCCAGTCGAGAAGGCCAGGCGATCGCCTCGATAGCCGAACTGGCGCGGCATGAAGCCGTCGCGGGCCAGGAACGACGAGAGACGCGGGAAGTCCGCGAAGCTCGTGTTGGCGGCCAGGGTCAGCACCAACGCGGTGGCGACCTGCACCAGCACCAGGTACCACCCGTTGCCGACGATGTGCCGGGTGACCAGGCTCAGGACCGTCTGCTCCTCGGACGGGTCGGGCACGATGCCGATGCTGCTGGTCAGGATGCTGATGCCCAGGAACAGCGACCCGAACAGCGCGGCCGCCCAGGTGAGCGTCGTTCGCGCGTTGCGCCACTCCGGTGGCTTGAAGGCCGGCACGCCGTCCGAGATCGCCTCGACGCCGGTGAGCGCCACGGCACCCGACGAGAACGCGCGCAGCACCAGGAGGATGCCGAGGGGCTGGACCGCCGCCTCGGCCTCGAGCCACTCCCGCGGCGGCTGGTACGGCGCCAGCGTTCCGGTCGCCATCTGCCACAGGCCGTACCCCAGCATGCCGAAGACGGCCACGAGGTACACGTAGGTCGGCGCCATGAAGATTGAGCCGGATTCGCGGATGCCACGCAGGTTGCCGATCGTCAGCAGCACGACGATGCCCACGGCGAGGAGGACGCGGACGTCGAAGAGTCCGGGAGCGATGGAGGTGATGGCCGCGACGCCGGCGGAGACGGAGACGGCGACCGTGAGGGTGTAGTCGATGAGCAGCGCCGCCGCCGCCACCAGTCCCGCAGGCGCCCCGAGGTTGTCGCCCGCGACGATGTAGCTGCTGGCACCGTTCGGGTAGGCCTTGATCGTCTGCCGATACGACGTGGCGACGATCGCCAGGACCGCGACGATGACCAGGGTCAGCGGCACGACCATGCTCAACGCCCCGATGCCGGCCAGGACGACGATGCGCATCATCTCCTCGGTCGCGTAGGCCGACGAGCTGATGTTGTCCGAGCTGAACACGGCCAGCGCCTTGACCTTGGTCAGGCGCTCGTGCTCCTCCATCTCGCTGGAGATGGGGCGCCCGAAGAGGAAGATCCGCGCGGCGCGCCAGGCAGCACCGATGCGCCCGCCGGCGCGCAGGGTCTCCTCCGTGGCGACCAGGTGTCCTGCCTGGGCTCGCTGGAACTCGTGGTCGAAGGGCCGCTCGATGCGGACGTACACGTCACCCGCGCGCCGGCCACGTTTTCGCTCACGGACCTCGAGGTACGGGTGGACGTCGGTCACCGCCGCATCGCCCCGTCCCGTGACAGGCGCACCTCCAGCGCACCGTTCGCGATCGCGACCGAGGCGCGACAGCCGTACTCGGCCGCGATTCCCCGGACGGAGGCGAGGAGCGCGGTGGCGGGCACGCCGTCCGGGATGTGGCTGACGACATCGATGGCCGTGACCTCGGCATCGGTCCCCGCCAGTGCCTGGCAGGCGGTGCGAAGCATCGAACCGACGCGGGCGGGCAGCCAGGGAAGCGCCGGACGTGGTGTGGAATCAGGCTCGATCACCCGTCCACCATGCGCCGCCTCACCTCAACGAGGTGTCAACGCCACAGCGGAAGGCCTCAACGTTGGCTCAACATCGCGGCGGCCATCGCCGCTCAGCCCTCGGCGTCGACCTCCAGCAGCCGGTAGCCGACGCCCGGCTCGGTGCGCAGGTACCGCGGATTGGCCGGATCGGCCTCCAGCTTCTTGCGGAGTCGCGCCATGTAGACGTGCAGGTAGTGGCTCTCGGACCCGTACTCCGGACCCCACACCCGGCGCAGCAGCGCGCGATCGGTCAGGACGCGCCCGGCCTGGTCCACGAGCGCCGTGAGCAGCGCGTACTCCGTGGGCGTCAGCTGCACCGGTAGCGCGTCGACCGTCACCTCGCGTCGCTCGAGGTCGACCGCCAGGCCGCCGCTGCGGAAGATCGCATCGGTTCCGCGGCCACCCCGAGCGGCATGTCGCAGCGCCACGCGCACCCGCGCGAGCAGCTCATCGACACCGAAGGGCTTGGTCAGGTAGTCGTCGGCCCCCATCTCCAGCGCGCGGACCTTGTCGCGCTCCGCGCCGCGCACGGAGAGGACGATGATGGGCGTGCTCGTCCGATCGCGCGTCTGCGCGATCACCTCGAAGCCGTCGACGCCCGGGAGGCCGAGGTCGACGAGCATCAGGTCCGGCTGGAAGCGAGGTGCGACGCCCAGCGCCTCTTCGCCGCTGCTCACGGCGCGCACGACGAAGCCGTGGCCGGTCAGCAGCCGCTCCACCGTGCGCCGGATCGCCTCCTCGTCGTCGAGCACGAGCACGCGAGCCCCCGTGGACGCTGCCTCAGTCATGGCATCGCCTCCCGGGTCGGGATGACGAAGCAGAAGCGCGACCCTCCTGCGGCCGCGCTCTCCGCCCAGATCCGGCCGCGGTGCGCCTCGACCAGGCCGCGAGCCACGGCAAGGCCCAGGCCGGTGCCCCGCCGGGTCACACCGCGAACGCGGTGGAAGGGCTCGAAGATCCGTCGCAGCTCGTCCACGGGGATGCCTGGACCCTCGTCCTCCACGCACACGCGAAGCTCGCCACCGTCGACAACCGCGCGGACGGTGACGGTCGTGCCGGGTGGCGAATGGCGCACGGCGTTCTCGACCAGGTTCGTCAGGACCTGGTCGATCTCCGAGTAGTCGAGTGGGACCGGCGGCAGCTCGTCCGGGAGGTCGAGCACCAGCCGATGCGCCGCCGTCACGCCGGCCATGCGTGCCAGCACGTCACGGACGAGGGCGACCGGCTCGTACCAGGCGACGTCGGGGTGCAACGAGCCCGCCCGAATGCGGCTCAGGTCGAGCAGGTTCCCCACGATCCGGTCCAGGCGTCGTGCCTCCTGCTCGATCGCGGCCGCGAACTCGGCTCGTTCCTGCGTCGACCATTGCACCGCGGCCTGTCGCAGGCTGCCGGCCGACGCGATGATCGAGGCCAGCGGCGTGCGGAGATCGTGGGAGACGGCGTCGAGCAGCGCCGACTTGGCCTCGTCGGATCGGCGCAGCACCTCCGCCTCCGTCGCCTCCGCGCGCAGCCGCGACCGCTCCTGCGCCGCCCACAGCTGCGGAGCCACCCCGGCCAGCAGCCGGGCGGCGGCGCCGTCGAAGCCACGGCGGTTGCTCGTGGCCAGGGTGATGTGGCCGGCCTCCTCACCGCCTGCGCCGCGGATGGGAGCACGGCCCACGCGGTGCGCCATCGCCATCGCGGCCAGCCGTCGGTGCGGTGGCGCCAGCCGGATCCAGCGCGCCTCCGATCCCCCATCCGTGGCCAGGACGTCGATCGTGCGGTCGGTGTTGTCGAGGGCCTCCAGCGCGTCGGCGTCGACGCTGGACGCGGCCCGCGCGCCGCCGAGCTCGACCTGGACCGCATCCACCCCGAGCTCGGCACGGAGCCGATCGGCCACGGAGCGCAGCGTCCGCTCGAGTGTCGGCTCCGTCAACGCGATGGCGATGTCGGTCAGCACCCGAGCCTGCCGCTCGTGCTCCTCGGCCTCCTCGGCCCGCCGCTTCTGCCCGGCGGCGAGCTGCCCGGTCACGACGGCCGTGAGCAGGAAGAGGAGGAGCAGGATCCAGTCGTCGGGGTCGGCGACGCTGAGCGTGTGACGCGGCTCGGTGAGGAACCAGTTGAAGCTGAAGAACGCCAGCAGGGCGCTGAAGATCGCGACCGCCCGCCCGGCGGCCACGGCCGCGACCAGCACCACGATGAGGTAGAGCATCGAGGCGTTCCCCAGGTCCGGGCGGCCGGCCAGGGCGATGCCCAGGGTCACCATGGCGACGCCCGCGGTGGCCAGGAGGTACGGAAGGACGACCGCCACTGGTGCCGGCAGCATCGGTCGCCTCCACGTCCCGAGGCGCCGAGCGCCTCCTTCCCGGAGCGTCACGGGAGCGATGCTACGTCCGCCGTCCCGGTTGCGCCGTGCCGATCGGCCCTTCCGGCGCTGGCCGCGGCGCCCGAAGACTGCGGCCATGCGCGAGTACGTGGACGGCAACGCGGCCATCGTGCGCGGCGCGGTCGCCGCCGGCTGCACGTTCTTCGCCGGCTATCCCATCACCCCCGCCTCGGGAATCCTGATGGCGATGATGCGCGAGCTGCCGGCGCGCGGCGGCGTCGCCATCCAGGGCGAGGACGAGATCGCGTCCATCGGCATGTGCATCGGCGCGGCCATGGCCGGGTCGCGTGCCATGACGGCGACCAGCGGTCCGGGCATGAGCCTGATGGGCGAGAACCTGGGCCTGGCCATCATGGGCGAAGTGCCCCTGGTCGTGGTGGACGTGCAGCGCCTGGGGCCCGCCACCGGCGGCGCCACGACCGTCGGGCAGGGCGACGTCCAGTTCGCCCGCTGGGGCACGCCCGGTGGGTTCCCGACGATCGCGCTGGCCCCGACCGACGCGGCCGATGCCTACCGCCTCACCATCCGTGCCTTCGAGCTGGCGGACCGATTTCGCTGCCCCGTCGTGCTCCTGACCGACAAGGAGGTCGCCACCACCCTGACCACGGTCGACGCGGCGGCCTTCGCGCCGGTGGCCGTGGTGGAGCGTGAGCTGGCGACGGCCGGTGCGCCGTACCGATACGCCCCGGCGGCGGACGTGCCGGCACTGCGCCGCTACGGAGCCGGCGACGCCTTCCGCTTCACCGGATCCACCCATGACGAGCGCGCCATGATCACCAAGGACCGACCCACCGTCGATGCCCTCAACCGGCACCTGGCGGCCAAGGTGGAGAAGCACGTCGAGGAGCTCACGCTCGTCGAGCTCGACTGGCAGCCCGGCGCCAGAACGCTGGTGGTCTCGTACGGCGTCACGGCCGGCGCGGCGCGAGCGGCCGTGGAAGCCGCCCGCCAGCGCGGCCGGGCCGTTGCCTCCCTGGTGATCCGCAGCCTCTGGCCCGTGCCCGAGGCGGCCATCCGCGCGGCACTGGGCGGGATCGAGCGCGTCATCGTCCCGGAGCTCAACCTCGGGCAGTACCGGCGCGAGATCGAGCGTCTCACGGGGGACCGCGAGGTGATCGGCGTCAACCGGGTGGACGGCGATCTCATCGGCCTCGAGGAGATCCTGGAGGCCGTCGGATGACCGTCGTGTCGGGCGATCTCGCCACCGACCTCACCACCCTGGAGACGTTCCGCAACGCCCTCCCCTACCCGTTCTGCCCCGGATGCGGGCACGGCGGCGTCCTGGATCGGCTGGACGAGGCGCTCCGCCGGCTCGGACGCGATCCGGCGCGGACGGTGCTCGTCAGCGACATCGGGTGCTCCGGGCTGTCGGACCAGTACTTCGTCACGAACGCCTTCCACGGGCTGCACGGGCGAAGCATCACCTACGCCAGCGGCATCAAGCTCGCCGATCCCGCGCTCGAGGTGATCGTCCTGATGGGCGACGGGAGTGCCGGGATCGGCGGGGCGCACCTGCTGGCGGCGGCGCGGCGGAACGTCGGGATCACGGTCGTCGTGATGAACAACCTCAACTTCGGCATGACCGGCGGCCAGCACTCGACCACGACGCCATCGGGAGCCGTGACCTCGACGACGCCCGGAGGCAACCTCGAGCAGCCGCTCGACCTGTGCGCCACGGTCGCGGTCAACGGTGCGGCGTACGCGCACCGCGCGACGCAGTGGGACGACGACCTGGCCGATCGCCTGGTCGAGGCGATCGAGACCCCGGGCTTCGCCCTGCTCGATGTCTGGGAGCTGTGCACCGCCTACTTCGTCAAGGGCAACCGCCTCTCGCGACGCGGGATGGAGGCGCTCATGGAGGAGCGCGGGTTCCGGCGCGGGACGGTGGTCCATCGCGCGGTCGACGAGTACGCGGCCGCCTACCGCCACGCCCACCAGGCCGATGCGCCTGCGGCGCCTCCCGCACCGATCGCGATCGACCACGCTGCGACGCTGGATCGCCCGTATGGAGTCGTCGTCGCCGGATCGGCCGGGGGCCGTGTTCGGTCAGCCGCCCGGCTGATCGCGGAGGCGGCCGTGCGGTGCGGGCTGTGGGCCACCCAGCGGGACGACTACCCGGTCACGGTCCAGGCCGGGCACAGCGTGACCGAGCTGCTGTTGAGCCCGGCGCCCCAGCCCCTCGCTGCCCTCGAGACCCCGGAGCTGATGGTCGTGCTGTCGGAAGACGGCCGCCGGCGCGTGTCGTCCACCCTGCGCAGGTTGAGGGCGGACGCGACCGTCGTCACCGTCGCCGGCGTGGCGGCACCCGAGACGCCGGCGCGCGTCGTGGTCGCGGATCCCGGACGGCTGGCACGCGGCGACGCCACGCTCGCGGTGCTGGTGACGGCCATCACGGCCCTCGGCGTGCTTCCGGCGCAGGCGATCCGGGCCGCGGCATCCGCCGGGGCGCATGCGAGCGCCAATCTCGCGGCCATCGAGGCGGCCACATCACTGCCGCTCGGCTGACGCGCCGCTGACCTTCGGCACTGGCGCCGGTCCGCGACGCGACGTCTGCTGAGACGAGACGAAAGGAGGCACTCGTCATGCGCGAGGAGCATCCGCACGGTCGTCCGGTGGAGGACCGCGCCTTCGAGGCCGTCGAGATCGCGGCGGGAGTGGCGGTTGGCGCCGGGCTCGGCGTCGCGGTCGCGGGTCCGGTTGGTGCGGCCGTCGGCGGCCTCGTCGGGGCCGCCGTCGGCGCGATCGGTGGCGAGGCGCTCGAGCGCGCCGAGGGGCGCGCGGCGGAGACGACCGACGCGACGGCGGTCGTGGACTGAGCCGCGCGGGTCAGGCCAGGCGGCGAGCTGCCGCGCGAAGCGCGGCAAGCACATCGGTCCGCTCGTGCGTGCCGATCAGCAGCTCAGGCTGCGGCCGGAAGCCGGCGATGCACCGGCGCAGCTCACGCAGCTGAGCCGGCGGAGCGTCCTCGACCCGGACCGCGTCCGGGAGGGTCGACAGCGCCGCAAGCGTGCGCAGGGCGACGGCCACGCGACCCAGGGGAAGGACGACCTCGATCCCATCGGCCGTGGACTCGGCCGACACGGTGGTGCCGAGCTCGCCGAGACGGTCGTAGGCGCGCCGCGCACGCAGCGAGACGTCCTCGACCGGGTGGGGCCCGTCGATCCGCCAGATGAAGGTCGCTCGCTGGCGGATCAGCGCCATGCTGCCCACCGGTCGCCACTGGTCGGGATGCAGTCCCCACGCCGACAGGAAGAGGTGCTCGTAGTCGCTGTCGGCTCCCCCCAGGGTCTCGGCGGGGCGCGTGCCTCGTCGTCGCATCTGTTCGCACGGTACCCGAGCGAGCCCGCCGGCGGAGCCTCACGTCCGTACCGGTTGCCCGGGGTACATCGGTTCGGCCGGCGGTTCGGCCGGGCGGTTGGCCCGTGTGCGCCGGGCAGTGCCATGCCGATGTCTCGACGATCGAGACCCGGCCTCGAGGAGGTGTCTCATGACGGTCAGTGAGGGAGCGGTGACGCTGCTGTGGGTCAACGCCGATGAGGCGGTGGCCTGGCGGTGGCAGGAGGGCCACGAGCAGCTGCTCGGGCGCATGGAGTCGGAGGTGCCGACGCATCACCGATCGATGGGCCACGTCCGTCGCGCGTCCGGTGATCGGCACGGGGGCAGCGGGCCGCGGTCGGCGCAGGAGGGTCATCGGCTGGAGCACCTGCGCGCGTTCCTCGCGGAGGTCCGGGCCGCGCTTCCGCCGGACGACGATCTGCTGCTGCTGGGCGACGGGACCGTGGTGGACCAGCTCGGCGCGCGGATCCGGGAGGAGGACACGCACCACCGACGGACGCGGACGGTCGAGGTGCACCACGCCGAGCGCATGACGGACCGCCAGCTCATCGCCCGCCTGCGCGGGTTCGCCGCGGACCCGCCGCGACGCGTCCTCGCCCGCCGCTGACCACGGCCGGCGGTCAGGCGGGGAGGCGCACCTCGAAGCGCGCTCCTTGCGAGCCCTGGCGGTTCGCGGCGCGCACCCGTCCGCCGTGGCGCTCGACGATCCAGGCAACGATCGCCAGGCCCAGCCCGGTGCCACCCGCCGGCGCTCCGGACGCTCGCCAGAATCGATCGAAGACGTGGGGCAGGTCCGCGTCGCGGATGCCCGCGCCCTCGTCCTCCACCAGCAGGTGCGCTCCGCGGCCACCCCGCACCGTGACGGTGACGGTGCCGCCCGTCGGACTGTGCCGCACGGCGTTGTCGGCCAGGTTGACGACGACCTGGCGAAGCCGATCCGGATCCCCCACCAGCGGCGCCGGGGCCGCGTCCAGCCGGAGCCGCACGCCGACCTGGTCCGCCACGGGACGGACGGAGCCGAGCGCCTCGCCGGCCAGATCGGCAAGGTCCACGGGGACCCGCTGCAGCTCGATCGCGCCCGTGTCGCTTCGGGCGAGCATCAGCAGGTCGTCGACCAGCCCGGTGAGCTGCCGCACCTCGGCCTCCACGTCGTCGAGGGCATCGGCCATGGAGCTGACGGGCCGGTCCGCGTGCCGACGCAGGCGCTCGACGCTTCCGCGAATGACGGCGAGGGGGTTGCGGAGCTCGTGGCTCGCATCGGCGGCGAACTCGCGCTGACGGCGGAGCGACTCCCGGATCGGGACGAGGGCACGGCCGGCGTACAGGAAGCCGAACCCGGCCGCCGCGAGGAGCGCGGCCAGACCGCCGATCGCGAGCACGGCGAGGACCACCGACAGGGTGCGCGCCTCCGTCGATCGGTCCTGGAGCACCTGGAGGACGTACGTCTCGCCGCCGACGTCGACCGCCTCGCTGAGAACCCGAACGGGCGTGTCGTGCTCGTCTCCGGCACCGATCGAGATCGTCGCCGTCCGGAGGTCACGCTGGCCGTCCAGCGCGGCCGCGAAGCCGGCCCCCACCGGCAGGTCGGGCGAGATCGTCGTCGCCTCCGGGAGCACCTGCCGGCCCGCGGCGTCGAAGAGGAGGAGGGCGGTGCCGGACGCCGGGCCGCCGAACAGGAACTGGCCGAACTGCTCGTCATCCTCGTCGGGCTCGGGCCGTGCCTGTCCGAGGAGAATGCGTCGGGCGTCGGCGACCCTCGCCTCGAGCTGCGTGGTGGCCGATGCCGCCAGCGACGCCTGCGTGCTGAAGTACAGCGCAGATCCGAGCACCACCAGGAGCACGAGCGTGGACCCCGCGCTGAACAGGACGAGCCGCCACCGGACCCCGGACAGCAGCCGAGCGTCGCCGGCGTGGATCGCCGGACCGCGGTTGCCGCTCACCCCGGCGCCATGCGGTAGCCGACGCCACGCACGGTGCCGATGCGCTTCGCGGCATCCGCACCGAGCTTGCTGCGCAGGTAGTGGACGTAGGTATCGACCGTGTTGTGGGTCAGGAACTCGCCGTATGGCCAGGCGGCATCCAGCAGCTGGTCGCGGGTCATCACCTGCCCCGGATGGCGCAGCAGGCACTCCAGCAGGGAGAACTCGCGCGGGCTGAGCTCGATCGGCCGTCCGTCGACGCTGACCAGCCGCCGTGCCTCGTCGAGCCGGATCGGGCCATTGCGCAGCACCGGCTCATCCGTCGCGCGCTCCACCGATCCGCGCCGCGCCAGTGCCCGAAGGCGCGCCGCAAGCTCCTGGTAGGCGAAGGGCTTGACCAGGTAGTCGTCGGCGCCGGCGTCCAGGCCCGCGACACGATCCTCGATCGCATCGCGCGCCGTGAGGATCAGCATCGGCGTCCGCACGCCCGCACGACGCACGCGCTGCGCCACCTCGATGCCCGAGATGTCGGGCAGGCCCAGGTCCAGGATCACGGCGTCCAGCTCGCGGTTGGCCTCGATGGTCTCGGCCGCGGTCTCGCCGGAATCGGTCAGCTCCACAAGGTGCCGGTCATCCTCGAGCAGCCGTTGGAGCAGGCGGCCGAGTCGCGGGTCGTCCTCGACGACCAGGAGGTGCATCGGTCAGTCCATCCCTCGAGCGCTCCGACGGTGGTCGCTCACGGTACAACCGTGCGCCTCGATCCTGGGAGTGCCATGGGAATTGGCTGGGAGGCCGGGGGCTGACGCCCCGGCGTGACCCAGCGCTACGCGGTCTCGGCCGCGAGCTCCACGAAGTCCATGGCCGACAGGACACCGACCGGGCGTCCCGCATCGTCGACGGCGACGACGCGATGGACACGGTGGTCGACCATCAGGCGGGCCGCATCCTGGAGGCTCACCTCGCGATCCACCGTGATGGCCGGACGCGTCATGACGTCACCCACGGAGTAGCGACGCAGGGCATCGGGGTTGATGTCCTTGAGGCGCAGCGCATCGGTCAGGCTGTAGACGCCAACGATCGTGCCGTGACGGTTGATGACGGGGACGCCACTGATGCCGTAGTCACGCAGCACGGCGTCGACGTTGGCGATCGACTCCGACTCGTACACCACGATGGGCTCGAGCGACATCAGATCGGCGACGACCAGGGGTGGGACGGGTCGCATCGGGGTCAGCGCGTGCGTCGTGCTCATGGGCCCAGCATCACGACCGCATCCGCGGACCGAGAGGGCCATGACGCCCTGCCGGCCGGGACATTGGGCATCGGTTCGCCTGCCGGTGCGCCAATTCCGCGAGCACCGGGGCGGACGGACGGCGGTACCCCCGCTGCCGAACGTCCCGGGCCCCAGATGACCTCCGGCCCTGAGACACCGGGCCCTCCAGAGGCGAGACTCGTCGAGTTGTGACCCTCCACCTCTTCCATGACCTGGCGATGATCGCGCTCCTCGGTTTCGGGATCATCGCGTCCATCCTCGCGCCGCGCGTCTTCAGCCGGCGCTGAACACGGCCATCCGCGGCATCGGCCGCCGGAGCTCGCGACGCCCGCATCCGATCGATCGGCGCCTCGCGGCCCGGCGGCTCGTGCTGCCATCCGCGCACGGCTAGGATGCGTGCGGTTCGCGGGAGCGTCCGAGGGCGTCGGAAGGGAGGGGCATGATCGGGATCGGTCTGCTGGCGCTCGCCGCCGTCCTGCTGTTCGCCGGAGCCGAGCTCTTCGCCGATAACGCCGCCGGCGCGGGCCGCCGGCTCGGCATCACCGCGCTCGCGGTGGCCCTGCTGCTGGCGGGTGCCGAGCCCGAGGAGATGATCACCGCCGTCCTGGCGGCCATCAGCGGACGACCCGATCTCGCGGCCGGCGACGCCGTCGGCGCGAACGTCACCATGCTCACCCTGGTCCTGGGCCTCACGGCCGTGCTGCGCCCGGTTCCGTTCGGGAATCGAGTCCGCGAGTACGCGGCCGGTGCGGCCATCGCCGGCGTCGCGGCCGTCGTCGTCCTGCTCGACGGTGGCGTGAGCCGCCTCGAGGGCCTGGCGCTCATCACGGTCTACTCCGCCCTGGTCGCCCTCGTCTGGTGGCGCGAGCGAGAGCCGCCGCTGATCGGGGAAGCGGCGGAGGTCGTCGAGGATGCCGACGCACCAGCGCCGCAGGGAACGGCGTGGATGCCGCTCGCCCTCGCGGTCGCTGGGATCGGGATCATGCTGGGCGGTGGCTGGGTCGCCGTCGAGGGCGCCACGCGCCTCGTGGGGGACCTGGGCATCCGCGACAGCGTGATCGGCCTGACGCTGCTGGCCCTGGCCACGACCGCGGAGCTGTTCGCGCTCGCCTGGTCGGCGGCGCGGCGCGAGCTCAGCGAGCTGGCCGTGGCCGCCGTGATCGGTTCGGCGGGCTATAACGCCACCGTCTCCCTCGGGTCCGCGGCCGTCGCGCAGCCGCTCGCGGTGTCGGGAGTCCTCGGTGCGGCCATTGCCGGCGCCGCGCTTCCGATCCTCCTCATCGGGCTCGGCTGGTCCGGCCGGGTGGGCCGCGCGGGCGGCGCGACGCTGCTCGCCGGGTACGCCGTCTACCTCTTCGTGGTGCTCACCGGGTCCGGCGGCGTCACGCCGTCCTGAGGCCCGATCGCGCGTTCAGCGGGTCCGCGCCGCCAACCTGCGCGTCGAGTTATCGAACCAGGCTGAGGCGAATCCGATACACACCGGCCGCGGGGATGCGCCCATGGCCGCTCGTTCCCCGCAGCCGATGCAGGGGTAGCGCTCGTCGAGGGTGTGGAGCGATGCGCCGTGGCCGCATCGGTCACAGGTCGGCTCGTGGTCGATCCGATAGGCGCGGCGCCGATGGTCCAGCTGCGATGACGACAGGCTCATGCCGCATCCGGGCCGCATCGGGCGTGCCGGGACGGGTGGGACATGGCCAGTACGTTCGGGCGACGCATCCCTGCCAAGGTGAGTGTCGAGTGGGGGCCGAATGACCCTAGGGACCTCGACCTCCGGGAGGGGAACGTATCCACGAGGCGTGGGGACCGGTCGCGGGCGGGATGACCGCGCACCGCGGCCGAGTCGCCGAGTTTCGTCACTGGCAGCCACGTGGGTTCGCCGCGCTGTCGCTCCTGCTCGTGCCGGCGCCGTAGAGGAGGAACGACATGTCCAAGGCAACCGTCACCCGAATCTTCGTCGGCAGCGTGATCGCCGTCGTCGCCGGGATCATCCTCGCCATCGTCGCCCTGCTGGTGGCCTATGCCAATGGCGCCTTCGTGATGGATGGGCCGGACGTCGTTGGCATTCGTGGCACGACCTTCGCCTGGACCATGGTCGGGCTGGCCGTCGTTGCCGGGCTGGTGGTGATGGCCGGCTTCGTCGGCGGCATGGTCGCCTGGGTCGGCGCGCTGCTCAACACCGCGCAGCTGACCGACAAGACCTGGTTCATCATCCTGCTGCTGCTCGGAATCTGGAACCTGGGCGTACTGGCGATGATCGCCTACCTGATCGCGGGCCCCGATGGCACGGCCGCCGCGCCGGACAGCGATGCGGCTCTGCGACGCGAGACGAGCCACGCCTGATCGGGGCAGCGCGAGCGCGGGCTGGTCACGGTCCCGGCCGACGACGAAGCCGCCGCCCGCGGTGCTGCTCCACGCCGACTCGAGGTGATGCTGATGACCGCCGAATCGTCCGCCCAGATCGCTACACCGAGGAGACACACCCCGATGGAGACCGCCTTCAACATCTTCGTGTTCCTGCTCTTCGCGGCCCTGTGGGTCGGCTTCGCCTACGCGTTGATTGCCAGCCAGGGATCGCTGAACGCGGCGTGGGACTGGATCACCAGGCAGCACGTGGTCGTCCAGGGCGTGGTGTGGCTGCTGTTCCTGCCCGTCGTCGCCGGCCTCTGGATCTGGCACACCGACTGGGCGCTCGTCGTGCGCCTGGTGCTCGTGGTCGGCATCGGCTTCTGGAACATCTACCTGTTCTTCCCGAGCTACCTCCTGCGACGATGACGTCGTCCCGGGCGGGGAAGGCCGGCCCGCCGGCGCCGCCGCGCATGAAGCTGGGGTGGCCTACGGGGCTTGAACCCGTAACCTTCGGAGCCACAATCCGAAGCTCCGACCGCCGATTCGTGCTCAGATGTCACGCTTTCGCGGCCGAATGTTCGCATCCGTGTTCGCTTTCCTAGTCGGCTCGGTCACGGACAGGTGCACCGAGCAGGTCCCGGCGCTCGTGCGGAGCGGTCGCCTCAGTCGAGGGGCGCGCAGACCCTTGCATCACGCCGATCATGAGCCAGGCGCAGGAAGTCCTCGTACGAAGGTGCCCGACGATCAGCGGTCGTCGTTGACGTCGGGAGTCGACTCGTCGAACGTGGGGTTCGTGAACCGCGATCTGCTCGTCACCTGCGCCGCCCTCGCCTGCCTTCTCGCAGCGTGCAGCAGCATTCGGGAGGTATGGCCAACCGACCCCGGCGATGTGGGCTGTCCGAATAGCGTCGAGGCGGCCAGGGCCGTCACACTGGGCGACAACGCATTCGTCGCCACGGGCTACGTGATTCGCTTCGTGCCCTCCCCCGACGAGGCGTTCCGCGGCTACGACCTGGACGTGACCCGCGTGTTCACCGGCCCCGCGTTCCGCGATGTCGGGTTCCTGCGGATCGAGGACGAGATCGCCGGCATGTCGCAGGGCGACCCGGTGCTCGTGGTTGCCGAGCGGACGGACAAGGCCCGGGTCTTCGTTCCCGGACCGTGCCCACCGCTCGTACGGGTCCCCGCCGAGGACGTGGAGCCGTGATCGGCCGTGTCGCCGTCGCCGGTGTGCTGCTGCTGGGCGGATGCGGCAGCGTCGCTCCGAGGCCATCGGTTGGCGAGGCCATCTTCTTCCCGACGCACGAACACACGCCCCAGACCGGGCTCCCAGCGGGCGCCATCGCCGGCACCCTGGCGCTCGAGGATGGATGCCTGTGGGTCGTGACCGACGACAACACGCCGCTCCTGGCCCTGTGGCCGAGCGACTTTCGCCTTGAGACGGAGCAAGGCCGCCTGATCGTCATCGGCCGCGGCGGGTCGGTACCGCTCGGCGGACGGATCCACGCTAGCGGCGGCGAGTACGCCACCGATCAGGTGGCCTTCGTCGAGCAGCAGATCAGCGCCGAGATCCCCGATGCATGCCGCGGCCGGGGCTTCTGGCTGGTCGGCGAGCTGATGGACTAGGAGTCCTGCTCGTCACTCGTCGATGTCCAGGCGAGGATCACGGCTCGTCGCGCTAAGGCGCGCTCGCTCGCCGCCCGGCGCGAACGCCGCCTGGTCCACGCATCCAGTGGGGCAGGACGACCATCAGCTCGGCGTTGCCCGGGAGGCCCTCGACCGAGCGGAAGAGGATCCCGCTCGAGTGCTGACCGTCGGGCGATTGGAACGGCTCCGCGAGCGACTCGCGACCGTTGGGCACGTCGAGCGCGACCGAGCAGAAGATACCGTCGTCGCAGTACACCGCTTCGAGCACGGTGAACTCGAACTGCGACCAGTCGGCGTCTGCGGCCGCAGCGACGTACTCCTCCTGGCTGCCCCACTCGTCGCGGGCCGACTGGTGGAGCAGGGACCAGCCGCGACCGGCCTCGGCGCCCGACAGTGCGCGCAGGTAACGCTCCGCCAGGTCGACCGCCTCGCTGCGCCGGCCCGGGTTGTCCGGAGGAGCGCAGCCAGCCAGGAGCAGGATCGCGACAACAACGAGGCCGAGCTTGCTCGTGAACCAGCTCCCCGCCATCCGCGTGGGATCAGCACCCGTCCAGCGCGGCTTCGGCCGCGCCGAGTTGGGTCCGCGCCAGGTCAAGCTCTTCGGCGGTCATGCCGTGGGTGTTCGCCCACTCGGGTAGGAGCGCTTTCGCGGCCTGGCCGACGTGGAGGTAGCCCATCACCAGCGCCTGGTAGGGGTCACTGGCGACTGTCGCGTCCCCATCCACGGCATCCAGCCGTGCCTTCGCCTCGTCAGCCAGCCCCGATGCGTCGGAGGCCAGCTGCCTTGCGCGCTCGGTGTCTCCGGCCCGGTCGGCCCCGAGCGCGTTCTCGGCCACGCCATAGGCGTGTTCGAGCCCACCGGCTACCTCGCACATCGCCGCGCTCCGGTCCTGCGTGAGCCCACACCCGACCAGCGCCAGCGCCAGAGGCAGGAAAGCAAGGCGTCGCATGGCCTACGCGCGCTGGCCGGGCGGCGGCGCCAGCAGCAGGAGGGCGGCCGCGAGGCACAACAGGCCGCCGACCAGCGGCAGGTAGGTAGGCGTCGGCGTCGGGGCGTACAGGCCGACGGTCCACAGCGCAAACCAGGTCTGCGGGGCTCCGGCCCCGACGAGGATGCCGCCGCTTGTCCAGCGATCAAGGACCCCCACGGCCCGCAACGCGGAGACAGCGAAGCACAGCAACGGGACACCGAGCCCGGTCATCAGGATCGGCAGCTCCACGGACGAGGCGAACGGCCCGTCGGCGAACAGCTCGAGCGGTCGGATAGCCAGCACGACACCCGCCGCGATTCCGAGCACAACCGGCGGCCACCTGCTCGCCAGCAGCTTGCGAAGCATGCTCGTCCTGCCGTACGCGATACGGTGTTCCATCTGGCTCCCTCCTTCCGCCTGGGTGCGGCGGCTCTCCGAGCATCGCGTCAACAGGGTGCCTTGGCAAGCCCTTGGGGAGCCGGGGGTGAACGACGTGGACTGAACGTCAGTCAGCCGGCAGCGCCACCGACTCCGCAAGCGCCACGAACTCGTCCTGGCTGAAGTCGCTGAGGTTCCCGACCAGTGCCAGCTCGTCTGACCCGAGCTGCCAGACGAGCACCATCTCGCCGCTCGGCTGGTGCAGCCACAAGGTCGCCGGCTGACCGTTGACCTCCACCGGTGGCTGGCGGTTGCCGCCGGCGGTGTTCACTGGGCCGCCGAGGCCCTGGATGAGCGTGAGCATGCTGTCGCCCTCGGCCGGCAGCGGATCGGACTCCGGTGACCACACCCGCTCCCATCGCGGCGTGGAACTGCCAGCGACGTTGCCCTCACGAAGCAGCTCCCATCCGTCGGGCAACGCACCGATCTGCGCGAGTCGGGCTGGCGGGGCGAGCAGGAACACTTGGCCAGCCAGGTCGCGGACGGCGGCCCCGGTGAACGGCTCGTCGAGGTCAAGCGCGAGCGATCTGGGGTAGCCCACGCCGGCGCATCCGGTGTTCGGCGGGAGCGGCTTGGGGTGCGGCTCGGCGTAGATGCCGATCTCCAACTCGTCACCCACGATTTCGGCGGTGCCGTGGTAGGCCACCGAGCACGGGTTGTCCGGATCGAACTCCTCACCGCCGATGAAATCCACCCGCACCGAGCGCCGGTCGTTGGCCAGGTCGACGCTGTCGAAGCGGACCGGGTCGCTCGGGACCGGCGCCGGCTCAGCCTCGAGCAGCTCGCTCGTCACTGCGCAGGCGGAGAGCACGGCTCCGAGGACAAGCATCACCGACGCCTTCAGCATGCGCACCGTTGCTCGCTCGGCGCCAACGGGATGGACGGCAGGCGAGGTGCTCGCTGCCTCGGTCGTCATCGAGATCAGCGCGACGTAGCGAGAAGTCGCCGCAGGATGACCGTGATGCCGTAGACGGCCGCCAACGCAAGTGCAGCGAAGGTCAGCGGCGAGTCAAGCCGAGACATCCCCATGGCGTTGCCGATGACCTTTCCGGCGGTGAGCGCGACGAGGCTGAGGACGATGAGTCCGCCAACGAGTCCAGCCCACGACCAGGCGTGCCGCGAACGCGGGGTGGTCGCTGAACGACGTCCGAGGTCGGTGCTGGCCAGAAGCGCGATCGCGACGGGAACGAGGATCTCTTGCAGCGCGCGATCGGTATCGAAGACGAGGCCGGATCGCTGGTCCTCGAAGATCACGTAGGCCGAGCCGGCAGCCAGGGTGAAGGCGAGGACCACAAGCACGCCGGGCGATACCAGGCGCCCCTCGCCGAGGAGCCGGCCGATCCACGGGATCGCCGCTAGTAGTGACAGGGAGAGCAGGATCGCGTTGAGCAGGGCGAAGTGCTCCCGTTCGGGTTCCGCGATGCCAAGCTGGCTGCTGATCCAGGCGGCCGCGAACGTGGTGATCAGCAGCAGGAGCACGAACACCACCCCGGTCAACGCGATCCAGACCAGGGCGCGCGGTGCCTCCCGAGTCACGACGACGGCTTCCATGCCTCCTCTCCCTCAGAGCTTCATCGCGACGCTGATGGCGCAGCGTCGGTGGCCGCTCGATGACCGCTAGCCACCGGACCGCGTCGACTGCGCCGACGAACGCTGCCACCCCGGATGACGGCAAGTGCGACGCTCGCGCTGAGCGAGATCGCGCCAAGCGTTCCGAGCAGCGACCCGGAACCCTGCTCGGCGGGCATGGACGTGTCAGGCAGCAGCCGCAGGTAGCCGAATAGCTCATCGTGCGTGGCGGCTGGTGGCTCAGGCGCCAGCGTGCCGACCGTGCCGTCCGGCAGCAGGTACCACACCGCCGAGCTGAAGAGTCCGATGTCGGTCGGGTCCTGGAGCGCCACCACCACGCGATCGCCGATCTTGAGCTGGTGCGAGCAGATCGGAGCTGTCGACGGCGCCGGGTCTCCGATGACGATGCTCTCGGCCTGCGGCCCACGGAAGACCCGTTCGACGTCCAGCTCGTAGGTCCACTCGCTCGGCTGGGACACCACGCGGCCGGCCAGGATGATCGTCGCGGCGGCAACCGCCTCCTCGCGCGTCGGCATCGGTCCCGAGCACGCCAACGCCGCCTGCGGCGTGACGAAGGCGGCCGCTGCCAGCGCGGCAACCGCGGTCGCCAGCCGCATCGAGTTCCTCATGTCCCCTCTCCTCCATTCGTGGTGCTCTGCCGACGTAATCGGGCAAGCGAGCAGGCGCTCACCGACCAGGAGCATCGGTAGGAGTGACGCGCAGGCAACCCCGATCGTGACATGGTCGGCAAGGCGGCTGTGCGCCGCGCCGCGGCTCGCGAAGTCATCCGTCGGGCGGAGGCGAGTCGAAGTGCCAGCTTGAGATCACGGTCTGAAGCTGTGCGGGCGCGGTCTGAGCGGCTGCCGGGCCCCAGCGCGCCTCGATGAACTCCGGCGCACCGGGAAAGTGCCACCGCATCGACGTCGACGTTCGGGACAGGATCGCGTCGCGTCCGCCGACCTCGACCCACTCCTCACCGGCAGCCAAGGACGGGGTGGCCTGTGGCATCGGCAGGTGTGCGCTGAAGTGGTAGGCGACCACGATCCCGTCGTCCGGGACGGTCCACTCTGGTGCCGACCCGCAGGAGACCGATGTGCTGGTCTCGGTACACCCGAGGTCGAAGTCACCGATGCCCACGGCGGCGAGCACCGTCGGCCCATGGTGACCGTAATGTCGCGGGCCAGCGATGACCTGCCAGTCGTCCGGGTAGTCGAAGCCAAAGCCATCCCCGCCGAAGTGCGTGTAGTGAACGCCGCCGCCCGACGAGTAGGGCGGGTTCAGCGAGAGCATGAGGGCGACGATCCCGAACAGGAGGCCGATCGCCAGCGCCACGAGCACCGGTCGCAGCGGCCGCCACACCGAGCCTCGCCTGTCTATCGCAGCTGAGCCCACGATTGCTCTCCGTATCGCGCGTCTCTCCTAACCCGCCGCCCGATGACGCTAGACCTGACACAGTCGACAGGCAAGCGAGATCCCAGCCCACATCTCCGGTACTCGCGTGGAGGCCAATGCCGACCCAACTCCCGACGCGTGACCACCTTCGTCAGGCCAGTTGGTCTACGGGTCGTCCTCAAGTGCCAGACGCCCTTGGTCGTCGATGTGGACGTAGGCGCCGCTGTCTTGGGCCACCGGTGCGAGCAGATCATCGGAGTACAGGAAGCCGCGGTCCCCGTTCGAGAATCGAAGGGTCCACCTGTCGATCGAGACACGGATGCGAACCGCCTCCTCTTGACCAGGATCGACGCTGATCAGGGGCGCGACGACCGCCAGCACGCCGCCGGGCACGTCACCCGGCGGTTCGGTGATCTCCAGAATCGCCGCCTTGTCCCAATCGTTCCGGATCGTGATGGTCACGTCGCGCGCCGTCGGCGACACCAGGTCGCACCCTACAAGGAGAACGGTTGCGCAACCCACCGCTAGCCGGCGACTCATCGACCTGACAAGCGGGGGCAGGCACGCGGAGGGCATGTCGAGTCCCGACTCCGGCACAGAGCGCCAGACGACAAACGTCGGGCGCCGCCTAGCGTCTGCGCAACGCGAGGTGAACAGCCACGAACACGACGGACCCTA
>DASTYP010000158.1:0-15612 GCA_035764845.1 Candidatus Limnocylindria bacterium
GGTGTAGTTGCCGGCGACGGCATCGGGCTCGCGACCCTCCACCCCGGCGACGATGCGCTCGACGACGATGGGCGCCTCGAAGTGGGCGGTGGACCCGGCCTTCGACAGCGGCAGGTCGGTCGCGTCACCGACCGCGTACATCCGCTCCTGGCCCTTCACCTCGAGCGTGTGCGGGTCCGTCGGCAGCCATCCGGACGGCGGCGCCAGCCCCGAGTCGATGACCACCTGCGCGCCGCGGTGCGGTGGCACCAGGATGAGGAGGTCGTACGGCAGCTCCTCCCCCTCGAGGCTCTGGATCACCTTGCGCTCGGGATCGATGGCCTCGACGTTGAAGAAGGTGTGCAGCCCGATGCTCTTGTGCGCCAGGATCGGCGTCGCCATCTCCGAGACGCTCTCGATGGTGAACGCCCGCGCGATGGGGGAGCAGAAGTGCACCTCCGACCGATCCCGCAGCTTGCGGTCGCGCAGCTCCGAGTCGATGAGGAAGGTGACCTCCAGCGGAGCCGGCGGGCACTTGTACGGCATCCCGGCGATGGCGACCACGATCTTCCCGCCGTCGAATGCGTCGAGCGCGGCGCGCAGCCGCTGGGCGGCGTCGACGCCGTAGAAGTGGTGTGCCTCCTCCGCGAAGTGCGGGATCTCCTCCGGCACGATCCGCGCGCCGGTGGCGATGAGCAGCCAGTCGTAGCCGATCGGCTCACCGTCCGCCACCTCCACGCAGCGCGCCACGGGGTCGATCCGGGTCGCGCGCGCGATGCGCAGCTGGATCCGCCGATCGAGCAGCGACCGCTCGGAGCGCCGCAGGCTCTCCGGCTTCTCGCCGCCCATGGCGATGTACATGAATCCCGGCTGGTAGACGTGCTCGCCGCCCTCGTCGACCAGGGTGACGTTCACGCTGCCCGCGTCGATGCGGCGCCGGAGCTTGCGGGCGAGCAGGTTGGCGGCGAGCGTTCCCCCAACGCCGCCGCCCAGCACGACGATGCGGTCCATCGCCGCGGCCTACCGAAGCTTCTCGACGATGATCTCGTCGTAGCCGTCGCGGGACTCGACGCCCACCAGGCGGTGGCCGGCCTTCTCGATCCAGGCCGGGATGTCGACCCGCGAGCCCGAGTCCGTCGACCACACGGCGATCACCTCGCCGACCTGGCCCTCACGGATCGCTCGAATGAGCTCCATGAGCGGCCCGGGGCAGAAGCTGCCGCGCGCATCGATGGTGCGGTTGATGGGGACCTCGATGGTCTGCATCGGTCACTCCTCTCGTGTCAGATGAACAGGGTCGGGACGCCGTCGGCGACGTGGCCGAGGACCGTGGCGGCGCCGGCCGGCTCTTCCAGCCCGTCGATCAGGTCGTCGCGGGTGAGGCCGAACATGTCCATCGTCATCTGGCAGGGGATGAGGTGGACGCCCATGGCCATCGCGATCTCGAGCAGCTCGCGGGGCTCCGCCACGCGGTAGCGCTTGGCCAGCTTCTTCATCATCCACGGGCCCATGCCCATGAAGTTCAGCCGGCTGAGCTTGAGGTGGTCGATGCCGGGTCGGTTCATGACCGCCAGCATCTTCTGCATCCAGGTCTCGCCCGGGCTGGCGCCCGGCTTGACCAGCGGGTAAAAGCCCCAGAAGGTCAGGAAGATCGAGACCTTCATGCCGCTCGCGGCGGCGCTGGTGGCCAGGATCAGGGTCGCCCAGGTCCGCTCCAGGTCACCGCTCTCGAAGATGATGAGCAGCTCGTTCTTCTTCGCGTCCGGCTTCGGCTCGGTCTCGACCGGCTCCGTGGCCGGGACGGCCTCCTGCTCGATCGGCGCATCAAGCACGGCGGTTGGGGGAGCCTCGGTCGCGCGTGCCTCGGCCACGAACTGCGGCTCGTCGGCGACGGCGCCGACGAGGACGTCGAACAGCGAGGGGTTGCGGACGCGGGACGGCGTCGCGACGGTCATCGGTCGGCCCTCACTTCTTGCGCAGGACGAACCGGAACACGCCGGCGTCCTCGCCCTGCTCCACGATCTCGTGTCCGGTGGTCTTCGACCATGCGGCGAAGTCCTTCACCGACCCCGGGTCGGTGGCGAGCACCTCGAGCAGCTGGCCGGAGGTCATGCCCGCGATGGCCTGTGCCGTTTTCACGATCGGCATCGGACAGGCGAGGCCCCGGGCGTCGAGGCGATTGGCGATCTCGAGCGTCATCGTGCGCACCTTTCGTCAGATGAAGAGCAGCTGGGCGTCGTCGGCGGCCAGCCAGAAGGCGGTCACGCCCTCGACGCCGTCGACCAGCGGGTCGAGGTCGGACTGCTCGATCGCGAGCAGGTCCATCGACAGCGAGCAGGCCTGGATCTCGACGCCGCCGAGCTCCTTGGCCTGGCGCAGGGTCTCGACCCAGCTGGCCTGGCCGCGCTGGCGGAGCGAGCGGACGGCGGCCTCGCCCTCGGGGCCGGCCTCGGGCGCCAGGCCGCGGCCCGCGTCGATGCGGTCCGTGCGGAAGGCGTCGAGTGCCCAGTACTGGAGGAAGACGTGGACGGGACGGCCGAGGGCGGCGGCGCCGGCGATCAGGACGGCGGCGGCGTTGAGCCGGTCCTCGGTGCCGGAGAAGAGCGTGATGGCGAGGCGGTCGCTCATGCGGAGTCGGGACCTCGGTAGCGAACTGTTCGACGTTGTGTCTCACCCTGCGACCCGGGCACGCGACGGGCACGTGCCAGCCGGCCCCTTGCATCGGTCCATCCCGCCCGCGCGCCCGCGCGTGGCCGCGCGCTCGCCATCGGGCCGAAAGTCACCCCCTCGCGGGCCTGACGGGACTGGCCGCGCCGCGGTCATCCGCGCAGCGTCGAGCGCGGCAGTCGCCGATGGAGGAGATTCCGATGCGCATCGTTCTTGGCGTCGACGGCTCGACCGCCGCGCGCGTCGCCTGCGACTTCGTCGCGGGACGCAGCTGGCCGACCGGCACGCGGATCCGAATCGTCGCCGCCCTCGAGCCGCGCGTCGACTGGACCGGCCTCGTGCCGGGTGGAAACGGCGGCAGCGAGGAGGAGCGCCGGCTGCTCGAGGAGGTGCTGGACGTCCGCGCCGACTGCCTGCGTGAACGCGCCTACGCCGTCGAGCCGGTGCTCGAGATCGGCCGGCCGGCGGAGCTGCTGATCGCCCACGCCGACCAGTGGTTCGCTGACCTCATCGTGGTCGGATCACGCGGGCTGGGTGCCGCGGCCAGCGCGCTGCTGGGGTCCGTGTCGGCGCACCTGGTCGACCATGCCCCCTGCCCGGTCCTGGTGGCGCGCTCTCCCGAGGCGACGCGGATGGTGCTGGCCGCCGACGGCACCGAGAGCTCGATGGGGATCCCGCGCATCCTGGGCTCGTGGGGCGCCGCGTTCCGCGGGCTGCCGGTCGAGGTGCTCAGCGTATCCGCCCACGAGGAGCGGCCGACGCCCTGGGGCCCGGCAGGCGAGGGGTCCGAGGAGGAGACGACGGACCTCGAGCTCCACCGCGGCATCGCCGAGCAGGTCGCGGACGAGATGATCGAGCTCGGCTGGTCGGCCGCGGCGCTGGTTCGGGCGGGGGATCCCGGCCGCGAGATCGTGGCCACCGGACGTGAGTGGGGTGCCGACCTGATCGTGACCGGCTCCCGCGGCCTGGGCACCCTGCGTCGGTTCGTCCTCGGAAGCGTCGCGCACGACGTGCTGCTGCACGCGCGCTCGTCGGTGCTGGTCATGCGCGGCCACGTCGTCGCGCCGATCAGCGAGGCCGCCCGAGCGGCCATCCCGAGCGTCTGACCCGCGCCCCGAGCGCCGGGAGTGCCCGGACACAGATCGACCGGCGGATATCCGCCGGTCGATCTGCCACGGGAGGGTGATCCAATTCGGGGAGGAGGTCCCACGGGTTTGACGTTGCGCCGTGCCACCTCTTCCGTGTATCGGTGAGCGCTCGCGCATCCCGACGCCCCAAAGGCTACCCGTCCCCGGCGGCCGGCAACCCTGCCGCCTGGCCCCTTGCTGACGGGACCTCCGGGCCCCGATGGAGCGCGCATGTCCCGATCCGCCCGGGCCGTTCGGCACTCAACGCCGGGCGATCGGTCGCGTGTAATGACGCCACCAACGCGGGCCCCGGGAGCCGATGAGCGACGCGCTTCCGGAGCCCGCGGCGGCATATCTGAACATCAGTACCGACCTTGAACGCACGACACGGGAGTATCGATGCAGCGTTCCCTCCTCTACTTCGCCGCCTTCACCGGCATGGGCACCGTTTTCGTGGCGACCCTGCTGGTTGCCGGCCTCGTCCTGGGCGCCACCAACCGGCCCGACCAGGGTGAGGCGCAGCCGTCGCTGGCCGCGCCCACCGCATCGGCCCCCGTCGCGGAGGGGCCCGTGGGCGAGATCACCATCACCGCCTTCGATCTGGGCTTCGAGCCGGCCATGATCCACGTGGACGAGCCCGGCACCTACGCGGTCAACTTCGTCAACGACGGCGGCATCTACCACGACGTCACGTTCGCCGATGGCACGACCATCGGGGCCGAGGGCCACCAGACCGGCACCGGCGAGGTCGTCGTGCCGGACGGGGGCATCACCTTCATCTGCTCGGTCCCCGGTCACTCCGACGCGGGCATGACCGGCGAGGTGATGGTCGCGACCGCGAGCGAGTCCGGCGCCCCGGAGCCGTCGCCGTCCGGGACCTTGACGGCCGAGCAGATGCGCGACATCGACGCGGCCGTGACGGCCAAGTTCCCGGCGGAGACCGAGGGCAAGGGCAACCAGATCCTTGAGCCGGAGATCCAGCCGGACGGGACCCTGCAGTGGGAGCTGACCGCATCGGTCATCCAGTGGGAGACCGAGCCGGGCAAGGTCGTGGAGGCGTACGCCTACAACGGCATGGTGCCGGGGCCGCAGCTGCGTGCCGAGGTGGGCGACAAGATCCGGATCATCCTGCACAACGAGCTGCCGGAGCCGACCACCATCCACTCCCACGGCCTCTTCGTCCCGCCCGAGATGGACGGCGTGCCGGTCATCAGCCAGCCGGCGGTCATGCCGGGCGAGTCATTCACCTACGAGTACACGCTGCGCAACGCCGGCTCGCATATGTACCACAGCCACTTCATGGCCGAGCACCAGGTGCCGATGGGCCTGCTGGGCGCCTTCGTGGTGACCGATCCCAACGACACGGAGGTGCCGGCGGTCGACCAGGACATCGCCATGATCCTGAACGACGGGCCGCTGGGCTTCACGATCAACGGCAAGGGCTTCCCAGCGACCGAGCCCATCGTCGCCAGGCAGGGCGAGATGATCCGGATCCGCTACATGAACGAGGGGCTTCAGATCCATCCGATGCACCTGCATGGCATCCCGCAGCTGGTCATCGCCAAGGACGGCTGGACGCTGCCGCAACCGCACTACGAGGACACCGTCCTGGTGGCGCCCGGCGAGCGGATCGACGTCCTGGTCGAGGCCACCGAGCTCGGGACGTGGGCCTTCCACTGCCACATCCTCACCCACGCCGAAGGTCCGAACGGGATGTTCGGCATGGTGACCGCGATGGTGGTCACCGAATGATGGCGGCGCAGCCGATGGCCGAGCATTCGAGCGACGGGCTGGTCCGGCTCGCTGCCTCGGCCACGCTGCGCGCTCATCCGGCGACGGTCGCCCGTCTCCTCGGCGAGGAGGCGGGCGCGTGGCCCGGCGAGCCACTCCCCGACGCACCGCACGGCATGCGCCGCTTCGCCGTCGACCTTCGGCTGCGGGTCGGCGGAGAGGGCTCGGGCCTGGCCACCTTCCGCAAGGCCGCCTTCCTGGATCTCGGAGAGCCGATGCGCACGCCCCGCGGATGGCGCGTGGAGATCGGCTGGCAGGCCTCCACCGCCGCGCCGCTGTTCCCGGTGTTTTCGGGAGCGCTGGCCGTCGAGGATGGCGTGATGCGGCTTGAGGGCCTCTACGCGCCGCCGGGCGGCGTGCTCGGCCGCGTGGCCGATCGGCTCCTGCTGCACGTGGCCGCCAACGGCACCGCGCGCTGGCTGCTCGACGAGCTCGACCGGGTGGCGCTGGAGCGTGAGGCCTCGGCGGGCTGAGCCCGGCCCTCAGACCCCCGGCGGCTCCCCGAGGTGGTGCTTGGCGACGAACGCCGCTGCCTGCGTCCGGCGCTGGAGGTTCAGCTTGGACAGGATGCTCGAGACGTAGTTCTTGACCGTCTTGTCGGAGAGGAAGACCTCCGACGCGATCTCCTTGTTCGTCTTCCCCTCGGCCACCAGCAGCAGGATCCGCCGTTCCTGGCTGGTCAGCTCGGCGAGCTCGTCGCTGGCGCCACCGCTGGCGGCGGTACGCACCCGCTGCAGCACCTTCTCGGTCACCGCCGGGTCCAGCAGCGAGTCGCCGCGCCCGACCGATTCGATCGCCGCGACCAGGTCGCGTCCGCGGATCTGCTTGAGCAGGTAGCCCGATGCGCCGGCGATGATCGCGGACAGCACCGCCTCCTCGTCGGGGTAGCTGGTCAGCATGACGACCCGCGTCTCGGGCCGGGTGGAGCGGATCTCGCGGCACGCCTCGATGCCGGAGCCGTCGGGCAGCCGCACGTCCATGACGATCACGTCGGGCTCGAAGCGCGCGGCCATGCTGATCGATTCGGCCACGGTGCCGGCCTGGGCCACCACCTCGAACCCCTCGCGTCGGTCGAGGAGCGCGACGATGCCCTGCCGCACCACCTCGTGGTCGTCGACGACCAGCAGGCGCAGCGGTCGCTCGCGGGATTCGTCGGTCATGGTCGCTCGGTCTCCCTTGTGCCCGCGGCTCGTCGCGGGATCGCGACGATGATACGGGTCCCGCCCTCCGTCGCGCGCGCAACCTCGAACGTGCCGCCCAGCGCCTCGATGCGTGCCCTCATGTTGGGCAGGCCGTGGTGGCCCCTGGCGGTCGCCGCCTCCGGGTCGATGCCGCGACCGTCGTCGACGATCTCGAGGCGCAGCTCCTCCACCGCCGACTGCACGGCGAGCGAGGCGTGGGAGGCGGCCGCATGGCGCGCGATGTTGCTCAGCGCCTCGCGCGCGACGGCCAGCAGCTCGGCGACCAGCTCGATCGGCAGCTCGTCGAGCCCGCCGGCGGGGTCCTCCACGCGGACCTCGACGTCCACCGCCCCGCTGCGTCGCAGCTCGGTGGCCAGGTGGCGCAGCCCCTCCTCCAGGCTGCCGCTCTCGAGCAGCACCGGGCGGAGGCCGAAGATGAAGTTACGGATGTCGCGGATCACGCCGTGGAGCGCCTCGATCGCGTCGTCGACGCGCCGGGCCGCCTCCTCGGGGTCGTCCTCGACCAGGTCCGGCACGTCGTCGAGGGCGAGGGTCTGGGCGTAGATGGACTGGATCACGCTGTCGTGCAGGTCGCGGCTGATGCGGTCGCGCTCGTCGACGATCGCCAGGCGTCGCTCGTGGTCCTGCAGGCGCGCGTTCTGGATGGCAATCCCCGCGTGCAGGGCGAACATCTCCACCAGCCGCTCGTCGTCGGCGGTGAACTCCCGGGCACCGCGCTTGTTGGTGAGGTAGAGCCGGCCCACCGGCTCGCCGCGCGCCAGGATCGGCATGCCCAGGAAGGCGTGCATCTCGGGGTGGTGTGGCGGGAAGCCGTAGCGCTCGGGGTGGGTGGCGATGTCCGGGATGCGGTACGTCCGGTTGTCGCGGATGATCAGCCCCAGGAGGCCCCGGCCGCGCGGCAGCTCACCGATGCGCAGGCGGTGCTCGTGGCTGATGCCGCTGGTGATGAAGCGGATGATCGCCCCGTCCTCGTCGACGATGCCGAGGGCGGCGTACTCGGCGTCGGCGAGATCGCGGACCCGGTCGACGATCTCCTGCAGGACGCGCTCGAGCTCCCGCTGCGCCCCGATGCCGCGGACCGCCACGTCGAGCGCCGCGAGCTGACGGGTGGCGCGCGATGCGCTGGCCCGCCCCTGCACCGCGAGGAAGACGAACTCCAGGGCGCTGCGGAACGCGGCCGCCTGCTCGGGGTCGCCGGCCAGCTCGACGGATCCCATGACGGTGCCCGCGTCCGCGTCCGGCATGCGGATCGGCGTTGCGACCGCGTCACGGGCACCGAGGTCCAGGTGCAGCTCGGGCAGGGGCGGCGCAACGAGGTCGACCCGCCCGACGGCGAGGCCCAGCGGCTCGCACACCTCGGCGATCGCCGCGCCCAGCGCGTCGGCGCGCGTCGCCGACGGCTCGTCGAGCCACGCCTCGATGGCGCGGAGCATCGGCGGGAGGAGAAGGGTGCGCCGGGAGGCCTCGGGCGTGCTGGTCATGCCGGAGGGAAGCCTAGCGCGCGACGTCCGCCAGTGACACGGCCCGCAGGCGATCGAAGACGGCCTCCTGAGCCGCGAAGAAGGCGGCATGCACGTCGCATTCGCCGTCCCGGCGGCACGGGCCGCCGCGCAGCACGCATCGGCGACGGCGTCCGTTGCCCTCCACCGCCTCGACCACGGCGAGGAGCGAGATGTCCGACGCCTCACGCGCCAGCAGGTAGCCGCCGTGGCGGCCCCGTCGGTTCTCCACCAGCCCGGCGCGCACGAGGTCGCCCATGACCTGCGGGACGTACGTCGCCGGGATGGCGGTCGCGTCCGCCAGCGCGGCCCCGGTCAGCTGCCCGGCGCCCGGCCGCGCGAGGGTGAGCATGGCGCGGACGGCGTAGTCGCCTCGTCGCGTGAGCTCGATTCGCATCGGTTCTCCCCTTCAGTCCATGCGGCCCGAGCCACCCGGGACCTATGGCACGTCTCGCTGTCCGCCGGAATGTTTAGAACATTACTACACATTCTTTGGATTCGAACGCGGGAGCACATTCGAGATGCAGCGCTACTTCTTCTACGGCGGCCTCGCCGGCGGTGGATCGGCCCTCTTCGTGAGCCTGGTCCTCGCGGGATCGGTGGTCGTCAACGGCCTGATGCCGGGCTCGGCGACGGGGGCCAACGACCCCGCGACCGCGGGCGGCGGCATGAACCACGACATGAGCGGCATGAACGGCGGCGGCGCGACGGCCGGCGTCAACGGCACGCTGACCGAAGCAGACCCGAACGCGCCGGCCTACACGCCGCGCGACGCCACGGCGCCCGACCTCATGGAGGGCGAGGTCCACGACATCGACCTGTACGTCGTCGAGCAGCAGATGACGGTGGCGGACGGCTACGCGCAGACCGTCTACGCCTTCGGGTTCACGCCCGAGACGGCGACCGTCCCCGGTCCGGTGATCCGGGTCAAGGTCGGCGACCAGGTCCGCATCCACTTCAAGAACCCGGCGACCAATGCCATGCCGCACTCGGTCGACTTCCACGCCTCGCTGGTGGCCTGGAACGACGAGATGACCGACATCAACCCGGGTGAGGAGAAGCTGTACGAGTTCGAGGCCAAGTACGCAGGCGTGTACATGTACCACTGCGGCACCGCCGGTGCGCTGAGCCACATGCTCAACGGCATGTACGGCCTGATCATCGTGGAGCCGGCCGAGGGCCTGGACCCGGTCGACCAGGAATACTTCCTGATCCAGAACGAGTGGTACATCGGCCAGCAGGGTGGCACCGGCGACCTCGAGCGCGCCAACGCCCCCGTCCCGAGCCCCGACTTCGTGGTCTGGAACGGCATCGCCAACCAGTACAAGGACAACCCGATCCAGGTGCCGGTCGGTGAGCAGATCCGGGTCTTCGTCCTGAACGCCGGACCGAACATCGACACCTCGTTCCACGTGGTCGGTACCATCTTCAACCGGGTCATCAAGGAGGGCGTCGAGCTGGCACGCGGCAACGAGGGGAACTGGGGCTCGCAGGCGGTCGACCTCGCGCCGGCCCAGGGTGCCATCGTCGAGTTCAATTTCGACGAGGCCGGCCTCTACCCGATCGTGACCCACGCCTTCAACTTCGTGGCCCACGGCGCCCTCGGCCTCTTCCAGGCCGGCGACGGCGGAGCCGGGGCAGGTTCGGGACACTGATCGACATCGGACCGATGCCGGACGGCGGACACGCCGCCGTCCGGCCACAGCACCGCTCCCGCGTGACCGAGCGCCACATCCTGGCGCTCGGTCTCGCACTGTCCGGCACGTTCCTGGTCGCGGCCGTCAGCGCGGCGTTCGTAACGGTCGTCGCCGGGGGCAGCTCCTGGGCCGCCCTGCACCTGGCGCTCGCCGGGGCCGCCGGCGTCGCCATCGGCGCGTTCATGCCGCACTTCGCCATCACGCTGGCCGGGACGGCGCCGCAGCCGGCGCCGCAGCGCCTGGCGACCATCGGTCTCCTGGCCACCGGATCCGCTCTGGCCGTCGCGGGCGTCGCCCTCCTCGGCGGCCGGGTGGCGCTGGGCGGTTCGATCCTGGTCGTCGGCGGCCTCGCCCTGGTCGGGTGGCAGACCGTGGCGCCGCTGCGCAGCCCGCTGGCGCGACGGCACCCGATCGTGACCGTCACGTACCTCCTCGCGCTGGCGGAGCTGGCGACCGGCGTCCTGCTGGGCGGCTTGGGCGCCGCTGGCTGGGACCCCGTGACGCGGGCATGGGCCGCCCTCCGCCCGGCGCACGCCTGGCTGACGCTGCTGGGCGCCGTGTCGCTGACCATCTTCGGCACGCTGATCTACCTGGCGCCCACCATCCTGGGCGCCCGAATCCGGGCCAGCCGGACCCTGGCGGTGGCGGCCACCGGCATGCTCGTCGGGCCACCGCTCGCCGCGCTCGGCTTCGCGCTGCTCGCGACGCCGGTCGTGCTCGCCGGCACCGTCCTGACGCTGGTCGGCGCGCTCGGGCAGATCAGCTACGTGGTCGACACGCTCCGGCGGCGCGGCCGCTACACGAGTGAGCACGACTGGCGGCGCGTTGCGGTGTGGCACCTCGCGGCGGGTACCGGCTGGTTCGCGGCCGCCGTGGCGGCGGCCCTCGTCGGGTTCGTCGACGGCGGGCGGATCGCCGCCTGGTCCCTCGGGGCCCTGGCCGTCCCGCTGGTCGCGGGCTGGATGGCGCAGGAGCTGGTCGGCTCGTGGACGCACCTCGCCCCGTCGGTGACGCCGGGGAGTCCCGGCCGGCACGCCGAGCAGCGGCGCACGCTGGCCGTCGCGTCGCGGGTAAGGCCCATCGCCTGGAACGTCGGCGTGGGACTGGCGTGGGCCGGTGCGGCGCTGGGCGTGACGCCGCTGGCGGTGGGCGGCGGCGCGCTGCTCGCCGCCTCCGCGATCGCCTCGGTCGCGCTCCTGCTGCGCGCGCTGGCGCGCCAGGGGGCCGGGGTCAGGCCCGGGGCATCGGCCCCAGCAGGGTGAGGGTCTCGACCAGGTCGACGCCGAGCGGCTCGAGGGCCCGCCGGGCGGCCAGGTAGGGGGAGTGATCGGCGCCGACCGACGGCCCCGACTCCGTCTCCACCGAGGCGACCCAGCCCTTGGCGAAGCGGACCAATCGCAGTGGACGGCGCACGCCGCGCACCACCACGAAGCGGCGGATCACCTCGAAGGTCGGCTCCGCGGCCGGCGCGTCGAGCTCGGGCGTGCGGGTCACGGGTACCGCCCCCGGATCTGCTGTGCCTCGGCCACGCGGCCTACGGCGATGGCGTGGGCCGCCAGCCGGGCATCGACGCCTTGGGCGTCGCGCATCTCGGCCACCTGGTCGTAGGCACGGCCGATGACGAGCCGCAGTCGCTCCGCGACCTCGTCGGCCGGCCAGGCGAACGACTGGAGGTTCTGAACCCATTCGAAGTAGCTGACGATCACCCCGCCGGCGTTGCACAGGATGTCGGGCACCGTCACCACGCCCCGCTCGGCCAGGATCGGATCGGCGTCCGGCGTGACCGGGCCGTTGGCGCCCTCGGCCAGCACCCTGGCGCGAACGGTGTGGGCGTTGGCGCCGGTCACCTGGCCCTCGAGGGCGGCGAGGACCAGCAGGTCCACGTCCAGCGCCAGGAGCGCCGGGTTGTCGATCGGCTGGGTTCCCGGCGCGCCGGCGATGGAGCCGGTCTCCTTGAGGTGCGCCAGCAGCCGCCCCGGGTCGAGCCCGTCGGGGTTCGCGACGCCGCCACCGACGTCGGTGATGGCGACGAGCCGTCCACCGCGCTCGTGGATGAGCCGCGCGGCGGCCTCGCCCACGTTGCCGAAGCCCTGCACGGCGACGGTCGCGCCGTCCAGGCTGACACCCAGCTCGGCCAGCGCGCGCTCGGCCGTGAACATGACGCCCATGCCGGTCGCGTCCGCGCGGCCCTCGGAGCCGCCGAGGTCGACCGGCTTGCCGGTGACGACGCCGGGAACGGTGTAGCCGGCGTGCATCGAGACGGTGTCCATCAGCCAGGCCATGACCTGCGCGTTGGTGCCGACGTCCGGCGCCGGGATGTCGGTCTCCGGACCGATGATTCCCTGCAGCTCGGTCGCGAAGCGCCGCGTGACGCGCTGCAGCTCGCCCTGGCTCAGCGCGCGTGGATCGATGGTCACGCCGCCCTTCGCGCCGCCGAACGGCACGTCGACCAGCGCGCACTTCCAGGTCATCCACATCGCCAGCGCCCGGACCTCGTCCAGGTCGGCGGCCGGGTGGAAGCGGATGCCGCCCTTGGCCGGGCCGCGGGAGACGTTGTGCTGCACACGGTAGCCGGTGAGGACCTCCACGCGGCCGTCGTCCATGGTGACCGGGAAGTTGACGGTCCATTCGCGCTTGGGGACGCGGAGGATGGCCCGCGTCTCGGGGGCCAGCTGGAGGTGGTCGGCGGCGCGGTCGAACTGGGCGAGGGCGGAATCGAGCGCCGAGAGGCGGCTCGCAGCTCGTCCGCCCGCCTCGACGCGCGGATCGGTGACGGTCATGAATGCTCCTAGGTGAGGTGGCGCGACCGGGCACGGGCAGCCCGGTCGCATCCGCATCGTCGGTGGCGCACATGACGAACGGCGTGGCCGAACCTGAACGGGACGTGAACGGCGGTATCCTCGCGGTGTGTCAGCAGCGCCCCTCGACGACCTCCTCGCGGTACCGGTCGCGGCCCTGCTGGACGCACCACGACGCCCCGACGAGGTTGCCGACCTCCTGGGCGCTGACGCCATCACAGTCGCGCCGGACCGGTTGGAGCGGCTCCTCGAGCGGATGACGGCGCTCGGGCTGGCACGGGTCGCCGGCTACGACGGCGAGGGACGGGCCCGGTACGTGGTGACCTCGCTGGGACAGCGCGCCGCCGCGGCACTGCTCACGGCGGAGCCCGAGCTCCGGGTCGGTCTCGAGGAGCTGGAGCGACTGCGGACCGATCTGCTGGCGACGGTCGGGCACGACCTGCGCACGCCACTCACCGCCATCCGCACCTCCGTGGGACTGCTCCTCGATCCGGCCCTCGAGCCGTCGCCCGCACAGCGCCAGCAGCTGCTTACGACCATCGGCCGAAGCGCCGACCGCATGCAGCGGCTCCTCACCCAGCTGCTGGACCTGGCGCGGCTTCGCGCCGGGCGGGTCGAGATGGATCGCACGCGCTTCGACGCCCGGGAACTGGTCCACGAGGTCGCCGCCGCCATCGAGCCGATGGCGAGCGCTCGCAGCCAGCGCCTCACGTTGGAGCTTCCCCCCGAGTCCGTCCAGGTCGTCGGCGATCGGCGCTGGCTGGAGCAGGCCCTGCTCAACATCGCCGCCAACGCGCAGAAGTTCTCGCCCAGCGGCGAGGAGGTGCGCGTCGGGGTGACCGCGGACGGCGGCACGGTCCGGTGGTCGGTGACCGACCGCGGCCCCGGCATCGATGCCGCGGCCCAGGCCCGACTCTTCGAGCGCTTCTTCGTGGGGGCGGCCGACCGGGGAGGAGGCGTCGGCATCGGCCTGCCCACCGCACTGGGCGTCGCGCACGCGCACGGCGGCACCATCGAGGTCGACAGCGAGATCGGGCGGGGGAGCACGTTCACGCTCATCGTGCCCCGCGCGGACGACGACGCGTGAAGCTGCTGCTGGTCGACGACGACGCGGAGATCCGGGCATCGGTCCGGCTCGGCTTCGAGCTGCAGTGGCGTGACGTCGAGATCGTCGAGGCGGCGGCGGGCGGCGAGGCGCTGGCGGCCGTGGAGCGGGAGCGCCCCGACCTCGTCCTCCTGGACGTCGGACTCCCGGACTTCGACGGCTACAGCGTCCTGCGCGAGATCCGCGCCTTCAGCGCCGTGCCGGTGATCATGCTGACCGCCCGCGATCAACCCATCGACACGGTGCGCGGCCTGGAGGCCGGTGCCGACGACTACGTCACGAAGCCGTTCGACCACCTCGAGCTGATGGCCCGCGTCCGCGCGGTGCTGCGCCGGCTCGACCTGCGGGCGCCCGCCTCGAGGACCGCTGCCTATCGCAACGGAGCGCTCGAGGTGGACGTGGAGGCGCGCGAGGCGCGCGTGGACGGTGAGCGCGTCGCGCTGACGGCCAGCGAGTGGCGCGTGCTGGAGCTGCTGGTCGCGAACGCGGGATGGGTCGTCCCCTACGAGCGGCTCACGGCGCGGCTGGGCGGTCGGGACGAGCCAGGCGACCTGGAGGGCCTGCGGGTCTTCGTGCGACGGCTGCGCCTGAAGCTCGGCGACGACGCTCATCGGCCGCGCTACATCGAGACGGTCCGCGGTCTCGGCTACCGGCTGCTCGCCGTCGCATGACGAACCCCTTGCATCCACACCGCTGCCTGCGAGAATGCTCCGGACTCCAGCACACGAGGAACCGCCCGTGGACATGCTCCGTCGATCGGTGACCTGGATCGCGCTCCTCGCGGCCGTGATCCTCGTCTGGCTCCAGCTCCCCGAGGACTGGCCCATCTCGGCACCCGGCGACCCGCTCAACGGGTACCTGACGTGGGCCTTCTGGATCCTCTCGATCCTCGTGGTCCTCATCCTCTTCACGTACCGTCGTGATCCGGCGGCCACCGAGGTGGAGGTCGAGGGCCCGGCGTTCGCCCGGTTCCTGTTCGCCAACTCCCGTGCCGGGCTGTTCTGGCTGCCCGTGCGCCTCTTCCTGGGCTTCAGCTGGCTCACCGCGAGCCTGCACAAGATCGCCGATGGCGGCTGGTTGGACGGCGGGGCCTCACTGGCCGGTTACTGGCAGAACGCGGTCTCGATCCCCGAGGGCGGGCGTCCGCCGATCACCTACGACTGGTACCGCGACTTCATCCAGCTCCTGCTCAACAACGGCGCGGAGAGCTGGTTCTCGTGGCTGATCGTCTTCGGCGAGCTGCTCGTCGGGATCGGCCTCATCGTCGGCGCGCTCACCGGCATCGCGGCGTTCTTCGGCGCCCTGATGAACATGTCGTTCCTGCTTGCCGGGTCGGCGTCGTCGAATCCGGTGCTGTTCACCGCGGCCATCGGCCTGATGCTGGCATGGCGCGTGGCCGGGTACTACGGCGTCGACCGCTGGCTGCTGCCGATGCTCGGCACGCCGTGGCGGGCCCCGGTGGCGCAGCGCGCGGCGACCGGCGCACCGAATCCGGGGTAGCGCCGGGAGCAAAGCGACCGCACGGCCGGGGCGACCTGCCCCGGCCGCTCCGTGTCCCAGATTCGAACGCTTGTTCCAATCCGACGTTCGAGCGTAGACTGCGCGGACCGTGACGCGCCGCTCCTCCGCCGACCCGCTCGCCCCCTTCAGCCAGCCCACCCGCACCTGGTTCGCCGAGGCCTTCGCCGGGCCCACGAAGGCGCAGGCCCTGGGCTGGCAGGCCATCAGCGGCGCGAAGCACGCCCTC
>DASTYP010000159.1:0-7295 GCA_035764845.1 Candidatus Limnocylindria bacterium
AGCCGGCGCCGCGGAGGGCCGGGCAAGGGCCGCAACTCGTGAGTTACTTGCCGCCCCGGCAAGTCACGCCTCGCGGCGACCCTACCGAAGCCGGGGAAGCACCTCGCGGCCGAAGGTGTCGACGAACCGCTCCTGTTCCGTTCCGACCTCGTGGAGGTAGACGCGGTCGAAGCCACGCTGCAGCTCGGCCGACAGCCACTCGACGTGCTGCCCGAGATCCGACGAGATGCGCACGGCCTTCGCCACGTCCTCCCGACGAACGTGCTGCGCCGCCGTCGAGAACTGCGCGGGATGCCGCAGGTCCGCCATGACGGATGGCGGCAGCGTGTTCTGCCGCCACTGGTCGTAGGCGGCGGTCACCGCCCCCTCCTCAGAGGGTGCCCAGGCGAGGTGGAACTGCAGGAACATCGGCTTACCCTCGCCGCCGTTGGAGCGGAAGGCATCGACGACGCGGTCCAGGGTGTCGGGCTCCTGCACGACCGTGACGAGTGCATCGGCCCATTCGGCGACCCAGCCCGCGGTCTCGGGCGTGACCGCGGCGCCGACCAGCAGGGGCGGGCGTTCCGGCCACGTCCACAGGCGAGCCTCCGACACCGTGACGTACCCGCTGTGCGACACCGTCTCGCCGGCCCACAGCAGCCGCATGATGTCGGCGGCCTCGCGCAGTCGAGCGTTGCGATCCGCCTTGTTGGGCCAGATCTCGCCGGTGATGTGCTCGTTCATGAGCTCGCCCGAGCCGACGGCGACCCAGAAGCGGTCGCGGTACATCACGTTCAGGGTTGCGGCGGCCTGGGCGATGATCGCGGGGTGGTAGCGCTGGCCGGGCGCATTCACCACGCCGAGCGAGAACGAGGTCGCCTGCAGGGCCGCGCCGAGCCACGACCACGCGAAGCCGGACTCGCCCTGGGCCTCGCTCCACGGCGCCCAGTGGTCGGAGCACATGGCCGCGTCGAAGCCGGCGGCCTCCGCCTGCTGAACCAGCCGCAGCAGCCGATCCGGACGGAACTGTTCGTGACTGGCGTGGAAGCCGATCATCGGAGCCATCTCACACGCCTTCCCGCCGGCCGTACCAGTGGTAGCCGTACGGCCCCAGCTCGCAGCTGAACGTGTCGCCCTCGATCCCTTCGGGGTCCTCGTCGCCCCGGCCGAAGATGTGTTGCCACCTCCCGCCGGTCGCCTCCTCGGGGATCCGGACGGTCACCTTCGCCGGCGCGTCGCCGAAGTTGTGGAGGGCCAACACGCTGGCACCGTCCCAGGTCGCCACGTGAGCGAGGACGTGCGGGTTCCGCGTGCCCAGGATCCGCCACTCGCCCCAGCCGAACTCCGGCCACTCCTTGCGCGTGCGAATCGCCTTCTCCGTCCAGTTCAGGAACGAGTCGGGGTCGCGTCGCTGCTCACGCACGTTGACCTCGCCGTAGCCGAACGGCCCGTCCGGCATCAACGGCCGCGGCAGCTTCCGCTCGTCGGCGGTGGTGAACCCGCCACCGGGCTGATCGGCCCACTGCATGGGGTTGCGGACCGCGCCGCGGTCCGGAATGTCCGGGTTGTCCGCCATGCCGATCTCCTCGCCGTAGAACAGCACCGGCGTACCGGGCAGGCTGAAGAGGAGGCTGTAAGCGAGCTCCAGTCGGCGGCGATCGCCGTTGACCATGGACGCGAAGCGGCGGCGGATGCCGCGGCCGTAGAGGCGCATCGACTCGTCGGGGGCGAAGGCGGCGAAGACCTCCTGACGTTCCGCATCGGTCAATCGGTCCAGCGTCGCCTCGTCGTGGTTCTTGATGAAGTTGGCCCACTGCGCCTCCGGCGGGACGGGCGGCAGCGCGCGCAGCGCATCGGCCACCGGGGCTGCCTCGCCGCGCACGAACGACAGGTACAGCGCCTGGTTGGTGACGAAGCTGAAGAGCATGTTCATCTGGTTGCCTCGCTCGCCGAAGAAGCCGGCGATGCGGTCCAGCGGCTCGTTGGCCTCCGCTAGCAGCATGGTGTCGCCCCGGCGTCGGATCGCGAAGTCGCGCAGGTCACGCAGATAGTCGTGTGGGTCCTTGACGGCCGGGTGGTCGCCATGGACCTGCTCGATCAGGAACGGGACGGCGTCGATCCGGAATCCGGACAGGCCCAGCTCCAGCCAGAAGCCGATGACCTTGTGGATCTCGTTCCGCACGAGCGGGTTGTTGATGTTGAGATCGGGCTGGAAGGGGTAGAACCGATGCATGTACCACTTCCGCGCCGCGCGGTCGTAGCTCCAGGTGCTGTCCTGCTTGCCGGGGAAGACGACGCCCTCGTCGGCGTTCGGCGGCTTCTCGTCCTCCCACACGTAGAAGTCCTTGAAGACGGGGTGCCCCTTGCGGGACATCTGGAACCAGGGGTGGTCGATCGAGGTGTGGTTGACCACCAGGTCCGCGATCACCCGGATGCCCCGCTCCCGCGCCGTTCGCACCAGCTCGACGAGGTCGCCGAGGCTGCCGTACTTGTCGGCGACGTCGTAGTAGTCGGCCACGTCGTAGCCGTAGTCCCGCTCGGGTGAGGGGTAGATCGGCATCAGCCAGAGGCAGGTGACGCCGAGGCCCGCGAGGTAGTCGATCCGCTGGGTCAGGCCGTCCAGGTCGCCGACCCCGTCACCGTTCGAGTCGAGGAACGACTGCACGTCCACGCAGTAGATGACCGCATTCTTCCACCACAGGTCGGCAGTTGGTTCCAGGCTCATGGCCTGGAGCACTTGCACGTGGCGTTCCGGCGCTCGCTGGACGGGCGAGCGTTTGGCGGTCTGCGGGTGCGTCCGTGCGTCGGTGCGTCGCGATCCATCGCGGCGCTTGCGCGAGAAACGGTTCTCCTGCCCCGGATTCGCGATTGATCGAGGACTGTCCGGCGCACACCGGGGGCGTTGGGTGCTGCAGGTGCCCACAGGTTCGCGATGCATCGAGAAACCGGAACCGTCCGGCGTCCTTCCGTGCGCCCGCCGCGGTGGATCGCGACGGTGGAGCGAGCGGCGAACCCGGTCGGGATAATGCCCCCATGCCAGACCCCGTTCAGCTGCACGTCCACGAGTGGACATCCGAGCGCCCCAATGGCCGCACCGCGGTCCTCGTCCACGGCATGAACGGCTGGCACCGCACCTGGTGGCGCGTGGGTCCGGCCCTCGCCGGGCGCGGCTGGCGCGTGCTCGCCGTCGACCAGCGGGGGCACGGGCGAAGCCCGCGCACGGGACAGGCGGCGTCGCTGGATGACGTCGCGGAAGACCTCGCGGCCGCCATCGAACGCCACGCCATGCCGCCGATCGACCTGCTGGTCGGCCATTCACTGGGGGCCGCGGTCAGCCTCTGGCTGGTGCACTTGCGACCCGACATCGCGCGGCGGCTGGTGGCGGAGGATCCGCCGAGCATCGATCGCAGCGCCGACGAGGAGTTCTTCGCGAAGGTCCGGGCGGACATCGCGGCGGCCCGCGAGCACCCGCAGGAGGAGCTCCGTCGCGAGATCGCGGAGAACCCCCGGTGGATGGAGGAGGATGCCCGACAGGACGTCGAGGGCCGGGCCATGGCCGATGCCGACGGCATCGTCGCGTCGCTGCGCTGGCCGCGCCCCTTCCGGGTCGTCGACCTCGCCCCACAGCTCCAGACGCCGACCCTGTTCATCCTCGCCGACCCACAACGCTCGGTCATGCTCCCCGAGGCCCGCACCGCCCTGCCCGGCCGCCTGCCGGCCCACTCCCGGGTCATCGAGATGGACGCTGGCCACACGGTCCATCGCGACCGCTTCGACGAGTACCTCGCGGCGATCCTTGCCTGGGCTGACCAGGGCACGGAGCAGGGCCGCGCGTGAGCTCCCTCGACGACGTCGGGGCCTGGCTGCGGCACGCGCGCTCCGTCGTCGCCCTCACTGGGGCGGGCATCAGCACCGAATCGGGCATCCCGGACTTCCGCGGTCCGAACGGCCTCTGGACGCGCGACCCGGCCAGCGAGCGGCTGAGCAACATCGGCTACTACGTGGCCGATGCCAGCATCCGTCGCGAGAGCTGGCGCCGGCGTGCGGAGCACCCGGCCTGGACCGCGGAGCCGAACGCCGGGCACCGGGCGCTGGCCCGGCTCGAGCAGGCAGGTCGCCTCGAGCTCCTGATCACCCAGAACGTCGACGGGCTGCATTTGGCGGCCGGCACGTCACCGGAGCGGCTGATCGAGATCCACGGGACCATCCGGGAGACCGCCTGCCTCGGCTGCGGCGACCGCCGGCCGATGCTCGAAGTCATCGAGCGCGTCAGAGCGGGCGAGCCGGATCCGCCGTGCGAGCTGTGCGGGGGCATCCTCAAGTCCGCGACCGTGAGCTTCGGGCAGAACCTCGACCCCACGCTGCTGTCGCGCGCGGAGGAGGCGGCCGCGGCCTGCGATCTGTTCCTCGCCATCGGCACCAGCCTCACCGTCTACCCGGTGGCGCGCCTGCCCGAGCTGGCCGTCGAGTTCGGCGCGCGCCTCGTCATCGTCAACGCGGAGCCGACGCCACTCGACGAGCGCGCCGATGCGGTCCTGCGTGGCAGCTCGGGCGACATCCTCGAGCGCCTGGTGTCGCAGGTGGTCGGCTAGCATCGGTCCCGTGGAGCACCTGACCATTCGCGACGTGCCCGGCATCCGGGTCGGCCACTGGACCGATGCGACGGCCGCCACCGGCTGCACCGTGATCCTCCCCGCCGACGGCGGGGCCGTCGCCGGCGTCGATGTCCGGGGTTCCGCGCCCGGCACGCGCGAGACCGACCTCCTGCGCCCGACCGCCTTGGTCGAGCGTGTCAACGCCATCTGCCTGGCCGGCGGGTCGGCCTTCGGCCTGGCCGCTGCCGATGGCGTCGTTCGACGCCTGGCGGAGCGGGGCATCGGCTTTCCGACGGCGGTCCGCCCGGTCCCGATCGTTCCGGCCGCGATCCTCTTCGACCTCGGTGTCGGCGACCCGAACGCCTTTCCGACCGCCGATGCCGGCTACGCCGCGACCCTCACCGCCGAGGCGGACGAAGGACCGCTCGAGGGCCGCGTCGGTGCGGGAACCGGCGCCACCTGCGCCAAGCTCGGTGGGACGGGCGCCGGGACACCGGCAGGCGTCGGGAGCGCCGCGCAGCGGCTGCCCGATGGCTCGACCGTCGGCGCGCTGGTCGTGCTCAACGCCCTCGGCGACGTGTTCGCCCGTGACGGCCGGCCGCTCGCGACGGCGACCGGCAGCACCCCGCCACCGGTCGTCAACACCACGCTCGTCGTCGTGGCCACCGACGCGTCGCTGGATCGAGCGCAGTGTCGCAAGGCCGCGGAGCTGGTCCACGACGCGCTGGCCATCGGCATCCGCCCGGTCCACACCATGTTCGACGGCGACGTGGCGTTCGCGCTCAACACCGGCGACGGCAGCCGGATGGCGCCGGAGCCGTTCTTCGGGCTGGGTCGGGCGGTGGTGGACGTGGTGGGCGAGGCGATCGAACGGAGCCTCGGCGTGGGCGTCAAGAGCGCCTGAGGTTCAGCCCCCGCGCAGATCGGCCTCGAAGGCGTCGAGCTCCTCGCGGCTGATCTTGTACTCGTGCTCGTCGGCCGGGTACGCACCGCTCCGGACGTCGGAGGCGAACGCCTCCAGCCCGCGCCGGATCTCGCCGCCGACGTCGGCGTAGCGCTTCACGAAGCGAGGCATCGGCCCGGTGTTGATGCCCAGGAGGTCGTGCCAGACGAGCACCTGCCCATCGCAGCCCGGACCGGCCCCGATGCCGATGGTCGGGATGCGCAGTGCACGGCTGATGTGCTCGCCGATGCGCGCGGGCACCGACTCCAGCACCAGCGAGAAGCAGCCGGCCGCCTCGAGCTCGCGCGCGTCGTCGAGCATGCGGCGGGCATCCGCCGCCGTGCGGCCCTGGGCCTTCATCCCACCGAGCATCGTCGCGGACTGCGGGGTCAGGCCGACGTGGCCCATCACCGGGATGCCGGCACCGACGATGGCGCGCACCCGCGACAGCATCGGTCCGGCGCCCTCGAGCTTCACCGCATCGGCCCCGGCCTTCACCAGGCGGGCCGCGTTGCGGACCGCATCGGCGTCCGAAGCCTGGTAGGAGCCGAAGGGCAGGTCTCCGACCAGCAGCGAGCGGGGGCGAGCGCGTGCGGCTGCCTCGGTCAGCATGACCGCCTGGTCCATGGTGACCGGGACGGTCGTCTCGTAGCCGAGCACGTTGTTCCCGGCGGAATCACCAACCAGGATGATGTCGACGCCCGCCTCCGACGCCAGCCGCGCGGACGGATGGTCGTACGCCGTGACCATCACGATCTTGGTGCCGGCGCGCTTCATGGCGCCGATCTCGGGGATGGTCAAGGGCTCGCGCGGGCGGGTCTCGGTCATGCGCGAAGCGTCGCCCTCGCGTATCGGCTTGTCAACGCAGCCCGTCGCAGCCCGGTTCGCCGACCGGGGTCTGCGGCGCGATGAGGAGCGAGTAGCCGCTGTCGCCATCCCGCATGGGTCCGCCGACAAACCCTGCCAGGCCAGACTCGAACCCGGCCGCACGCAGGCCGGCGTGGACGCGACGTGCCTGCTCACGGCTCAGCACGCCGCAGCGACTGATGTCGGTCACCGCGTCGCCGAAGGCGTCGGCGCTGGCGGCGAGATTCAGGTCCGCGATTTCGACGAACGACCCCGCCATCGGTCCCGACTCCGCGATCAACCACATGACGTAGTTCTCGGCGACGTACGGCAGTGGCTCGGCCGTCCAGGCCGTCGAGGGCAGGACCGATTCGATGTCGCTGAGGCTTTGGGCGATCTGTGTCAGGGCCCTGCGTTCCGGCGCGGGCTCCCAGAACTGGCTCTCCTCCGCGTCCCCGAACCAGCTGACAGAGCTCACCCGTACCGGGTTGTCGCCCGAACCGACCACGAATGTGTAGGTGCACGCACCGTGTCCCGGTGGCTCCCCGGCACCGGCGCGAGGCACCGGGACGTAGTCCCCGTCCTGTTGGAGATACGGGTTCGAGAGGATCTCGGTCTCGAGCGAGCCCATGCCCTCGGCCGACAGCACGCCCGCAACGTACCCCCCGCTGAAGGTGCTGGTGACGACCAGCCCGTCCTCGAGGACGGTCGTGTCGGGCGTCGCCAGAGGCCCCACCACGTCGCACGCGCTGCTGACCTGAATGCGAAGATCGGCCTCCGACGGCACGAGCACCGGGACAAGCCAGTCGTCCTCCGCGTCGCCGGCGGCCGCCCACCCGGTGGCGCCATCGTCCGCCTCGAGGCGATACCAGGTGAAGCCGTCGGCCTCGGTCGGCCCCTCCAGGACCGATGCGACCGCTCCCCAGGCCAGC
>DASTYP010000160.1:0-6229 GCA_035764845.1 Candidatus Limnocylindria bacterium
CCGGGCAGCCTGCTGCTCGTGCCGTACGGACGCCGCCTCGCCCTCGGCTACCTGCTCCCGCCCGATGCGACGTCCGCGGGGCTCGCGCCGGAGCTCAGGACCGTCGAGGCGGTGGTCTCGGAGCCGATGCTGACGCCGGACCTCCTCGCCCTGGCCGAGGAGATCGCCGTCTACTACCGCGCGCCGGTGGGCACCACGCTGGCCGCGATGCTGCCACCGGGCCTCGAGTCGCGGCTGGTCCGCCGCTGGCACGTCGCCGATGCCGGCGAGCTGCCTCCCGGGGCGCGGCCGCTGGTCGACGCCGACGGCTGGATCACCGATGCGGCGCTGGTGCGTCACGCGCCGCGGCGCGGGAGGACCGCGTGGCTGGAGGGGCTTCGCCGGCGGGGCGTGGTGACCGCCGACTGGTCGCTGCGTCCACCGAGCGTGACCGAGCGTCGCGTCCGGATCGTCCGCCGCCTCCAGGGCGGCGACGAGCCGCTCCGCCGCGCGCCCCGGCAACGGGCGATCCTCGACGCGCTCGGCGATGGGGAGCTCACCATGGCGGAGCTGGCGGATCGGCTCGGCGGGGACGCGGCATCGCTCCTCGCGCCGGCCCGTCGGCTGGAGGCGCTGGGGCGCGTCGAGCTCGGGTGGCGGAGCGTCGAGCGCGATCCGCTCGCGCACCGCTCGACGCACGAGCCACTTCGCCACACCCTGGCGCAAGAGCAGCGCGCCGCGCTGGAGGCGATCGAGACCCTCCCGTCGGGCGGAGAGCTGCTGCTGCAGGGGGTCGCGGCATCAGGCAAGACCGACGTCTACCTCGCGGCGATCCAGGCCACCATCGAGGCGGGCGGGGGCGCCATCGTGCTCGTCCCCGAGACGAGCCTGATCCCGCAGTTGGGCGACCGTCTCCGTGCCCTGCTGGGGGACCAGCTCGCGGTCGTGCATTCCGGCCTGTCGGCGGGGGAGCGGCACGACGAGTGGTGGCGGATCCTGCGCGGCGACGCACGGGTCGTGGTGGGGACGCGGACGGCAGCCTTCGCGCCGCTGCCCGACCTCCGGCTGATCATCGTGGACGAGGAGCACGACGGCGGCTACAAGTCCGACAGGACGCCGCGCTACGACGCGCGCTGGGTCGCACGGCGCCGTGCCGCGCTCGTCGGCGCACGGGTCGTCTTCGGCTCCGCGACGCCCGATCTGGTGACGCTCGCCCGCGTGCGTGGCGGCCACGCCGAGCGGGCGCACCTCGCGGCCCGCCGGGTCGGGGAGGCGCCGAGCGTCGAGGTGGTCGACATGCGCAGCGAGCTGTCGTCCGGCAATCGCTCGATCTTCTCTGCGCCGCTGGCCGAGGCGCTTGGGGCGCTCCGACGCGGGCGAGAGCAGGCGGTGCTGCTCATCAACCGCCGTGGGGCGGCGACCTTCGTCCTGTGCCGCGACTGCGGCGAGTCGCTGCGGTGTCCCGACTGCGACCTGCCGTTCGTCTTCCACCTGGCCGGCGCCACGCTGCGCTGCCATCACTGTGGGCGCACCGCGGCGACGACGGAGACGTGCCCCAGCTGCGGCAGCCGCCGGATCCGCTACTTCGGCGCGGGGACGCAGCGGGTCGAGGCGGAGCTGCAGGGCCGCTTCCCGGGGCTGCGGGTCGGCCGGCTCGACTCGGACGCCCTGGCGGCGCGCCGGGGGTTCGAGGCGGTCTATGACGACTTCCGCGAGGGTCGCATCGACGTCCTGGTCGGGACGCAGCTGGCCGCCAAGGGCCTCGACCTGCCCGCGGTCACGCTGGCGGCGGTCGTGGCCGCCGATGTCACGCTGAACCTGCCCGATTACCGGGCGGCCGAGCGCACCTTCCAGCTGCTGGCCCAGGTCGCGGGCCGCGCGGGACGGGGGCCGGATCCCGGCCGCGTGATCTTCCAGACCTACGCACCGTCCCACTACGCGGTCCGCAGCGCGGCGGCGCTCGACGTCGATGCCTTCGCCGACGAGGAGCTCCTGCGCCGCCGTCTGCTCGGCTACCCACCCTTCAGCGTCCTGGCGCGTCTCCTCGTCGCGGACCCGGACCGCCGTACCGCCGAGGCGCGCGGGCGCGAGGCCGCCGACGCCGTGGCGGCACCCGGCGTGGACGTCCTCGGGCCGCTTCCGAGCTACGTGCCGCGGCGTGCCGGACGGTATCGGTTTCAGGTGGTCCTGCGTGCGCCGGACACCGATGCGCGAGCCGCAGCGCTCGAGCGCGTGCCGCCCCGCGTGGCCATCGACGTGGACCCCGAATCGCTCCTGTGAGGTGGCTACAATGGCGCGGCCATGGTCATCCGCCGCATCCTCACCGCCGAGGAACCCATCCTCAGGGAACGCACGAAGAAGGTCTCGACCTTCGACGCCAGCCTGCATCGACTGCTCGAGGACATGCTCGAGACGATGCGTGACGCGCCCGGTGTCGGGCTCGCCGCGAACCAGATCGGCGTCCCGCTGCAGGTGGCGGTGATCGAGGTCGACGGCAAGGTCACGGAGCTCGTCAACCCGCAGGTGGTGAAGTCGTCCGGCGAGCAGACCGACTGGGAGGGCTGCCTCTCGATCCCGGGGTTCGTGGCCGAGGTGACCCGCGCGGCCAAGGTCACGGTCAAGGCGCGGGACCGGCACGGCAAGGAGTTCCGCGTGAAGGGCGAGGAGCTGTTCGCGCGGGCGCTCCAGCACGAGATCGACCACCTGAACGGCTCGCTCTACATCGACTACCTCGACTCCCTCGAGGAGCTCGTCCGCGTCTCGGAGGCCCCCGACGAGGTGGAGGAAGAGACGGCCGCCGGCATCTAGTGGGACGCATCGGCCGCATCGCATTCCTGGGGACGGGCGCCTTCGGCGTGCCGCTGCTCGCCCACGTCATCGACGCCGCGGACGACCTGCTCGTTGTGAGCCAGCCGGACCGCCCGGCCGGCCGCAGGCTCCACCTCCGGGCGACGCCGGTCGCGGCGCTCGCTCGTGAGCGCGGCGTGCGGGTCATGACGCCGAGCCGGCTGCGCGCCGACGAGGCCAAGGAGGCGATCCGCGACTTCGCCCCAGATGGGCTCCTGCTCGTCGCCTACGGCCAGCTCGTCCCACGCGACCTCCTGGCGCTCGGCGCGCGCCCGCCCCTGAACGTCCACCCGTCGCTGCTTCCCCGCCACCGCGGTGCGGCGCCGGTCGCGGGCACCATCCTGGCCGGCGACACCGAGGGCGGTGTGACGCTGATGGTGATGACGCCCGAGCTGGATGCCGGGCCGATCGTGGCGCAGTGGCCCGTCACCCTGACCGGGCGCGAGACGACGCCCGAGCTCGAGGCGCAGCTGTCGGACCTCGCGGCCGAGGTCGTACCGCCCGAGCTGGAGCGTTGGGCGTGTGGCGAGCTGACCATGACGCCGCAGGACGACCGCGCCGCGACGCACGTCCACCCGTTCACGCGGGCCGATGGCTGGATCGACTGGCGTCGGTCGGCCGTCGACATCGACCGGCAGGTCCGCGCCCTCCAGCCGTGGCCCGGCGCCTGGACGAGCCTCGACGACCGCCGCGTCCACGTCCGACGCGCGCGTCCCGTCGCGGGCGTCGACGCGGTCCCGGTGGGCGCGCTGCTGCCCGGTGACGTGCCGCGCGTGGCGTGCGGCATCGGCGCGCTGGAGCTGGAGGTCGTGCAGCCCGAGGGCCGTCCGACCATGCCCGCGGACGCGTGGCGCCGCGGGCTGTCCCGGGACCACGTCCTGCTGGGGGCCGGACGGCCGGAGGAAGCGCTCCGCTGAGGAGCGCCCGGCGCGGCTAGCGCGCCAGGCTGTGGACGTCGGTCGGTGCGGTCTCGCCCGGCAGGTGCATCAGGTCCCGGACGCTCCAGACGCCGTCGATGCGCTGCGCCCGCTCGATGAGCTGCCGGCGCATGGCGTCGTCCGGCACCTCGCCCCGGAGCACCACGATGCCGTGCTCGACGTTGACGTTGAGGTCGCCCTTCGGAATCGAGGGATCGGCGAAGAGCGCGCTCTGCACGCGGTCGGCGATGGTCGCGTCGTTGCCCGGATCTGCGCCGTCATGCTCGCCGGCCGCCCGGATGGCCGCCATGCGGCCCTCCACCGCGGCGCCGACGCGGCGCGTCTCACGCTGGACCTCGCGTCCAGCCCGGCGGAGCACGGCGGCGGACTGGTCGACCAGGCGTGCTCGCCGGGTACGACCGCGCGCCGGATCCAGCAGCATGGCCGCCACGGCGCCGAGGCCCGCGCCGACGGCTCCCAGGGCCAGCGCCCCCATCCAGCCGGGGCCACGGCGACCGCGAGCGGCCAGCCGGGCACGTCCGCGGGCCTCCTCGGTCACGGCTTCGCTTCGATCAAGGATTCTTGTCAGGAGGTCCATCGGTCCTTCCTCTGCGTATCGTCTGATGCGTTCAGGCACGCATGCAGCGTGCCCGGCACCGACCTGGACGGCCGGGGAATGGGGGAGCGTTGGGTCGGATATACTCGTCCGAGCCCTCACGGAGGTGGGCAACACACCGATGTTCTTCGACCCGATCTACATCTTCGCGGTGCTGATCCCGACCCTGGCCATCACCGGCTGGGCGTCGTGGCGCGTCCGCTCCACGTACAGCAAGTGGTCCAAGGTCGACTCCGGCATCAACCTCGATGCCTTTGACTTCGCGCGCCGGCTCCTGGATCGCCAGGGGCTGCACGACGTGAAGATCGAGCCGACCCCGGGCCAGCTCACCGATCACTACGACCCGCGCGGGAAGGTGCTGCGCGTCAGCAGCCAGGTCGCGGACGCGTCGGCCCTCGAGACGATGGGCCTGCGGTCGGCGGCGCCGCGCCTCTCGGTGGCCGCGGCGGCGGTCATCGCCCACGAGGTGGGCCACGCCCTGCAGGACCAGCAGCGGGAGCCGATGATGGCCCTGCGCCAGGCGATCGTGCCCGCGGCCCAGTTCGGCTCGAGCATCGCGCCGTGGCTGGTCATCGCCGGGGTCATCTTCCAGTTCACCGGGCTCGCCATCGTCGGCCTCATCGGCTTCGCCGGCGCCGTGCTCTTCACGTTCGCCACCCTGCCGGTGGAGATCGGGGCATCGGGCAAGGCCCTGGCCTTCGTCAATGGCCTGGGCATGGTCGGGGAGCGGCAGGACGGCGCTCGAGCGGTCCTCAAGGCCGCCGCCTGGACCTACGTGGCCGGCGCGCTGACCGCGCTGCTCACGTTCCTGTACTACGTGTTCCTGATCTTCGGCCGACGTGACTGAGCTCGCGATCGCCGGGCCGCGGCCCGCCATCAGCGAGATCGACCCAGCAACGCTCGCCGCGTGGCTCACCGCCCGCGGCGAGCCGCCGTACCGGGCCTCGCAGATCCTCGCCGGCGTGCATCGGCCGCAGGTCGGCGGGTTCGAGGACCTCAGCGACCTCCCGCGTGGCCTCCGCGCGGCGCTGGCCGGCGACTTCCGCTTCAGCGCCATCGTCGACAGCCACGTGATCGGTGCCGATGGCGGCCTGACCGCCAAGGCCGTCCACGAGCTGCACGACGGCCAGCGGATCGAGTCGGTCCTGATGCGCTACCCGTCCCGTACCGGCGCGACGCGCACCACGATCTGCATCAGCTCCCAGGCCGGCTGCGCCGTGGCCTGTCCGTTCTGCGCGACCGGCCAGGCGGGCTTCGGGCGCCAGCTGACGCCCGGCGAAATCGTCGACCAGGTGCTGCACTGGCACCGGCCGCCGTGGTCGGCGCTGGCCGACGGCGAGGGGCATTACAACATCGTGTTCATGGGGATGGGGGAGCCGCTCAACAACGCCGATCGGGTCTTCGCGGCCGTGCGGCTGCTCAACGACCCGCATCGGCTGGGCATCGGCGCCCGTCACATCACCGTGTCGACCTCGGGCGTGGTGCCCGCCATGGATCGCATGGTGGACGAGCTGCCGCAGGTGAACCTGGCCATCAGCCTGCACGCGGCAACCGATGCGCTGCGCGACGAGCTGGTGCCGATCAACCGCAAGTGGCCGGTCGCCGACGTCATCGCCGCCGGTCGGCGGTTCGCCGGCCGGACAGGCCGGCGCGTGAGCCTCGAGTACGTGATGATCGACGGCGTCAACGACACCGAGGCGCAGGCCAGCCGCCTCGTGGAGCTGGCCCGCGGCTGGCGCTCCCACGTCAACCTGATCCCGCTCAATCCGACGCCGGGCTCCCGATGGAGCGGCACGTCACCGGCCGGCATCGCCCGCTTCGTCGCGATCCTGCGCGGGGGCGGCGTGGCGGTCACCGTGCGCGACACCCG
>DASTYP010000161.1:0-5634 GCA_035764845.1 Candidatus Limnocylindria bacterium
ATCAACGACGGGTCCACCGCGGTCCGGTCGAGCAGGGCGCGGATGACGTGCGCCGCCATGTCGTCGGGTCGGATGTCCTTCAGCGCGCCGCCGTACCGGCCGAAGGGGGTTCGCAGGCCGTCGACGACGACCGGCGTGCGCAACGGGTCGCGGCTCACCCGGCCGACCCGTAGTCGTGCGCCGCGTCGCGCTTCGCGAGCTCGTCGATCCGCCGCAGGCGCCAGCCGAGCGCGATGAGGAAGACGCCGAAGGCGATCGCGAAGCCGCCGATGAGCCACACCAGGCTGAGCGCGCCGGCCCCCGGGAAGAGGAACAGCACGATGCCGAACAGGATCGACGAGAGGCCGGCCAGCCCGAGCAGCAGCTCCCCCTGGATCCGCTCGCGGAGCCGGATGGCGGCCCAGATCTCGAGCGCGCCGGTCAGGATCGCCCAGACGGCGATCACGAGGACCAGGACGCGCGCCACCGCGTCAACCGGCAGCAGGAGGGCCACGATACCGGCGAGGATCGAGACGAGACCCTCCACCAGCTCGAGCCACCAGTGCCGGTCGGTCTCACGGGTGCGGATGGCGGTGAAGAGGCTGGCGACGCCGTCGACGAAGGCCCACGCAGCGAACAGGGTGACCAGGATCACGATCCCCCACGCGGGCGCGAAGAAGGCGAGGACGCCGAAGGCGATCGCCAGCAGCCCGCGGAGGATGAAGGTCCACCACCAGCGAGCGAGCGCGACGGTCTCGGAGACGTCGAACGTCATGAGGCTCGCCGCGCCTGGGGGTGCGTGGCGGCCACGGCCTCGAGCAGTCGCTTGGAGGCGGCGGTCACCTCCGCCACGGCCGCATCGAACGCCGGCTCGTTGGCCGCCGATGGTTTGCGGTAGCCGCTCACCTTGCGCACGTACTGGAGTGCGGCGGCGGTGATCTCGTCGTCACTGGCCGGCTCGGCGCCGGTCCGGAGGGTCTTGATGCTTCGGCACATGCGGCGAGGATACCCCCTGCCGGCCTACGACTCGATCAGCGACTCGAGCGAGTCCACGACGCGGTCGGCCGCGGTGACATCGGTCTCGGCGAACTGCGGCACTGCGATGCACATCAGCCCCGCCGCCTTGGCCGCGGCGACCCCGGACGCCGAGTCCTCGAGCGCCAGCGCCTCCGACGGCGCCACTCCCAGCCGTTCGCACGCCAGCAGGTAGATGTCCGGCGCCGGCTTCGAGTGCTCGACGTCGTCCGAGGTGACGATCGCGTCGAATGCATCGGCCAGGCCTGCCGTGCGCAGCGCGTCGTCCACCAGGAAGCGCGGTGAGTTCGACGCCAGCCCCAGCCGCATGCCGGCGGCCTGGCGCAACCGGGTGACGAGCTCCACGGCACCGGGTCGCGCGTCGACCTGGTGCCGCACCAAGTCGTGCATCAGGCCGATCATCTCCTCCACCAGCGCGGGTCCCTCCTCACGTGGTCGGCCCAACCGATCCGCGAAGTAGTCCGCTGTGAACCCGAAGCTCGTCCCGATCACGGTCATCTTGTCGTCCCAGGTGAACTCGCCCCCGTGGCGGCGGAAGAGCTCGGACTCCGCCTCGTGCCACAGCACCTCCGTGTCGAGCAGGAGCCCGTCCATGTCGAAGACGACCGCGCGGTACCGGCCACCGAACGGGACGCTCACGCCGGATGGACGAAGAACGAGCCGCCCTCGGACGCGAGGTGCCGCAGCAGCGGCGTGACGCGGTAGCGACCGTCCGGGACGGCCGCGTGCAGCGCATCCAGCGTGTGGACGACGCTCGACAGACCGATGCGCTCGCCCCAGGCGAGCGGCCCCTCGGGCCAGTTCGTGGCAAGCCGCATCGCCGTGTCGATGGCCTCCGGCCGGGCCACGCCGTCCGCCACGGCCGAGGCGGCCTCGTTGACGATGGCCGCCAGAACGCGAGCCTCGATCTGCGCCGGCTGGAGTGGAGGAAGGAGCGAGGGGCGCTGCAGCGCGGCCCACGCACCGCCGTGGGTGCCGTCCTCGGCGTAGTCGTAGTAGCCCGCACTCGTCTTGCGTCCCAGCCGGCCCGCATCCGCCACCCGCCGCTGCACCTGCGCCGGTCGGTAGCGCGGATCGCCGAAGAAGCCCTCGAAGATCTGGGTGCCCGCAGCCAGGTTGACGTCCGTCCCGACCACGTCGGCCAGCTCGAAGGGCCCCAGTCGGAAGCCGATGCCGCGCATGGCGGCATCGATCCCGTCGACCGATGCCAGCCCTTCCTCGTAGATGCGGAACGCCTCCAGGTAGTACGCGCGCTGCACGCGGTTGACGATGAAGCCCGGCGTATCGGCCGCCACGACCGGGGTCTTGCCGAAGCGCCGGCCGGTGAGGACCACGCGGTCGACGGCCCACTCGGCCGTCATCGGTCCGGCGATGACCTCGACCAGCGCCATCAGCGGCACCGGGTTGAAGAAGTGCATGCCGATCACGCGCTCTGGATGCTCGGCCGCGGCCGCGATGCTCGCGACGGACAGGGAGCTGGTGTTGGTGGCCAGGAGCGTCGTGGGCGGCGCCGCGCCGTCCAGGCGAGCGAAGACGTCGCGCTTCAGCTCGAGGTCCTCTGGGGCCGCCTCGATGACGAGGTCCGCGGCGGCGAGCTCCTCCAGCCGGGCGACATCCCGAATGCGTGCGAGGGCGCCTTCGTCGGAGCCGGGAGGGAGCTGCCCCTTCTCGACCTTCCGGCGCAGGAACCCGGCGATGCGCTCCGTGGCCCGTTCCACCGCCCCGGCCACCGGGTCGTGGACGAGCACCTCGAACCCGGCCTCCGCCGCGACCTGCACGATGCCGGCACCCATCGTTCCGGCGCCGAGCACGCCGACGCCGCGGACGTCCTCGTGGGGCTCGGTCATCGACCGCGGAATTCCGGGGCGCGCTTCTCGGCGAAGGCGGCCACACCCTCGGCGTGGTCCTCGGTGCGGCCCGCCAGCTCCTGGAGCGCGGCCTCGGCGCCCAGCGCGTCGGCCAGCGACGCGTCCTCGGCCGCGTTCAGCAGCCGCTTGGTCATCCCGATGCCGCGCGTTGGTCCCGCCGCCAGGCGCCGCGCCAGCTCCAGTGCCGCGTCCTGCAGCCCCTCGGCCGGAACGACACGAGCCACCAGGCCGAGCTGCTCGGCATCCGTTGCGGAGAGCTCGCGCTCGCCCAGCAGGATCTCGAGGGCACGGTGCCGGCCGATCGCCCTGACGAGCGTGCGCGCCAGCCCGGAGTCGGGGACGAGCCCGATGCGGTGGAAGGCGGGGACGAAACGAGCGTCGGCGGAGGCGACCACCAGGTCGGCGGCCATGGCCAGGCTGAACCCGGCGCCGGCCGCGACGCCGTTGACGGCGGCGACGATCGGCTTGGGGAGACCGCGCATCGCCTCGACCAGCGGGTTGTACTCGCTCGTCAGCACGCGGCGGAACTCCCGCTCCCCGGCGCCGGCGCGCAGGTCGGCTCCGGCGCAGAAGGCCCGCCCGGCTCCGGTCACGACGACCGCGCGCACCGACTCCTCGCGGCCAGCATCCTTCACCGCGGTCAGCAGGGCACGACGGAGCTCGCCGGTGAGCGCGTTGAGCGACTCCGGACGGTTGAGCGTCAGGATCGCGACGGCGCCGTCGCGATCGGTCCGGAGGACCTCGAGGCCGGTGGCGTCAGGCATGGACCGCGATTGTACCGAGGCCCGGACACCGAAACGCCCGGCGCGACAGCGGCGCCGGGCGCGGGTTCAGCGACGAATCGATCAGACGGTTCGGCGGCCGCGGGCGAAGTAGCCCCACAGGAAGACCACGATGATCGCCCCGACGATGGCCGCGACGAGGGTCGGGATGTTGATCCCGGTCGTCCAGTCCTCACCGGTCACGGCTCCGAGGATGAAGCCGCCGACCAGGGCGCCGACGATGCCGGCGATGATCGTGCCGATCACGCCGTAGCCCTCGTCACCCTTGACGACCATGCCGGCAATCCAGCCGGCAAGCGCTCCTACGACCAACCACGCAATGATGCTCATGAATACCTCCGTGTCCCTCTCTCTTTCTCCAGGCGGCAATCGAGTCCGCCACGCGGAAGCATGCACGTTCCGTACCGGTCCGCGCCAGCACTTTGTACGAGCGCTTGGTCGCCCCTCAGCGAATCAGGGTGAAGAAGCTGCCCACGTCCGCCATGCCGGCCGTCGTGTAGAGCCGATGCGCCACCAGCCGCTGGTCGCCGCTCTCGAGCGTCGCCGCATACGCGTTGCGGGCCTGGGCCTCCACGAACGCGGCGTCCAGCAGAGCGGCGCCGATGTCGCGACCGCGCGCGCGCTCGGTCACGATGAGGTCCGGGATCCACGCCTGCGACCTGGTCATGAAGAACGGCTCCCGGAACTCCAGGCTGATGAAGCCGACCGGCTCGCCGTCGAGCCGGGCGAGCCGCGACGACGTATCGGCGCGGGCCACGTGCTGCGCATAGGTCCGCCGCAGCGCCGGGAGGCGCTCCTCGGTCGGCGCCGGCCGCCCAAGCTCGGCGAGCAGCCTCGTGGTCGCGTCAAAGTCCGTGTCGTCGTCCCGGATCTCTCGGATCTCCACGGCCGGCCCGGGCACGATGCCTCGTGAGCGGACGGGGTTCATCTCGAACACCTTGCCCCGATGCACGAAGCCCATCGCCTCGTACAGGGCGCGGGCCGCGGTCCGCTGGTAGGCCACCTCGAGCATCACCTGGTGGCCGCCGCGCAGCCGCCACTCGGCGATGGCCGCGCCGAGCAGCGCACGACCGACTCCACGGCGGCGGAACGGTTCGCGGACCACCAGGTCGCTGACCCAGCCCTCGAACGTGGCGTGGTTCAGCCGTCGCCGGAAGCGGAACCCGATCAGGCCCGCCGGCTCGCCGTCGGCCAGGGCCAGGAACGAGGCGACATCCACGTCGTTGACGAACGCGTCGTACCGCGGGCGCAGCACCGCGTCGTCGCCGGCGGGCAGCCCATAGAGCTCGCGGACCAGGGACAGCGCGACCTCGAAGTCGTCGCGACCCAGCGGCCGCAGCTCGACCCCGGCCGGCCGTGGCACCGCCAGGCCGCCGACCGCGTGGTCGGGGTTGCCGAGGCCGCCCACCTATCGGCCCGTGAAGTCGGGGCTGCGCTTCTCGAGGAAAGCGGCCATCCCCTCCTTCTGGTCCTCGGACGCGAAGAGGAGGTAGAAGAGGCGGCGCTCGTGCGCCAGCGCATCGGTCAGGCTCATCTCGTAGGCGGCGTTGACGGCCTCCTTCGCGACGCGGAGCGCGATCGGGCTCTTCTGCGCCATGGTTGCGGCCAACGCCAGCGCGTCCTCGACGACCAGCTCGTCCTGGGTCACGACGGCCACCAGGCCCGCGGCCTCGGCCTCGTGCGCCGTGATCGGCTCGCCGGTCAGCACCATGCGCATCGCCTTGCTCTTCCCGATGGCACGGGTCAGCCGCTGCGTTCCGCCCGCCCCGGGGATGACCCCGATATTGATCTCGGGCTGCCCGAACTTCGCGTCCTCGCCCGCCACGATCAGGTCGAGGGTCATCGCCAGCTCGCAGCCGCCGCCCAGGGCCCAGCCGTTGACCGCCGCGATCAGCGGCTTGGTGATCCTCCGGATGCGGTCCCACTGGCCGATGCGGTTCGTGCGCAGCATGTCGATGGGGGTGGCGTTG
>DASTYP010000162.1:0-4926 GCA_035764845.1 Candidatus Limnocylindria bacterium
CGCCTCGTACCTGCGCTTGGTGCGCGTGGTGCCGTCGATCGGTGATGGCGGCAGACGCCAGTGCGGCAGCGGGACCACCTCGGGAAAGACGACGACGCCGGTCGGCTGGCCGACGGCCATCTCGGCGCTGAAGAGGCCGAATGGGTCACCGGAGCGGACGCGCAGCGGCCCCAGGCGGTACGTCCCGCGCCGCGTCAGCGTCACCTTGGCCAGCCACTGTCGGGTTCCGCGACCCGACATGCCGACGACGCGGCCGGGAAGGCTGTTCACCAGCGTTGATTCGTTCCAGCACTCGATCCACGGCTTGCCGAAGCGGTCGTGGTTCTCGACCCGGTACATCGCCTGGAGCACCTCACCGACGTGCGTCCGCGGATTCAGGACGCGGTAGTCGGCGCGCACCCCGCGCAGCCCGCGTCGCGCGTACAGCCACGACCCGATCCCGATGCCGGCGGCCAGGTAGACGAGGAAGAACAGGAAGTCGATGCCCGTGCTGAACGCCGCCACCACGAGCGCGGTGACGAGGAAGAGCAGTCGCAGGTGCCGGTTGAACAGGCCCATGGCGCGCCGTGCGGTCCCGCGCTACGAGACGCGCGGGCGACCGGTCTCCGCCGCGGCGGCCGCCTCGGCCACGGGGACCGAGGCGAGGATCTCGCTGACGATCTGCTCCGGGTCCACCTCGCGCAGCGAGGCCTGGCTCTTCACGATCAGGCGGTGCGCCAGGATGGCCACGGCCAGGTGCTTCACGTCGTCGGGGATGACGTAGTCGCGTCCCGCCAGCGCCGCGTAGGCCTGCGTCGCGCGGTACAGGCTGATCGAGCCGCGCGGCGAGGCACCCAGGTAGACGTCCGGGTGATCGCGCGTCGCGTGCACCAGCCGCACGATGTACTCGGCCACCGCCTGGTCGACGTAGATCTCCTTGATCGCGGCCTGCATCTCGCGCAGCTCCTCGAGGCCCAGCACCTGCTCGACCGACGCGATGGGGTGGCGGCGCTTCTGCTCGTCGAGGATGACGATCTCCTCCATCGCCTTGGGGTAGCCCAGGCGCAGGCGGAGCATGAACCGGTCGAGCTGCGCCTCCGGCAGCGCGAAGGTGCCCTCGTACTCGATGGGGTTCTGGGTGGCGATGACGAGGAACGGGGACGGCATCGGATAGGTCACGCCGTCGATGGTGGCCTGTCGCTCCTCCATGCACTCGAGCAGCGCGCTCTGTGTCTTCGGCGTGGCGCGGTTGATCTCGTCAGCGAGGACCACCTGGGCCATGATCGGCCCCGGGCGGAACTCGAACTCGGTCGTCTTCTGGTTGAAGATCGAGAGGCCCGTGACGTCGGAGGGCAGCAGGTCCGGCGTGAACTGGATGCGCCGGAAGGAGCAGCCGATGCTCTGGGCGAGCGCCTTGGCGAGCATCGTCTTGCCCACGCCGGGCACGTCCTCGATGAGGATGTGGCCCTCGCACAGGAGCGCGACGAGAGCCATCCGGACTTCGACGTGCTTGCCGACGATCACCCGCTCCACGCTGGCGACCACGCGCTCGGCGGGCTGCTGGACGTTCTTCATGTCAGGAGTGGTCCTCTCCCCGTGTGGCGACGAGCCCGGCCCTGCGGGCCCGACCTTGTGCTCAACAATACTCCCCGCCGTTACGCGGGCGTTCATTCGTCACTGGGGGACCCTCGCCAGACGCGATGATGGAGCGGTCAGTTCCCGCCCGTCATGCGCAGGTATTCCGCCATGACCCGGCCGGCGATGGGTGCCGCACGGCCCGAGCCCGACCCGCCACTCTCGACGAGCACGGCAACGGCGATCGACGGCGCCGCTCCCTCCTGTGCCGGCGCGAAGCCGATGAACCACGAGTGCGGCGCCTGTTCCCCGCCGAGCTGCGCCGTTCCCGTCTTGCCGGCCGAGACGCTGCCGCTGATGCCGTAGAGCGTGATGTCGCCCTGCCCGGCGTACAGTCGACCGAGCTCCCCGTTCACGGCGTCGACCATGGCGGCGCGCATCGCGCGGGCGGCGCCCTGGCTCACCACGCGCGTCCCTCCCCCAGAGGCGAATCGGTCGAGCACCGTGTCGCTCGGCGTGCCCGTGTCGCTGTGGGCGCGGACGTCGCGCACGACGTAGGGGTCGGGCATGACGCCGTCGCCGGCGACGGCCGCGGCAAGGAGCGCCATCTGGACGGGCGTGACCACCACCTCGCCTTGGCCGAAGGAGGCGGACGCGAGCTCTACGTCGTCGTCGAAGGGGGTGCAGTCGCCCTCCACCGGGTTCGTGACGTAGCTCGCCGCGACCGAGAGGGCACGATCATCGGGGCCGATGGCCATCGGGTCGCAGAAGCCGAAGCGTCGCGCGTAGGCCAGGAACTGGTCGCCGCCGAGCTCCAGCCCGACGTGGGCGAAGAAGATGTTGCTCGAGACCTGCAGCGCCTCCGACAGCGGCCACAGCGCCGGCTGGATCCCACCCAAGTCGTGCTCGCGGATGGTGAAGCCCTGGACGGGAAAGCCCTGGGTCTCCTGCGCCGGCTGGTCGGAGAAGGTTGTCTCGGGCGTGATGGCGCCGGCGTCGAGTGCCGCGACGCCGGTGAAGACCTTCATGATCGAGCCCGGGACGTACGTGCCCTGGCGCGCGCGCGGCAGCAGCGGCTGGGCGGGATCGGCGCGGAGCGCGTCCATGGGCTCCTGGGCGGCATCCGGGTCGCCGGAGATGGGGGTCGCGTCGAAGGTCGGGGTCGAGACGAGCGCCAGGATGGCGCCGGTGGTCGGGTCGATGGCCACGACCGCTCCCGGATCGGTGCCGAGCTCCGCGGCCGCGAAGTCCTGCAGGCGACGGTCGATGGTCAGCGTCAGGTCGCGCGGCTGCGGGGTGCGGGCCAGGACGTCGTTCAGCAGATCGCGAATCGGGTTCGGGTCGGCCCGGCCGACCAGCAGGTCCTCGTACGCGCGCTCCAGGCCGGTGCTGCCGAAGCGGAGCGAGGAGTACCCGATGACGTGGGTGAAGGCCGGATCGGCGTAGCTGCGGACCGACAGGTCCCCGACCAGGGACGACGAGGCCAGGACCTGGCCCGATGCGTCGAAGATGGTGCCGCGCGGGAGGCTGCGACGCGCCGCGATGACCTCGGGGTTGTCGCTGCGGCTGGCGAGCGCCGGGGCCTCGATCACCTGCCACCACACCATGCTGCCCGACACGAGCGCGAAGGCCAGGATGAGGTAGAAGCCCAGGCGCCGGACGTTGGTCGCGATCACTCGCCACGCTCCGCATCGGTGCCGATCTGGGTGCGGTGACTGATCGACAGCAGCAACCCGATCATCAGGAAGCTGGCAAGGACGCTCGAGCCGCCGTAGCTGACGAAGGGCAGCGTGATGCCGGTCAGCGGCACCAGCTTCGTGTTGCCGGCGATGATGATCAGCGTCTGCAGCCCCAGGCTGGCCGTCAGGCCGACCGCCAGCAGCGCGCTGAAGTCATCGCGCGCCAGCGCCGCGATCCGCAGGCCGCGGAACACCAGGACCGCCGCGAAGGCCAGCAGCGCGAGGCCGCCGAGCAGCCCCAGCTCCTCCGCGATGGCCGTGAAGATGAAGTCGGTGTGGACGAACGGGATGGTCAGGTTGCCCCCGAGCGTGACCAGGCCCTGCCCCAGGCCCTCGCCGAAGATGCCGCCGCGGCCCAGCGCGTACAGGGCCCGCACCGGCTGGAAGCCCGCGCCCAACGGATCGGCGAACGGGTCCAGCCAGACGTTGATGCGCGCCTGGACGTGGCCGAACAGCTCGTACGCGACGAAGCTCCCAGCCACGAACAGGAGCAGCCCGATCAGCACGTAGCTGCGCCGCCCGGTCGCGACGAACAGCATCACCAGGAAGGTGCCGAAGAAGAGCAGCGCGGTGCCCAGGTCGTTGAGGCGGACGGCGATGAGCATGACCACGCCGAACAAGGCGAGCATCGGCAGGAAGTACGGCAACGGCGGGATGGAGATGAAGCCGATGCGCACGCGCGCGCTGGTCAGCAGGGTCCGCGTCTCGGCCAGGTAGGCCGCCAGGAAGACGACGAGCGTGATCTTGATGAGCTCACCGGGCTGCACGCTCACCGGTCCGAGGTCGATCCACAGCCTGGCGCCGTTGACCTCGTAGCCGACGAGCATGGTCGCGGCCAGCAGGAGGATGCCGATCGCCGCCCACGAGTACTTGTAGTGCCGCAGGATGCCGTCGTCGCGCAGGCCGATGGCGACCACCAGCATCGCAACCAGCCCGACGCCGAACCACAGCACCTGCGTGGCCGCCATGCCCAGCTCGAAGCCGAGCGCGCTGGTGCCGGCCAGGTCCTGCGGGAGCCGGTTGAGCATCACGATCCCGATCCCGCCCATGGCACCCACGGCCGGGAGCAGCAGCTGGTCCCCGCGATGGCCGGACAGGACGAGCACCAGGTGGGCCACGACGAACAGGCCGACGTAGACGGCGGCCAGCTGCATCGGTCCGGGCTCGAAGGTGCCGGTGACGGCGACGTTCGTCACCAGGAACCCGAGCGGGACGAGGAGGAGGATCGGAAGCAGCAGCCGGAGCTCCGCTCCCCGCCAGGCGATGCGCATCAGGCGGCGATCACCGGTCCAGTCGCATGCGCACGCGCCCGACTGTGATCTCGTCGCCGAAGCTCAGCGCGACGGGCCGGTCGATGCGGTGCCCGTTGACGTAGGTGCCGTTGGTACTGCCCTGATCCTCCACGAACCAGCTGCGGCCACGGAAGGTCAGCATGGCGTGCGTGGCGCTGGCGAAGTCGTCCTCGACGTAGATCGTGTTGTTGACGTTGCGGCCGATGGAGTTGATCGGCCCCAGGGCGATGGTCGAGCCGGCCGGCGGCTCGTCCTCCGGCGACTCGAGCACCGAGAGTCGGCCGATCCCCGAGCGCGACGCCATCTGCGCCTCCTCCGCCGAGCGCAGGTCGCGCAGCAGC
>DASTYP010000163.1:0-7220 GCA_035764845.1 Candidatus Limnocylindria bacterium
GACCGAGGGCGGCTCGCTGCCCGCCGCCCTCCGGTCCGATGCTCCCTACGCCCCTTCCATCGACCCTGCGTCGTTCACGACCGAGATCGACAACCCGTACTTCCCGCTGCGGCCGGGCACGCGCTGGGTGCTCACCGGCTCGGGCGACAGCGAGGGTGAGATCACGACCACGACGGTGCTCGAGGAGACACGCGAGGTGATGGGCGTCACCTGCGTGGTGGTGCACGACGAGGTCGCGGTCGACGGCAGGCCGGTGGAGATCACCAGCGACTGGTACGCCCAGGACGCCGATGGCAACGTCTGGTACTTCGGCGAGGAGACGGCCGAGTACGAGGACGGCAAGGTGACCAGCACCGCCGGGTCCTGGGAGGCGGGCGTCGATGGCGCGCAGCCGGGAATCATCATGCCGGCCCATCCGGACGTCGGCGTCACGTACCGCCAGGAGTTCTACGCCGGCGAGGCGGAGGACGTGGCGAAGGTGGTCGAGCTCGGGCAGTCGGTCAGCACGCCCGTCGGGACGTACGACGACGTGCTGGTCACCGAGGACTGGACGCCGCTCGAGCCGGACGTGCGGGAGCGCAAGTTCTACGCGCGCGACGTCGGCCTGGTGCGGGAGGAGCTGGTCGAGGGTGGCAGCGGCGAGACCGTGCTGACGGAGTTCACGAGCGGCTGACCGCGCAGCGGTCCGCTACTCGACGATCTCCAGCGAGTCGACCACCGGCTCGACGGCCGCGATGAGATCCTCGAACCGGGTGCCCTGCGAGGCGACGACGATGGTCAGGTCCGGCCCCTCGAGCGGGACGACGTAGTACCGCACGCGGTCCCCTTCCACGACGCGCATGTTGCCCGTGGGGTACGCGAACATCTCAGCGGTATGCGCGACCGTTGCCTCGAGCATCTGGCCCGGCAGTCCGGCGACGGCCACGTCCTCGGTGTGTTCGACGGTGAGGGCGCCATGGGCGGTCAGCCAGGCGAAGAGGTCGTCGGGCGCATCGGTCGTTCCTGACCCCGACGGATCGACGACGCTGCTGACGCGCGTGATGGCCAGGAAGCCACCGTCGTGGTCGAGGGCGAGCTCGTCGTTGTCATCGGGGAACTGCTCGGCCCAGCCCGATCCGAGCGTGAGCTCGAGCTGCGGCTCGAACTGCGTCGACGTGTAGCGGCCGGGTTGCAGCGGTCCCTTGGCCAGCGGCATCACGCCGCCTGAGGCAGACGACGAAGCCGATGGCGACGGCGCCGCCGAGGCCGATGCGACGGAGACCGGCGCGCCGGGAGTGGCCGCCAGCGATTCGGCGCTGGAACTGGAGCCGCACGCCGCGAGCAGCATGAGGACGAGGACGAACGGGAGGGCTCGGGCGGAGCTGCGCATGCGCGAACGGTGGCGTCCACCGGCTGCGCCCACATCCGCAGAACTACTGAACTTTCGTTGCGGGGCGCGGGCGGCTCGCGACTATGCTGCCTCGAGACCGTGCCTGACGATGCTCGCTCCGACCCGGCGGCGACCGAGCAGCCCGGGAGACTTGTCCGCGACCTGCGCGGGAGGATCGACCGTTCGGCTGGCGGCGATGCTGCGGCGGCGCTGCGGCTCGAGCTCGGCCGGGCCCTGCTCGCCCAGGCGCGCGTCGTCGAGGCCGTGCGAGAGCTGGAGGCGCTCGCCGTCGAGCCGGGCTGCCCATCCGAGATTCGGGCCGCGGCCCTCGGCTCGCTGGCCGGTGCGCTGGCGCTCAGCGGCCGGACGGCCGAGAGCGAGGCGATCGCCGGCGAGGTGCTGGACTCGCCCGACGCCGATGCCGAATCGCGGGTCCTGGCACGCTCGGCCATCCGCGGGCTGCGATTCTTCGAGGGCCGGTTCGACGAGGCGGTCGAGCACGCGATCCAGATCGTTCGCGACGCTCGCGACGCGGGCCCGGTCGCGCGAGCCGAGGCCCGCCTGGACATGGGCGGCATGCTGTACCACGCCGATCGGTTCGACGAGGCGGAGCCGTGGTTCGCACTGGACGCCGACGCCAGCGAGGGTCAGCGCCAGGAGGCGGCGGGGACGCTGGCGCAGATGAACCTCGTCCGAGGCCGATGGCGGGATGTGCTCGACGCGCTTCCGGCTGGCGGGGGGACGGCCGATCCGGACTGGTCCGACCTTTCGCATGTCGTTCGTCCGGCCATCCGCGCCCATGCGCTGCTCCATCTCGATCGTGCGGAGGTGGCCAGGCGGGAGCTCGGGCGTCCGGTCGTGCCCGGAGCGCCGCCGATTTCCCTGGTCGCAGCCGCCCTGCTGGCGGAGCTGGACGGCGACCTGCGCTCGGTGGGCGCACTGATCGAGCGCGCCGTGGCCCTCGGTGGCGATCCCCGGTTCCGCCCGCAGATCCGGACCTGGGCCGTCGAGCTGGTTCGCCTGGCACTCGCCGCCGGCGAACGTCCGGCCGCGCAGCGCGTGGTTGACACGCTGGAGGCGCTGGCAGCGATGAGCACCGTGCGCTCAGTGGCAGCGGCATCCCTGGCGGTGCGCGGAATGGTGGAGCGTGACCCCGCGCTGCTCGCGAACGCCGCCGAGCTCTTTGCCGAGGGCCCGCGCATGGTCGCGGCCGCGCAGACGCTCGAGGAGCTCGGTGTCGCGCACGCCCAGCGCGAGGAGCGCGATCCCGCGGTGGCGGCGTTGCAGCAGGCCCTGGCCAGCTGGCGGGCGCTGGACGCGCCCGCGGACGTCCGGCGCGTTGCGCGACGGCTCGCGGACCTCGGCGTGCGCACGCGCCCGGTGGCGCGGCCGAGCGAATCTCGCACGGGATGGGACGCGCTGTCGCCGACCGAGGCGACCGTGGCCATGCTGGTCGGCGAAGGAATGACGAACGCCGAGATCGCGAGCCGGCTCGTCGTGTCGCCGCGCACGGTCGAGACGCACGTTGCGCATGTGCTCGCCAAGCTCGAGGTGAGGACGCGCGCCGGGATCGCGCGACACGCGGCCGGACGAAGCTGACCGCCCGCCGCCCCTAGAGGTCCGCTAAGTCGATCCGCCGCAGGGCGCCGGCATCCGTGTCGATCATCCACAGGGCGCCGTCGTGGATCGTGATCGGCATCACATGGTCGGATGAGTACACGGCCTCGACCGCGTTCGTGGCGTTGTCGACCTTCAGCAGGCGCCGGCTGCCATCGGCCGGCTCCGCTCCTAACCACGAGGTGTCCTCGTAAACACCGAGCAGTCCGCCGCCCGCGCCCAGAGGCTGAATCGCGGCGACGGCGAGCGCGTCCACGTCGAGCCGAGTGACGTCGGTGTCGTTCGGCGGCGGCTCGAAGCACCAGGACCACACGACGTCCGGGAACCGGCCACCCAGGTAGCAGCCCTCGGCACCGTCGAGGTCGATGGATGCGACGATTTCGCCGGTGTCGGGATCCACTTTCCGAACGGTGGATGCCCACCCCGTCTCGTTGCGGCCGAACCACAGGTACCCGTCGTCATATACCGGGAAGGCGCCGAGCTCGAGCCGACGGACGATCTCGTTCATATCGGTGTCGATCAGCGAGGCCGATTCGGGAAGGATGTGCGCGGATCCGGCCCAGATGCCGTCCGGGGTCGCGAGCAGGCTGACCGCACGTCCTCCGATCTCGACCTCCGCCTCCACTTCGCCAGACTCACGATCGACCCGAACGACCTTGCCGTTGTCGTGATCGAGGAGCCAGAGGCTGTCGCCCGTCAGGAGCGTGCCGTTGATCCGCGGCAGATCAGGGAAGGCGACCTCGTCGATCACCCTCCCGGATGCTGGGTCGAGGACCAGGAGGGCATCTCCGATCTCGGCCACGAGCTCGTCCCCCATGAAGCCGATGGTCGTCGCTTCGCGCAGCCGCGCGTCGCGCGACTCCCCCACCAGTGCGCCGGCCGGCAGTTGGGTTGCGCCGGGCTCCTGCGCGGACGCTGAAGGCGCCCGGGAGGGATCACCGGCCGACGGCGCCGCCTGCGGCGTTGGCGTACTCGCCAGTGGGGCCGTCGACCCACCGCACCCGGCCAGGGCCAGGGCGACGGCCGCCGCAAGCGGAACGGGAGACAGCCGTGACCGCCGCATCAGTCGAGGGCCTCGCACAGGGCCGCACTGTTCTCCTCGGGTCCGGCAGACGCGAGTTCCTGCTCGAGGGCAAGGCTGAAGGCGCTGTACCCGACGTCGATCGCGATCCGGCCTCCGTCGTCCAGGACAGCCATGTTCGAGATGCCGTGGATGTGGACCTCGGTCCAGTTGCCCGCCGCGTCGAAGAGCCGCCAGGTGGCGGTGTTCCCGATGCGTCCGGCCGAGCGCGAGGGATCCAAGGCGTTGTAGAAGCGCCCCGTGAAGACCACGTGCCGCAGCATGCGGTCGCCCCAGTCCGTGACCGTGACGGTGCCCTCGAACGTGGCGAGGATGTCGAACTCCCCGCAGCTCGCGAAGGCGTCGCCCGAGGCCGCGTAGTCGGCGAGGGCGTCTTCGAGCGAGTACGGGGCGATGACCTGGACCGTCCGTGACGGCGATGCGGCCGCGACCGGTCTCGCAAAGGCGGCGAGGAGCCCGGCTGTCGCCAGGACGGTGAGTGGGCGTCGCATGGTCGGTCTCTCCGCTTCGTGCCCCCGGCGCATCCGGCGGGTCATGGCAGAAAGGGCGTTCACGGGCGCGAACCCTTCAGATTTCGCTCGTGACCAGATCACCCGCCGCCGGCAAAGACGTCCTGCGCGAAGCGGAACACCTCGTCGGCCGAGTCGTTCGCAACCCACGCCGAATCCCCGGCGATCACCACGTTGTCCGGGTTGAAGTCCGGGCCGACCAGCAGGATCTGCTCGACGCTGTTCGAGCTGAGGTTGACCGACATGAACACTCCGCCGTCAGGAGAGGTCGCCGCGAGCCAGGTACGCCCGCCAGCGTCGAACGCGCCGCCACCGGCCGCGCCGGTGTGCACGACGGCGGCCTCGTCGGTGGCTGGGTCAATCCTCACGACCGAGCCGATGACTCGGTCGGGAGAAAGGCAGCTGGCCCACACGGCTTCCGCCGAGCTGCTGATGCCGCAGTCGTGATCCGGCGGGACCTCGATCACCGCTGTCGCTTCTCCGGTCACCGGGTCGGCTCGGATGATTCGATTCGTGCCTCGCTGTGAGAACCAGAGCGATCCGTGGCCTTGCGCCATCGCGTTCCCGCCCTCGACGGTCGTCACCACTCGGTTCGTCGCGGGGTCGATGCGCTGCGCCTCCCAGTTCAGGGCGTTCCGGGTTCGAACCCACATGCCGCCGCCCGCGGCCGTCAGGCTGGCCGCTTCGCTCCCGACGGGAATCTCAGCCTCGATCTCGCCGGTCTCACGACTGACGCGGTACACGACGCCCTCGTCGTAGTTGCCGATCCACAGGCTGCCATCGAGGAGCTGCAGACCTGCCCAAGAGCCTGCCGGGACTGGGACCGCGAAGCTCGTGGTCGCGCCGGTGGTCGTGTCGATGGCGACGAGCGCCTCGTCGGACGTCAACCACACGCGGTCCTCGCCATCCGCAAGGGTGAGGAACGCGCCGGGCACGTCAATGACCGCGTCCGGCACGACGACCGTCGCCGCCGGAAGGGTTGGCGAGGCTTCGGGTGACGCCGTCGGCGACGTTGACGCGTCCGGCGACGCGACGCGTGGCCCTGCCCATGGGCCAACGATGAAGGCGGCGATCAGGACAGCAGCAGCAGCGACCGCCGGCAATGCAAGCCACAGCTGACTTGTCTCGACACCTGCCACCACTCCTGGGCGCTGCACGGTTCGCTCAACCTGTTCGAGCGCGTCCTCCAGCACCGGGCGCGGAATCGATTCCGGACCCGCATCCATGAACTCTTCGAGGGCGCGATCGAGATTGCGCTCCGGTTTCATCCCACGCGACCTCCGACGGAAGCGGTGCGCGCCTCGGCGTCGAGCGACCCGCGGAGCGCGCGCTTCGCGGCATGAAGCCGCGAGCCGACCGTGCCGACCGGGATCTCGAGGACGTCGGCGATCTGCGGGTGCGTCATCCCGAGGTAGTACTGGAGGGTGAGGACGGCTCGCTGGTCAGCGGTCAGGCGCGCGAACGCACGGTCGAGCTCGTCACGGTCCGCCACCGCATCCGCGGAGTCGCCCGCCGACAGTTCGTGCAGGGCGTACAGCCGCGGGACCGGCCGGCGTTGGCGGCGCACCTCGCGGTAGCAGGCGCGGACCAGGATGCGGTATGCCCAGGTTTCGAACCGCCGCGGGTCCCGTAGGGCGCGCAAGTCGCGCCAGATGAGAACAATCGACTCCTGCGCTGCATCGGCCGCAAGGTCGCTGTCGCGCAGCATCCGGTAGGCGAGGGCGTACAGCCGGTCGCCGAACTCCGTCGCCAGCTGACCGAATGCGCTCCTGTCGCCTCGTTGTGCCAGTTCCACCAGCTGCGCGTCCATCGCCTCCACTCATGTGACGACGGCGCAAAGCGTCGCCCATCGGTGCATAGGGCGCCAGCGGCAGTGAACCCTTCAGTTTTCGCGACGCGTGAATGGCTGCGGGTCGCAGCCTGCAACGCCGGAGGGTGGACGAGGAGGGGCACCGGCACCGCCGGCCGGGGGGAGTGACCGGCAGCCCCGATGCCCCGCCCCAGCGTACCGCCGTTCCGCTCAACGTGGCCTCAATTTGTCCCGACCTGGATGGCGCACGTGAGGACCGGTTCAGTCCCTCGCGGAGAAGAGACGGACCGCCGGGCTGCCTACCCAACCCGATACGGGCGGGAACCGGCGATCCGTCCCGCCTGTGCAAACGCAGCATCCCGTGCGACGTTAGGACGCGTGCCGGCCCAGATGGGCTAGCCGTATCGTCTGCTTCAGCTGGGCGGCGTTGAAGCGTCACGATGGTCGACATGGACGACCGGTTGTTGCTCGCGCAGCTGGTGACGCTGGCGGGGCTGATCGGAGCGACCATCGAGTACATCGAGGTGGTGCGTCGCCGCACAGCGCGCCGTCAGCTCGCCGCTCAGCGCGCGGCGTTGGAGGAAGACGGGCTGCGCGGCCTCGTGCGCGTATTCCTCGCGGACGGTTCTGACGGCCGACTTCGACCTTCGCCACGTCGCGGAGACCCTGCCTGACCAGGCGGAGACCGCTGTCGACCTCAGTCTTCGCTCAGGCCCAGCTCCACCGCAGCGTCGATGTCAAGCGCTCGTCCGCGCTCCATCGCGTCCTCGAGTTCCGCGGACGTCAGCTGGTTCTCCAGGAGTCGCAGCATCTCGTCACGCCGTCGCTGCTGGT
>DASTYP010000164.1:0-12978 GCA_035764845.1 Candidatus Limnocylindria bacterium
TCGGTGGAGGCCTTGCGGAACTCGCGAATCCCCTTCCCGACGGCGTTGCCGATGTCCGGCAGCTTGCCGGGGCCGAAGATGATCAGGACGATCACCAGCAGCAGGATGAGCTCCCATGGTCCGGGAACCGGCATGAACTCACGAACCTCCGGTGGAATGCGGCGCCGGATCGGCGCTCGAATTCGAGTGTAGCACCGCCTCGGCCATCCGGCTCCGCAGGACCCCGGCTGCCTGACGCGCCGCCGCGCGCCAGTCGTCGCCGCGCGAGGCAAGCGCGATCCCCCGGGACACGCTGACGACGCCCGGGGCCCACGCGCCCGCGGCACACGCCACGGACGCCTCCAGGTCGCCACCCTGGGCTCCGACGCCCGGGACCAGGAACCCCGGCCCGGGCACCGCGTCGCGGATCGCGCGCAGCTCCTCGGCCGCGGTCGCGCCGACCACGAGGCCCACCCGCCCATCCGCCCAGCGCTCGGCGACCCAGCGCGCCACGTGCAGCGCGAGCGGCTCGCGGGGTGCGACCTCGAGATCTTGCACCTGGCCGGCGGAGGGATTGCTGGTCCGCGCGAGGACGTACACCAACCGGTCGGGGTGGCGAAGGAACGGCTCGATGGCGTCCTCGCCGAGATACGGCGAGAGCGTGACCGCGTCCGCGTCGAGGTGGCCGAACAGCGCCTCGGCGTAGCGCTCCGCCGTGGAGCCGATGTCGCCGCGCTTGGCGTCCAGGATGCAGAGGAGCGCCGCCGGGACGTCCCGCCGAACCCGCTCGAGGGCGGCCAGGCCGGCCGACCCGAATGCCTCGAAGAACGCCACGTTGAACTTCACCGCGACGACCTGGTCAGCCGCGGCCTCGAGGAGGCCACGCGCGAACGCCTCGACGCCGTGGACGTCGGGCGAGAGGCCCTCGGGCAGGGCGTCCGGGTGCGGATCGAGGCCCAGGCACAGTGGCGCGCCCAGCGCGCCGACGCGCCGCCGCAGCCGATCGAGGGGAGTGGACGTCATCCGACGGCGGCGACCGGCGGCGGCAGCCGCCGGGCCAGGAGCGGGCTGGCGGCCGCGTGCGCGAAGTCCAGGACGCGGAGGCGCAGCCGCGGCAGGCCCCCGAACGCGTCGCGCTCCAGCGTTCCCACCAGGTCGAGCTCGTCATCGGGCTGGGGCAGCGCACGGTCGGCGTCGAGCCCGAACGCAACGGCGTCGAAGGTCTCGAGGCCGCGGCGCATGCGGAAGGCGACGTGCGCCTCCCGCGCGCCGATGCGTCGCGCCTCCCGCACCGTCATGCCGGTCACGGCCAGCACCGGCTCCACGTGGCCGGGGCCGTACGGTGCCAGGCGCTCGAGCTGGTCCGCGAGGGTCCAGTCCAGGTGCCGCGCGGTGATCACGAGATCGACGGGCTGCCGCCCCGGTCGCTGGGTCTCGGCCGCCCCGTCCGCCGGGAACGGGCGGCCGAGGGCACCGAACGCGGCGATGAAGGCATCCCACCGGTCCGGATGGGCGCTGAAGCCGCCCGCCGCGGCATGCCCGCCGCGCTTCAGCAGCAGGTCGCCGCAGGCCTCCAGGGCCGAGGCGACGTGGAAGTCGGAGGGGGCGCGGACCGAGCCGCGGACCTCGTCCCCGACCAGCGTCGCGATGGCCACCGGCCGCGCCAGCGAATCGGCCAGGCGTCCCGCGATCAGCCCCAGCAGGCCGGGCGCCCACCCGTCCTCGCGCAGGACCAGCGGGGCGTCGGTGCCGTCGGCGGACACCAGGCTGCGCGCCGCCTCGACCGCTTCGCGGGTCAGCTCGCGACGGCGCACGTGCACCGCCTCCAGCTCCTCGGCGAGCGCCCCGGCGCGGACGGGATCCTCGGTCAGCAGGAGCTGGAGCGCCAGCTCCGCGTCAGCGATGCGTCCGGCGGCATTGATGCGCGGCACGACGCCGAAGGCCAGGTCCCGAGCCGTCGGCTGACCGGGCGCCTCGCAGGCGCGCGCCAGGAGCGCGCGGAGGCCCGCGTGATCCGTTCGCGCGAGCTCCTCGATCCCCAGCCGCACGATGGCGCGGCTCTCCCCCGTCATCGGGGCCAGGTCCGCGATGGTCCCGAGGGCCGCCACGGCGGCGAGCCCCTCGGCCGTCCTGCCGTGCCGGGCCAGCAAGGCGGCCCCGAGCTTGTAGGACAGCCCGGCACCGGTCAGGTCGGGATCGGGGTACGCGCAGTCGGGCCGATGCGGGTCGACCACCGCGACCGCGCGCGGCAGCTCCGCGGGGGGCAGGTGGTGATCGGTCACCACCACGTCCATGCCGAGCTGCCGGGCCACCTCCACCTCGGCCGCGTTGCTCACGCCACAGTCGCAGGTGATCACCAGCCCGACGCCGCGTCCGGCAAGGTCGCGCAGGCCGGCCGCCGACAGCCCGTATCCTTCGGAGAGCCGCGAGGGGACGTAGCGAACGGGGTCGGCGCCGAGGCGCCGCAGCGCCAGCACCCAGACCACGATCGCGGTCATGCCGTCCGCATCGTAGTCGCCCCAGATCGCGATCCGCTCGCCCCGCTCCAGCGCCGCGTCGATCCGGTCGAGCGCCTGGTCCGCATCGGCCATCCGCGAGAGGTCGTGCAGGGCGCCCGCGCCGGCATCGAGGAAGGCACGGAGCTGCGCATCGTCGCGGAAGCCGCGTCGGGCCAGGAGCGTCGCCACCGGCCGGCCGAAGCCGGTGAAGGACGGTGGCTCGGCAACCGGCTCGGGCAGGAGCCACTCGAGGCTCGGGGCGATCATCGGCGCCATGGTAGCGGCGGCCGATGACCCGGCGCTTACCGTTCGGTTACCGGGGCTGGCGGGCGCCGGTCAGGCGGGGCGTCGCGCGGGGCGACCGGCGTCGCGCGCCTTGCGCTTCGCGTCCCACTCGTGCCACGCCACCAGGATCTGGCTGGCGTTGAAGATCGACGAGTAGGTGCCGCTCACGACGCCCAGCAGCAGCGCCAGCGTGAAGGTCCGGATCGTCGGCGGGCCGAGCAGCAGCAGCGCGCCGAGGGTCACCACCACGGTCAGCGACGTGATGATCGAGCGGCCCAGCGTCTGGAGGATCGAGTGGTTGACGATGGCGCCGAACGACTCGCCCGCGTGCCGGACCCGGTTCTCGCGGATGCGGTCGAACACCACGATGGTGTCGTGGACGCTGAAGCCGATGATCGTCAGCAGCGCGGTCACGAACAGGGCGTCGAACTCGACGTTCAGGAAGAAGCCGAGGATGGCGAATGTGCCGACCACCAGGATCACGTCGTGCAGGAGCGCCACGATCGCCGCGGTCCCGAAGCGGAACCCGAACCGGACCCACAGGTAGGCGAGGATGAAGAGCTCGCCGATGATGATCAGGATCGCCGAGCTGCGGATGAGGTCGGCACCGATGATCGGGCCCACGGTCCGCACGCTGCGCGGATCCCCCGCCCCGAACCGCGACTCCAGCTGCTGCTCGAGGTTCGCGAACTCGGTGCCCTCCGCCAGCGGAGCCGGGCTGGCGCTGGGTGAGGGTGCCGCGGAACCGGAGGCGGCACCTGCGGATGGCGAGGCGCTGGCCGCGGCCGAGGCGCTGGGAGAGGCCGAGGCGCTGGGCGAGGCGGACGCCGAGCCCGACCCCGATGGGCTGGCGCTCGCCGATGGCGCCACCGATCCCGAGCCCGACGGCGAGACCGACGCGGACGGCGACGGGGCCGCCGTCTCGGCCGGGATCAGGTCGATCGGCTCCGTGCGGATCCTCAGGAACCCGTCCTCCAGCTGCCTCACCAGGACCTCTTCGTAGCCGAGCTCGGTCAGGGCGCTGGTCATCTCCGCGGCCGACGGCTGGTCGGCGTATCGGACCTCCCACTCGGTGCCACCGGTGAAGTCGATGGACGGCTTCAGGCCGCCGAGGAAGATGAAGATCAGGCCGGGGATCGTGAGGATGGCGCTGATCGCGAACCACAGGTTGCGCTTGCCGACGATGTCGTACATGGGCTAGCGCTCCACGTGGTAGAGCTCGAGCCGACGGCCCCAGCTCGTGCGGGTGACGTATCGGAGCATGGTTCTCGTCACCGTGACGGCGCTGAACATGCTCACGAGCACGCCGACGATCAGGACGAGGGCGAAGCCGCGGACCACGGTGGTGCCCTGCCAGTACAGCCAGGCGGCCACCAGGAGGCTCGAGACGTTCGAGTCGAGGATGCTGGACCAGGCCCGGTTGAAGCCCGCCTCGATGGCAGGTCCGAGCGTCTTGCCGGCGCGGATCTCCTCCTTCATACGCTCGAAGATGAGGATGTTCGCGTCGACCGCCATGCCGATGCTGAGGATGAACGCCGCCACGCCGGCGAGGGTCAGCGTCACGTGGATGACGCGGAACACGGCGTACACCACGAGCGTGTAGAAGACGAGGGCCAGGGCGGCGAGCACGCCGGGCAGCCGGTAGTACGTGATCATGAAGAAGAGGACGAGCAGCAGGCCCACGGCACCGGCCACGAGCGCCTGCACCAGGAAGCCGGCGCCGAGGGTCGGATCGACCGTCTCGACGCCCTGCTCGGTGAGGGCGATCGGCAGCGCGCCGAACCGCAGCGTGTTGTAGAGGTTCGTCTGCTCCTGCTGATTGGCGGGCGTGTTGGCCCCGACGGTGATGATCGTCTGGCCACCGCAGATCGCGCTGTTGATGTTCGGTGTGGTGATGATCTCCGCGTCCAGGGCGATCGGCCCGGGGCGGTTGACGTTGGCAGTCGTGAACTGGCACCAGATGTCGCTGCCGGTCGGCTTCAGCGAGAACTGCACGCCGATCTGGTTGCCCTGCACGGCCGGCGCGACGCTGCCCGGCTCGATCTCACCGCCGTTGAAGAGCTCGCGGACCGTGCCCGCCTGGAGCAGCTGGCTGATGTCCTGCCCGTCGGTGAGCTGCTGGCCCTGCGGATCGATGAACTGCAGCTGGCCGGTGGAGCCGACGAGGTCGCGCACCTGGTTCTGGTCGCTGACCCCCGGCACCTCCACCACGATGCGCTGCGAGCCGTCGCCGCCGACCTCGGTCCGGACCTGGGGCTCGCTGACCCCGATACCGGCGACGCGACGCTCGATGATCCCGCGCGCGGTCTCCATGTCCTCCGGCGTGATCGGCTGATCGCCGGTCTGCACCGCCTCCAGCGTCACGCGCAGCCCGCCCTCGAGGTCGAGCCCGAGCACCGTCTTGAATTCCATGCCGCCGATCGAGGCAGGCAGCAGGTTCTCGATGCCGAGCGTCTTGCGCGGCAGGTCGATGTAGATCGCCAGGATGGCGACCACCCCGATCACCCACGGGGCGATGCGACGCCAGGTCATGCTGTGGCCGTCGGTTCCTCAGTCACTCAGGGGATCCGTGCCGGCGCCGGAGCGCCTGGAACACGAAACGCGCCGCTGAGCAGCGGCGGGCGGCTGCGAGTATAGCGGCTGCGGTCGGGGTGTCATGCGAGCATCCCCTCGCGGGCGAGATGGCCCTTCACGCGCTCGGCCAGGTCGCGGCTGATCCCCGGCGTCCCGGCGACCTCCTCGACCGATGCCTCCCTGATGCGGCGGACCGACCCGAACCGCTTGAGCAGGGCCTTCTTGCGCCCGGGACCGATGCCGGCGATGTCGTCCAGCTCGCTCCGCAGCGCGCGACGGCCGCGGACGTCGCGGTGGTACGTGATGGCGAACCGATGCGCCTCGTCGCGGATGCGCTGGACGAGGTACAGGGCCTGCGAACGCCGCGGCAGGACGATCGGGTCGGGGCGATCCGGGAGGTACAGCTCCTCGAACCGCTTCGCCAGGCCGGTGAGCGGCACGTCCGTGATGCCCAGCTCCGTCAGGGCGCCGACGGCGGCCGACAGCTGGCCCTTCCCGCCGTCGACGATCACCAGATCCGGCACCGACCACGCGGCCTCGCGCGGCTGGTCGCCGTTGCCGTGCGCGCCGCCGTCGACCGGCCCCGCGTCCGGGTCGAGGTCGGCGGGCAGGTCGGTGTCGCCCTCGGGCGCCTCGTCGGCCCCGACGGCGGCCAGGGACAGGGCACCGGTGTCCGCCCGCAGCTTCGCGACGCGACTGAACCGCCGTCGCAGGACCTCCGCCATCATGCGGAAGTCGTCCGGCGTGTCGCCGGATCGGATGCGGAAGCGCCGGTACTCGCGCGGCTCCGGCCTGCCGTCGATGAAGACGACCATGCTGCCCACGGCCGACGTTCCCTGGATATTGCTCATGTCGTAGCACTCGATCCGCTCCGGGAGCTTCGGCAGCCCGAGGGCGTCGGCCAGCTCGGTGAGCGCCTCGTCCCGCTTCGCGGCGTCGGCCAGCCACTCCGCGCGCTCGCGCTCCAGCGCCTCGACCGCGTTCTGGGTGGCGAGGGCCACCAGGCGCCGCTTCTCCCCCCGCTCCGGCACGGTGATCGTGACGCGCACGCCCCGCCGGTCGGCCAGGTACGCCGCCAGGTCGTCGGCACCGGCCGGCATGAGCGGGGCCAGGAGGGCGCGGGGCAGCGCATCGGTGTTGGCGTAGTACTGCTGCAGGAAGCCGCCGAGGACCTCCGCGTCGGTCGCGTCCCGCGCACCCTCGACGATGAAGTGCTCGCGGCCGATGAGCTTGCCGTTGCGCACCTGCATCACCTGCACGCAGGCCTCGTCCTCCTCGCGTGCCAGGCCGATGACGTCGTGCTCGGCGCGGCTGAAGGCCGCCATCTTCTGCTGCTCCATGGTCCGCTCGACGGCCCGCAGCTTGTCTCGCGAGGCGGCCGCCTGCTCGAAGCGCAGCGCGTCGGAGTGCGACTCCATCTCCCGCCGCAGCTCAGCGGCGATCGGTTCCTGCTTGCCCTCCAGGAAGTCCACGATCTGGCCGATGGTGGCGCGGTACTCCGCCTTCTCGATGGCCTGGATGCAGGGGCCCTGGCATCGGTTGATGTAGTACAGCAGGCACGGCCGCTCGAGCACCCGCTTGCCTTCGGGAATGTCCAGGTTGCAGGTGCGGAACGGGAAGATCTTGCGCAGCAGCTTCAGGGTCTCGTCCACGCTGGAGGCCGATGCATACGGGCCGAAGTAGCGACTGCCGTCCCTCGCGAGCTTCCTCGTCCGCACGATGCGCGGGAAGTCCTCGCCCATGGTGATCTTCACGAACGGGTAGCTCTTGTCGTCCCGCAGCCGGATGTTGAAGCGGGGGCGGTGCTCCTTGATGAGGTTCGACTCGAGGAGGTACGCCTCCGAGACGGTGTCGGTGACGATGTACTCGACGTCTGCGACCTCCGTCACCATCCGCGCGATCCGCGCGTCCTCGGGACCCCGCGCCGCGAAGTAGGAGCGAACGCGGTTGCGCAGCGAGTCGGCCTTGCCGACGTACAGCACGCGCTCGTCCGCGTTCTTCATCAGGTACACGCCCGGGCTGGTCGGCAGGCGGCGCAGCACCGCCCGCAGCGTGTCGGGGAGCGGGCGCGCGGGGCTCATGACGTCGATTCTAGGGTCGCGGGCGCGGAAGGCCCCGGTAGACGACCGGCGAGCCGCCGTCGTCCAGCAGCGTCAGCAGCCGATGCAGCCGCGGGGAGGTGGCGGCGATCTCGCCCCGCGTCAGCCACCCCACCTCGGCGATCTCCCCGAGCTGCGGCTCGAGCTCGCCGCCGATCACGCGCCCGCCGAACACGAAGCTCACGTCACGGCCCCGGCGCGCCTCCACGAGCAGCAGCCGGTCGACCTCGACCTCCAGGCCCGTCTCCTCGCGCGTCTCGCGTGCCGCACCGTCGTGCGGCGTCTCGTGCCGCTCGATGCGGCCGCCTGGCAGCATCCAGCCCGGACCCAGGTAGGTGGTCCGCACGACGAGGATCCGGCCCTCGCGGTCGAGGCACAGCACGTGCGCCCCCTCGGTGCGGCGGTAGCGGCCGCCGAAGAGCGCGGCGAACTGGACCGCCCCACCGACCAGCAGCCGCGGCAGGTCGGTCCACCGCAGCCGGCGGCTACGGCGCAGCGGAGAGCTCATCGGCCAGGTAGCTGCGGATGACGGCGTAGTCGCCGGGCCCGGTCCAGTCCACGGGGATGAGGATGTACTGTCCGACCGTGTTCGTCGTCGCGCGCAGGACGACGTCCTCGCTGAGCTCGATGCGCCGGTCGCTGTGGAGGTGCGACGCGAGCAGCGCCAGGTCGATGGCCGAGAGGTCGGTCCTGACCCGTCCCTCCATGGCATCCATCAGCCGCAGGCCCGGCACGATGGAGCCGATACCGCCGTCCCCCAGCTCGTCACGCAGCGCCCCCAGGATGCGGGCCTGGCGCACCGATCGGGCGAAGTCGTTGGATTCCGACGGCACGTCGGTGTACCGCGCGCGGGCGTAGGCGAGGGCCTGCGCGCCATCCAGGCGCAGCTCGCCCGCCGGGAACGTCCCGAGGTTGAAGTTGCGATTCGCGTAGTCGGTCTCGTTGTTCGTGTAGCTGAACTCGGTCGGGTTCTCGATCGTCACGCCGCCGACCGCATCGATCATGTCACGGAAGCCCGCGAAGTCGATCGACAGCCAGTGCTCGATGCGCAGGCCGGTGACATCGGAGAGCACGTCGGCCAGCAGGGCGCCGGCCTCCTCGAGCCCCCCGTTCGCGTGGCCCGTGGAGAAGACCTCGTTCACCTTGCCGTTGCGCGGATACGCCCCCACGCCCTCGATCCACAGGTCGCGCGGGATCGGGATGGTGGTGGTCGTGTCCGTGGTCGGATCGATGGAGAGGACCTGGATGGAGTCGGCCAGGTAGGCGCCATCGTGATCGGCGCCGCCGTAACCGACCAGCAGGACGTTGACACGGTCGCTGCCGTTGAGGGCGCCGAAGAGGGCCGTGGACGGGAACGGTGCGGTCGAGACGCTGGCGTTGAAGGCCGCGACGCGCCCGAACAGGACGACGCCGACGACCACCACGACGAGGAGCAGGCCGACCAGGACGGTCCCCAGGACTCTCCCGAACCCGCCCCGGCGTCGGCGCGGCTGGCGCGGTGGGCGTCGGCCCCCGTCACCGGACGGTCGTGCCTGCCGGCGCTCGGACGACGACACCCCGCCGGATCGAATCAGCTCACGGTCGTAGGGAACGGGTTGGTCGGGCGTTGCCTGGGCTCTCACGCGTGGGACATGCTCGGGTGCGGTGGCTCCAACTCAGGGCGGGAGGGAGAGGATAGGGCCTGCGTCGGTAAGCCGCCGGTCATCCGGCGGTAAGCGGCGCTCCGCATCATCGGCGCATGGACGGCAGCGCTGCGGTGACCACCGGGCCCGGGCTGGACGCAATCCTCGGTGCGCTGGATCCCGAGCAGCGCGCCGCCGCCACGCTGCCCGACGGGCCGGCACAGATCATCGCGCCCGCGGGCAGCGGCAAGACGACGACCATGGTCGCGCGGCTGGCCGTGCTCCTGGCCCGCGGCGTCGCGCCCGAGCGGATCTGCGTCGTCACCTTCAACCGGGACGCGGCGCAGGACCTGAAGGCCCGGGTCGAACGACGCCTGGCGTCCGTGGTGCCCCGTGCGCGAGAGATCGAGATCCGCACCCTGCACGCGCTCGCCCGCCAGGTCGCCCTGGATGCTGGCGAGCGGCGCGAGATCGTCGCCGACCGCCTGCCGCTCCTGCGCGCGGCGCGCCGGCGCGTGGCACGTGAGGACGAACCACCGCCGCCGGAGGCCGCGGACCTCGACACCTGGCTCTCGGCGTGGCGGATCGAGGGCCGTCCGCCGCCGGAGCAGGCCCGGGCCACCATCGCGGCGTACGAGGACCTGCTGCGAGCCCGCGGCCTCCTGGATTTCGACGATCTCGTCGTGGGCGCCGCCGACCGCCTCGAGCGCGATCCCCGCCTGCGGCTGCGCTGGCAGGCGCGCTTCGCGCACGTGTGTGTCGACGAGTTCCAGGACGTGGATGCGGCCCAGCTGCGGCTGGTCCGGCTGCTCGCCGCCCCTGAGGACAACCTCTTCGTGGTGGGCGACGACGACCAGACGATCTACGCGTGGCGCCTGGCTGACGTCCGGCGAATCCTGCGCTTCTCGGCCGATTACCCCGACGCCCGTCGCGTCATGCTGGCGACGAACTACCGATGCCCGACCGCGGTCGTCGCGGCATCCGCGCGTCTCGTCGCCGTCAACCGGGAGCGCTTCGCCAAGCCGATCCGGGCGGCTCCGGACCTGGCCGACGATCCCCGCGCCATTGAGGCATGGCCGTCGGGAGATGCCGAGTGGCCCGACCACGCCGCGCGGCTGGCTGCGGATGCCACCCGACGGGGACGGCAGATCTGCTTCCTGGCGCGGACGCGGGCAGAGCTGGTGCCGGTCTTCCTGGCCCTGGTACGAGCCGGCGTGCCCCACCGGCCCAACGTCCCGCCCATCGTGGAGGCGGCGCCGGTGACGACGCTCGTGGACGCGGCACGGGCCACTCCCCCGTCCGCGCCGCCGTTCCGGGCACTCCTCGGGCTGCGCGCGGGCCACGGATGGCGGCGTGGGGACCCGGGAGCCGACCATCTCTCCGACGAGGACCAGGCCGCGCTCGACGCCCTGCTCGGCTGGAGTGTCGGGTTTCGACGGCTCGGCGCCTTCGTGGGTGCCTTCGACGCCGCACGGGCGCGCATCCACGCCCTGCAGTCCGACGACGCGGTCGTGGAGCTCGCGACCGTCCATGCGTCGAAGGGACGGGAGTGGGAGACCGTCGTCCTCGTCGGGTTCGAGGAGGGCCGGATCCCGAACCGGCGGTCCATCGAGGACGCAGATGATTCCGAGCGCGCGGTCGAGGAGGAGCGCCGCCTCGCCTACGTGGCCCTCACCCGCGCGACGCGCCACCTGGTGCTGGCCTTCGACCCCGCGCGTCCGTCGCCGTTCCTCGCGGAGATGGGATTCGCCCTTCGTCCGGCGTCCGCATCGAGACGTTTGTCGTAGGAACCGGACCGCGCGCGCCTGGCGTCTCCGTGGCGGGCAGTGCGCCCATCCAACAGCGACACCACAGGAAGGAACCCTCGATGTCTCTCGCTAGTTCAGTGCGGCAGCGTGCAGCGCGCGCCGCCATCGTCTCCCTCTTCGTGGTCGGTGGCCTCCTTGGGCTGGCGGCCGCGGCGTCTGCCCAATCGCCGGACGTCCTCCCCGTCGAGCCCGATGGCGGCATCGGCGGCGAGGTGGTCCTGCCCGTGGAGCCCGATGGCGGCATCGGCGGCGAGGTCGTCCTCCCCGTCGAACCCGATGGCGGCATCGGCAACTGACGCTTCATCCGCGTGAAACGCCCCCGAGACGATCCTGGGCGTTCCGCGATGCCCGACGCGGGCAGGCAGGCGCCCGCCGGGCCGCCGCGGCCCGCTCAGGACACCGATGCTGAAACCCGGCGGTGCGACTTCGGCCGCGAGGGCGAAGCAGCGTCGCCATCGGCGATCCCGAGCACCGGTCGCAGGTACTTGCCGGTGTACGAGCCGGCGGCACGGGCCACCTGCTCGGGCGTGCCTGACGCCACCAGGCGGCCGCCCTTGTCGCCGCCCTCCGGCCCCAGGTCGATCACCCAGTCGGCCGTCTTGATGACGTCGAGGTTGTGCTCGATCACCACGACCGTGTTGCCGGCCTCGACCAGCCGGCCGAGCACCGACAGCAGGCGTGCCACGTCGTCGAAGTGGAGGCCGGTGGTCGGCTCGTCGAGGATGTAGAAGGTCTTCCCCGTGGCGCGCTTGCTCAGCTCCGTCGCGAGCTTGACCCGCTGCGCTTCGCCACCGGAGAGCGTGGTCGCCGGCTGGCCCAGGTGGATGTACCCCATCCCCACGTCCACCAGCGTCTGGAGCTTGTTGCGGATGCTCGGCACGGCGGAGAAGAAGTCCAGCGCCTCCTCGACGGTCATCTCGAGGATCTCCGCCACGTTCTTGCCCTTGTAGTGGATCTCGAGCGTCTCGCGGTTGTAGCGCTTCCCCTTGCAGACCTCGCAGGCCACGTAGACGTCGGGCAGGAAGTGCATCTCGATCTGGACGATGCCGGCGCCCTCGCACGCCTCGCAGCGACCGCCCTTGACGTTGAAGCTGAAGCGCCCCGGTTTGTAGCCACGCAGCCGCGCCTCCGGGACCGCGGCCAGCAGCTCGCGGAGCGGGGTCCACAGGCCGGTGTACGTCGCTGGGTTGGAGCGCGGCGTCCGGCCGATGGGCGACTGGTCGATCTCGATGACCTTGTCGATGTGCTCGATCCCCTCGATCCGGTCGTGCCTGCCCGCGGGCTCTCGCGCGCCCCAGATGCGCTGGGCCAGCGCCGGGTACAGGATCTGGGTCACCAGGCTCGACTTGCCGGAGCCGCTCACGCCGGTCACGGCCACGAACCGGCCCAGCGGGAAGGCCACGTCGATGGCCTGCAGGTTGTTCTCGCGGGCGCCGCGGACCACCAGCGCGTCCCGCTTTCCGTTGCGGCGTCGCTTCGGCACCGGGATGTGCCGCTCGCCGCGCAGGTACGCGCCGGTGATGGATCGCGGCTCCGCAAGCAGCCCTGCGAGATCCCCGGAGTAGATGAGCTCGCCGCCGTGCTCCCCCGCCCGCGGACCGATGTCGATGACCCAGTCAGCGGCGCGGATGGTGTCCTCGTCGTGCTCGACCACGAGCAACGTGTTCCCGAGGTCGCGCAGCCGCACGAGCGTCGCGATCAGCCGGTCGTTGTCGCGCTGGTGCAGGCCGATCGACGGCTCGTCGAGGATGTAGAGCACGCCCATCAGCGAGGACCCGATCTGCGTCGCCAAGCGGATGCGCTGCGCCTCGCCGCCCGACAGCGTCCCCGACGCGCGGTCCAGCGTCAGGTAGTCCAGCCCCACGTCGACCAGGAAGCCCAGGCGCGCGCGGATCTCCTTGAGGACCTGGCGCGCAATCTGGTTCTCGCGATCGTTCAGGCGTTTGGGGAGCGCGTCGTACCAGGCCAGCGCATCGGTCACCGAGCGCTGGGTCGTCTCGATGATGTTGCGGCCGGCCACGGTGACGGCCAGCGACTCCGGCTTGAGCCGCATCCCCTTGCAGGTCGGACACGGCTTGGTGGTCATGTAGCGCTCGATCTCGGCGCGCATCGC
>DASTYP010000165.1:0-10996 GCA_035764845.1 Candidatus Limnocylindria bacterium
GCGCGGTGTCGTGCGCTCCAGGTGCCCAGTGGAGACGCGGAGGGTGACCCGAGTGGAGGCAGAGGCAACGGAGGTACCGAGGTCGAGCGCGGCAGCGCCACCGGCCCGGGGAGGGCTCGACGCCTTCTTCAAGCTCAGCGAGCGGGGGACGTCCGTCGGCACGGAGGTCCGGGCGGGCATCACCACCTTCCTGGTGATGGCCTACATCATCTTCCTGAACCCCGCGATCCTCTCGAACATGTTCGCCGCCGACTCGGCCGAGCAGCTGGCGTTCATCCCGGCGGCCAGCGCGGCGACGGCGCTGCTCGCGGGCGTGCTCACGATCGCCATGGGGCTCGTCTCGAACTACCCGATCGCCCTCGCCGCGGGCCTGGGGATCAACGCCATCGTCGCGTTCACGCTCGTGCTGGGACTGCAGCTCTCGCCGGCCGGTGCGATGGGCGTGATCGTGCTCGAGGGCCTCATCATCCTGGTGCTCGTCATCGTCGGCCTGCGCGAGGCGATCATGGATGCGGTGCCGCTCGTGCTGAAGCGCGCGATCGGCGTCGGCATCGGCCTCTTCATCCTGTTCATCGGCTTCGTGGATGGCGGCCTGATCGTCCCCGGAACGCCGGTCGTGCAGTTCAACTTCCCGGTCGAGCCCGCGACGTGGACGTTCGTGCTCGGCCTGGTCCTGACCATCGTGCTGTTCGCCCTGAAGGTGCGCGCGGCCCTGCTCATCAGCATCATCGTCATGTCGGTGTTCGCCTACGCGGTCGGGCTGACCTCGTTCCCGACCGACATGAGCCTGGTGCCCGACTTCTCGACCCTCGGGAAGTTCGACGTGACCGAGGTCTGGAACCTGGGCATCCTGGCGGCGGCCCTGACCATCTTCGCGATCATGCTCACGGACTTCTTCGACACGATGGGCACGGCCACGGCCATCACGGAGCAGGCGGGCCTGACCACGCCTGACGGCAAGGTGCCGGGCATCAACCGCGTGCTGCTGGTGGACTCGGTCGCCGCGGCGGCCGGTGGTGCCGCCGGCATCAGCTCGAACACGAGCTACATCGAGAGCGCGGCCGGTGTCGCGGAAGGCGGTCGGACCGGCCTCACCTCGGTCGTGACGGGTCTCTTCTTCCTCGCCGCCGTGTTCGTCACGCCGCTGGCCACCATGGTGCCGTTCGCCGCCACCGGGCCGGTCCTGGTCGTGGTCGGCTACCTGATGGCGACCCTCATCAAGGACATCGACTTCGCGGACATCGAGGAGGGCTTCCCGGCCCTGCTCGGCATCACGCTGATGCCCCTGACGTACAACATCACGGTCGGCATCGGTGCCGCCTTCGTGACGTACGTGCTGATCAAGGCGATCCGCGGCAAGTTCGGTGAGATCCACTGGCTGCTATGGGTCGTGGCGCTGGCCTTCGCGGTGTACTTCGCCCAGAGCTGGATCAACTCGATCATCTAGCGCTCCGTCGAAACGGACCGATGGCGCCCGGTCGGCCTCGCCGCCCGGGCGCTACGCTGTCCGGCGCATGACCGCGCCCCGCCTGCGCGTCGACGACTTCGACTACGAGCTGCCCGCCGGCGCCATCGCCCAGACCCCGGCCGAACCCCGTGACGCCTCGCGCCTGCTCGTGCTCCACCGCGCGACCGGGACACTCGAGCACGCGGTCTTCCGGGACATCGGGACCTGGCTGCGGCGCGGCGACCTGCTCGTCGTCAACGACTCACGCGTGATCCCCGCGCGGCTGCCCGCGACCCGCGCGTCCGGTGGCGGCGCCGAGATCCTGGTGCTGCGGCAGCTCGACGACCCGCGGCACTGGGAGGCGCTGGTGCGCCCGTCCCGGCGCATGGGCGTCGGGGAAGCGGTCACGCTGCGCAACGGCGCCAGCGTCCAGGTGGGGGAGCGGCTGGGAGACGGGACCCGCGTCGTGATCTTTCCGGATGGCCCGGACCCGTTCGAGCTGATGGCGGAGGCCGGCGAGATGCCGCTGCCGCCGTACATCCATGACCGATCGTCGCCGCCGGACCGCTACCAGACGGTCTACGCCCGGCCACCGGGCAGCGCCGCGGCGCCGACCGCAGGGCTTCACTTCACGCCGGAGCTGCTGGAGAGCGTCGAGCGCTCCGGCGTGGAGCGAGCGACGGTCACGCTCCACGTTGGGCTCGACACGTTCCGTCCGCTCGAGGGCGCCTACGTCGACGAGCACCGCATCCACACCGAGTGGTACGAGGTGCCGGACGCCACCCGGGAGCGGATCCAGCGCGCGCGGGACCGCGGCGGCCGCGTGGTGGCGGTCGGCACCACGGCCGTGCGCGTGCTGGAGACTGCGGCGCGCACGGAGGCCGCGTCGGGCTGGACGGACCTGTACATCACGCCGCCGTATCGGTTCCGCAGCGTCGACGGCCTGATCACGAACTTCCACCTGCCGCGTAGCTCGCTGCTGCTGCTGGTGACGGCCTTCGTCCAGGCGGGTATGGCCGACGGAACCGATGCCTACGCAGCGCGTGACGTCCTGCTGGATGCCTACCGGACGGCACTGGTCGCGGGGTACCGGTTCTTCAGCTTCGGCGACGCGATGCTGATCCTCTGACCGGGGCGAGCTCGGCGCGACTACTCCTGGTCGTCGGAGCGGGTCGGGATGGCCTCGCGCTCCTCGTCGCTGAGGTCGCGCGGTGGCTCCTCGGGTGCGGTCTCCCCCGTGGTCTCCGCGGTGCCGTCGTCGCGCCCGCTCACCCTGGCCGGGGCGGGAGGCGCGTCGCCGGACGGGGGCAGCGGGCGCGGGCCGCCCGGATGGGCACCCGGGACCTCGGAGGACGCACGGCCCGCGGGAACGCCGAACGGCTCGGCCATGACCGCGCAGACGCGGGCCAGGTCGCAGAGGGCCTGCCCCAGGTCCGGTGACTCGGTGGCCGCCTCGAAGTGCGGATGATGGAGCCGGAACGACCAGCGCGTGCGGTGCTCGCGCGCCCACAGCCGGAACGTGTCGGCGCGGAGCTCGACGCCGCGCAGCACCTGCCAGGGGTACATCAGCATCGCGAGGCGGTAGCGCGCCGACGAGCCGAAGGGCGCGTACCGATGGTCGAGCAGACCGACCTCGGTGGCCACCATGATCCGGCGCTCGTCACCCTCGGCACCGGCCTCCAGCGCGTAGACCGCCAGGTCCTCGACGCCCAGGCTCTGCAGTTCGAGCGCGATCCATTCCTTCACTTCGTCGTTCAGGAACGGCATGCGCGGCCATTCGGTCAGTCGCACGCGACGGTCACCTCTCCGTAGTGCATCCGTAGCCTATCCTCTCCGGCGGTGTCAGTGCGGGCTCCCATCACCTCCACCTTCGAGGCCACTCCGGTCGGGCGCGCCCGGTTGGGTCGCATTGTCACACCTCACGGGCCGATCGACACGCCCCAATTCATGCCCGTCGGCACGCAGGCCACCGTCAAGGCGCTGACGCCCGGTGACCTGCGCGCCGCCGGGGCGCAGATGATCCTGGGCAACACCTACCACCTCAACCTGCGGCCGACCGCGGAACGCATCGCCCGCCTGGGCGGGCTGCATCGGTTCATGAGCTGGGACGGACCGATCCTGACCGATTCCGGCGGCTTCCAGGTCTTCAGCCTTGCTGACCTCCGGCGGGTCGACGACGACGGCGTGACCTTCATTTCGCACCTCGACGGCTCGACCCATCGGCTCACGCCCGAGCGCTCGATGGAGATCCAGGCGCTCCTCGGCTCGGACGTCGCGATGGCCTTCGACCAGCTGGTCGACCCGGGGCTTCCGTCGCACGAGGTCGAGGAGGCGATGGAGCGGACGCACCGCTGGGCCGACCGCTCGCTGGCGGCCCGCGGGCGCCCGGACCAGGCCGTGTTCGGCATCGTGCAGGGCGGTGTCGATCCGTCGCTCCGTCGGCGCTCCGCGGCGCGCATCGCCGGACTGCCGTTCGACGGCATCGCGGTCGGCGGGCTCTCGGTGGGGGAGTCCAAGGCCGAGATGGCGGCCACGCTGGACGTGGTGGCCACCGCGCTCGGCGACGATCCGCGGCCGCGCTACCTGATGGGTGTCGGCTCGCCGGTCGATTTCTTCACCGCGGTCGAGCACGGCATCGATTTGTTCGACTGCGTCCTGCCGACGCGGGTCGCCCGCACGGGCCAGGTCTGGACCGATGCCGGCCGGCTCAACCTCCGCAACTCGGCGCTCCAGGACGACCCGGGCCCGTTGGACCCGACCTGCGCCTGCGAGGCGTGCCGGAACCATTCGCGGGCGTACCTGGCCCACCTGTTCCGGGCTCGCGAGCTGCTCGCGTACCGGCTGGCGTCGGTGCACAACGTGACCTGGACGCTCGAGCTGCTGCGCCGGCTGCGCGCATCGTTGCGCGACGGCTCGTTCGACACGCTGGCCGCATCGGTGCGTGCGGCCTTCAGCCGAGGCTCGGCGTCGACCAGGGCGTGATCCCCACGGCCCCAGCTACGGGTCGAACCTCGTCCACGTCCCCTCGGACACGACCTCGACGGCGCCGTCGGCGACCACGATCGCGGTCTGCTCGTCGATGGCGTACGTCGGGCCGCCGATGTCGGCCGCCCAGCGCTCCGCGTGTGCCGGCGTGTTGGTGGGAAACGCATTGAGGTGCGGAAAGATCGAGAAGTCCACGATCCCCAGGGTTCGGTCATCAGGTGCGGACGGCCATTCGACGAAGTACGAGCCGATCCGGGGCGTCATCACCATGCTGCCGGCGCTCACGCCCACCCACACGGTGTTGGGCAGCGATGGCAGCAGATCCGCAAGGCCCGACTCGCGCATCCAGTGGCTCAGGTACGTCGCGTCGCCGCCGTCCGCCAGGAGGACGTCCGCCTCGCGAACCCAGGGGACCCACCGTTCGACGCCGATGCTCGGGAGCGCCGTGAGCTCAAGGACGCCGAGCGATCCCCAGCCGAGCCCCGAGAAGTGGGTCCACCGCGGCTCCGCGGCGACGAAGCCGCGGACTGACCAGGGTCCGCACATCGGGTGCCCCCACTGGGCCGTCGGGATGCAGAGTGCGCGGCAGTCGCCGATCGGCTTCGGGAGCAGGCGCTCGAGGGCCGCGCGGATGCTCGGATTCGTGACGCCGCCGGACGTGAGCAGGAGCTTCAAGGTGCCTCCAGGATCGTGGTGATGGATGGCCGGTGTCCGTAGGACCGGTGAGGGCGCGGGAACTCAGCGCGGAGCGCCGAGCCGTGCGTCATACGCCGTATGACATCGGTGTAGAATGGGCCGTCCGATCGTGACAGGGTAGCTGTCGCGCCCGAGCGTAGAATCGGGCCCACATGCGGCGAGTGGTAAGCCGGGAGTAAGCGAGAGGTAACGGTCGGCGGCGCATGATCGGCGCCAGCTCGACCGGCTCACCACGGAGGTTCGAGCGATGGCAAAGGGCCGGGATCGACCACGCAAGGAGCCGAAGCGCAAGGCGAAGGAGAAGGCGCCGAAGCAGCATCCACCGGGGACCGCCGGCTGGGAGCCGCCGCGGCATGACACACCGACGCGCCCCGTCGAGGTGATTCGGCCCAAGCGCAAGGAACGGGAGCCCCAGGACGACGAGTGAGCGGAAGCCACCGGGGCCGAAGAGGAACGAGGAGCAACACGTGACATGGACGCACCGGTGGTGACCCGAACCCAGGCGGACGGCGCGGCGGCGAAGAACGGCAGCGGCGAGCGGAGCCGCGCGGTGGATGCCGCCATCCTGCAGATCGAGAAGCAGTTCGGCCGCGGCTCGATCATGCGGCTCGGTGACCGCGAGGCCCAGAACGTCCCGGCCATCTCGACCGGGTCGGTGGCTCTCGACCTCGCGCTCGGCGTCGGCGGCGTGCCCCGCGGCCGCATCACGGAGATCTACGGTCCCGAGTCGAGCGGCAAGACGACGCTGTGCTACCACATTGCGGCGACGGCACAGCGCAATGGCGGCATCGTCGCCTTCATCGACGCGGAGCACGCCCTGGATCCCGGCTATGCCAAGAACGTCGGCGTCAACGTCGACGAGCTGCTCGTCAGCCAGCCCGACACCGGGGAGCAGGCGCTCGAGATCGCCGAGACCCTCATCCGCTCCGGCGGCGTCGACGTCGTCATCGTCGACTCGGTTGCGGCCCTCGTGCCGCGCGCCGAGATCGAGGGCGACATGGGCGACAGCTTCGTCGGCCTCCAGGCGCGGCTCATGAGCCAGGCGCTGCGCAAGCTGACCGGCGCCATCAACCGCAGCCAGACGGCGCTCGTCTTCACCAACCAGCTGCGCGAGAAGATCGGCGTCATGTTCGGCAATCCCGAGACTACGCCGGGTGGCCGCGCCCTGAAGTTCTACGCCAGTGTGCGCATGGACATCCGACGCATCGAGACCCTCAAGCAGGGGACCGATGCGGTCGGCTCGCGCACGCGCGTGAAGGTGGTGAAGAACAAGGTGGCCTCGCCCTTCCGCGTGGCCGAGTTCGACATCATGTACAACGAGGGCATCAGCCGCGAGGGCGGCCTGCTGGACGTCGGCATCGCCGCCGGCATCCTGAGCAAGACCGGCGCGTGGTTCAACTACGGCGACGTGCGCCTCGGCCAGGGTCGCGAGAACGCGCGCGACTTCCTGAAGCAGAACCCCGAGATCGCCCAGAAGATCGACGACGAGATTCGCGGACGCGTCGCGAGCATCGAGGTCGGCGTCGAGGGGATCAGCGAGGCGGAGTAGGGAAGCGCACCCCATGCCTCAGCGCGGCTCGCGTCCGTCCGAGCCGCGCGACCCACCCGACGCCGAGACGGCCCTCGAGATCGCCGTTCGGTTCCTGGGCACGCGCCCGCGGACCCGATGGGAGGTCGAGCGCCGTCTCCGGCGGGCCGGTGCCCAACCTGGGGTCATCGAGGGCGTTCTCGAGCGGCTGTCCGGCCTGGGCTACGTCGACGATGTCGCCTTCGCGCGCTGGTGGGGGGAGCAACGGGATCGGCACGCTCCGCGCGGCCGCCGGCTGGTGGAGGCCGAGCTGCGTGCCCACGGCGTCCCGCGCGACGTGATCGCGGCGTACGTCCTCGAACACGCCGATCCGGAGCGGCTTCCCGGCGACGAGGTCCTCCCCGCGACGGAGGAGGAGCGCGCGCGTGACGCGCTCGACCGGCACCTGCGGGGCCGTCCCGTACCCACCGAACCCAAGGCACTGCAACGCCTGGGGATGTTCTTGATGCGCCGCGGCTTCGATCCGGGGACCGCGCGGGCGGCGATCCGGGCCGCGGGCGCTGGCGTGACCGACACCGAGGAGGCGTGACCGACATGGCGACCAGCAGCGCGCCGAGTCCCGAGGCGTACCTCGCCGAGCTCGGCCCGGAGCGACGCGAGATCGTTGGCCGGATCCGGGACGTCGTCAACGCGAATCTGCCGCCCGGCTACCGCGAGGGCATGACCTCGGGGATGATCGGCTGGTACGTGCCACTCGAAACCTTCGGCGACACCTACAACGGTCAGCCGCTCGGCCTGGCGGGCATTGCCAGCCAGAAGCAGTACGTGAGCCTCTACCTGCTCAACGTGTACGGGGATCCCGCGACGGAGGCATGGTTCCGCGACCGCTGGGCCGCGACGGGCAAGCCACTGAAGATGGGCAAGAGCTGCGTGCGCTTCCGCCGGCTGGACGACGTACCCCTCGACGTCATCGCCGAAACGATCGCGCGTGCCGACCTCGACGGCTACCTCGAACGCTATCGAGCGGTGGCCGGCTCGGCGCGGCGCGCCCGCCGAGGGTAGGCTGGTCTGATGCGCTACGCCCTCATGACCGAGCCCCAGCAGGGGCTCAGCTACGACGAGATCCTCGCCATCGTGCGGACGGCCGAGGAGGCCGGCCTCGAGGCGTTCTTCCGGTCCGATCACTACGCCAGCTTCCCCGGCGACTCCGGCCTTCCAACCACGGATGCCTGGACGACCATCGGGGGCCTCGCCCGCGAGACGGCCGCGATCCACCTGGGTGTCCTGGTATCGCCGGTGACGTTCCGTATCCCGGGCAGCCTGGCCAAGGTGATCCAGACGGCCGACGAGATGAGCGGCGGGCGCATCGAAGCCGGGTTCGGCGCCGGATGGAACGACGAGGAGCACGCGCAGCTGGGCATCCCGTTCCCGCCCATCGCCGAGCGCTACGACATGCTTGAGGAGCAGATGGCGCTGATCCACGGGCTGTGGACCGAGCCCGACGGCTGGAGCTACGAGGGCGAGCACTGGCAGGTACGGGGCGCGAAGCGGCACGGCGAGATCGCACGCGGTGGACGGCGCCACCCGCACATCATCTTCGGCGGCAAGGGCGGGCCGCGATTGGCGGCACTGGTGGCGCGGTACGGCGACGAGTTCAACCTGAACTCGGCCAAGCCCGAGGACGCCGGCCCTGCCTATGCGCGGGTCCGCGACGCATGCCGCGAAGTCGGCCGCGACCCCGACGAGCTCGTCTACTCGGCCATGACCGGGGTCCTGGTGGCGGAGACCGAGGAGGACCTTCGCACGCGCGTCCACGACCTGATGTCCATGCTCGGCCGCGCGGGCGCTGATGCCGACGACTGGCTGGCGGAACGCCGGGGACGATGGGTTATGGGCACGCCCGAGCAGGCCCACGAGCGCGTCGCGGCACTCGAGGCGGCCGGCACGCAGCGCGTCATGCTGCAGGACTTCCTGCCCCGAGACCTCGATCACGTTCGGCTCATGGGGCGGCTCTTCGCCACCTGACCCACCGGCTGAGCCCTGCGCCGAGTTGCGCTACACTCGGCCGACATCATCGACTGACCGATGCGCCCGCCGCGCGGGCGCCATCTCGCCCATCCGGGCTCCAACCATCAAGGGGGAGCCGACATGCCTGAACTGGTCGTCATCGTGGTGGCGGCGGTCGCCGCCGCCATCGGGATCGTCTTCGGATTCTTCGTGCGTCGCATGGTCGCGGCCAACGCCGTGCGTCATGCCGAGCAGTACGCGGAACGGCTCGTCGCCGAAGCCCGAGCCAAGCAGAAGGAGATCGTCCTCGAGGGGAAGGACGAGGCGCTCCACCTGCGCCGTGCGGCGGAGGAGGAGGCTCGCGAGCAGCGCTCGACGCTCCAGCGCACCGAGCGCCGGCTGCTGGACCGGGAGGAGGCGCTCGACCGCAAGCTCACCGCCCTCGAGGAGCGCGAGGCGGCGCTCGCCGGCCGGCAGGCCGAGCTCGAGGACGAACGGCGCCGCCTCTCCGAGCAGCAGGAGCGGCAGCGGGCCGAGCTGGAGCGCATCTCGGGCCTCACCGCAGCCGAGGCGCGTCAGACCCTGATCGCCCAGATCGTCGACGAGGCGCAGGCCGAGGCGCAGCACCGGGTCCGCGAGATCGAGCACCGTGCGGTGGAGGAGGGGGAGGACCGCGCCAGGCGGGTGCTCACCACCGTGATGCAGCGCATCGCGGCGGACCACACGTCGGAGGCGACGGTGACGGTCGTCAACCTGCCGAACGAGGAGATGAAGGGCCGCATCATCGGCCGCGAGGGCCGCAACATCCGCGCCCTCGAGCAGGCCACCGGCGTCGACCTGATCATCGACGACACGCCCGAGGCCGTCGTCCTCTCCGGCTTCGACCCGGTGCGGCGCGAGGTCGCGCGCATGGCGCTCAACAAGCTGATCAGCGACGGGCGCATCCACCCCGGCCGGATCGAGGAGACCGTGGCCAAGTGCCGCCAGGAGATCGAGGTCGTGATGCGCCAGGCCGGCGAGCAGGCCGCGTACGACGCCGGCGTGCCTGGTCTCCACCCCGAGCTCATCAAGCTCCTCGGCCGCCTCAAGTACCGCACCAGCTATGGCCAGAACGTGCTGAACCACTGCGTCGAGACCGCGCGCCTTGCCGGGCTGCTGGCGGCCGAGATCGGCGCCAACGTGAGTGACGCCAAGAAGGGCGGGCTGCTGCACGACATCGGCAAGGCGGTCGACCACGAGGTCGAGGGCCCGCACGCGGCCATCGGCGGCGAGATCGCGGCGCGCTACGGGATCACGCCGGTGGTGTGCAACGCAATCGCGGCGCACCACCAGGAGGTCGAACAGGAGTCGGTCGAGGCGACCGTGGTCCAGATCGCCGACGCCATCAGCGCCTCCCGACCGGGTGCGCGCGGCGAGACGCTCGACAACTACGTCAAGCGCCTGGATGACCTGCAGCAGATTGCCCTCGGCTTCCCGGGCGTCGAGCGCTGCTACGCCATCCAGGCCGGTCGCGAGATCCGGATCCTGGTTCGCCCGGAGGAGATGGACGACCTGGCCGCCAGCCGGCTGGCGCGGGACGTGGTCAGGAAGATCGAGGAGCAGCTGCAGTACCCCGGCCAGATCAAGGTGACGGTCATCCGGGAGACCCGCGCGGTCGACTACGCTCGGTGAGCGACCTGCGCATCGGGGTCATCGGCGACATCATCGGCAAGCCCGGCCGCCAGGCGGTCGCCCACATCCTGCCCGAGCTGCGCGACGAGTTCGCCCTGGACATGGTGATCGCCAACGGCGAGAACACCGCCGCCGGCGCCGGCCTGACCCCGAGCCTCGCCGAGGAGCTGCTGGCCGGGGGCGTGGACGTCATCACCAGCGGCAACCACATTTGGGACAAGCGCGAGATCTACGAGTACCTGGACTCGGACCGGCCCGTGCTGCGCCCCATCAACTATCCGGACGACGCGCCGGGTCGGGGCTGGCTGGTGCACCACACCGATGCCGGCGACGAGGTCGCGGTCATCAACGCCATGGGCCGGGTCTACATGAACCAGCTCGACTCGCCGTTCACCAAGCTCGACGACCTCCTCGACGGGGCGGCCATGCCGCTGCCACCCCTACGGATCCTGGACTTCCATTGCGAGATCACGTCGGAGAAGAACGCGATGGGCTGGTACCTCGACGGGCGCGTGAGCGCCGTCGTCGGCACGCACACGCATGTCCCGACGGCCGATGCGCGCGTCCTGCCCAACGGCACCGCCTACATCAGCGACATCGGCATGACCGGGCCGCGCGACTCGGTCATCGGGTTCGCACTGGACACCGTGCTGCCGCGCTTC
>DASTYP010000166.1:0-3285 GCA_035764845.1 Candidatus Limnocylindria bacterium
AGCCGGCCCGAGCGCTGGGCACCTCGATCTCGAGCGCGCCGCCCCCGGCGGCGGACGAGAGTTCACGCGTGAGCGATTCGGTCTGGACACCCGCCGGAACATCGCCGACGGCGAACCGAACCGTGCCGTCCGGCGCGACCAGGCGAACCTCGCCACGCGTCTGGCGAGCGAGCTGTTGGAGCAGCATCCGCAGTCCGGGTCCACGCGCGCCCCGCTCCAACCCGCCCTCGATGATGTCGCCGGCCAGCTCGAGCTGCTGCTGCTCGCGCGGCCCGAGCGTCTCGTCGATGGTGCGTGACGTGACGCGGTTCACCACCAACCCCGCCACCAGCAGCACGACGACCACGATCACCGCGAGCACGGCGGCCAACCGGACCGCCAGCGAACGTCCCCGCATCACGGTTCCGGATCCCTGCTCGCCACGAGCCGGTAGCCGGTCGCCGGGACGGTCTCGATCAGCCACGGATCACCGGCGTCGTCGCCGAGCTTGCGGCGCAGGTTGGCGACATGGACGTCGACCACGCGCTCGTACACCTCGTCCGGGCGCCGCGCCACGGCGTCCAGGAGCTGCTGCCGGCCGAGGACGGCGCCCGGGTGGTCCGCCAGGGCAACCAGGAGGCTGCACTCGCCCGGCGTCAGCCGTCCGTCACCGCCGTCCCGGAGGGTGTATCGACGCGACGCCGGGTCGAGGACGACGCGTCCGCCGTCCAGGCTGAGGATCGGCGGTGGCCGATGCTCGGCGCTCCCGCGCGTGCGCCGCAGGATCGCGGCCACGCGGGCGGTGAGCTCGTGCGGGTTGAACGGCTTGGCCAGGTAGTCATCGGCACCGGCGCGCAACCCGGCGATGCGCTCGGCGTCCGAACGCTTCGCGGACGAGATGAGGACAGGGACCTCGCCCAGCTCGCGGAGCTCGGCGAGGACCGCCTCACCCTGCATCCCCGGGAGCATCAGGTCGAGCACCACCAGATCGAAGTCACCGTTCCCGGCGGCGGCCAGCGCCGCACGGCCGTCGCCGGCATCGGTCACTTCGTAGCCCTCACGCTCCAGGTACAGCCGGAGCAGCGAGCGGAGCTGCGGCTCGTCCTCCACGACGAGGATGCGCGCTCGGGGGGTCATGGCCGCATCCTACGCGCGGCCCGTTCAGACGATGTGAAGACGGGCCATGCGGATCTTCGCGCGATCTTCATGGCGGCGGATGATCCTGACGGGCATCGGACACCACGCACCTGAGGTTCAACCACCACCATGACGCTCCCGAAGCTCCTCGGCGGCGCCGGGGCACTCATCCTTTCCGCCCTGGTGGGCGGCACCCTGATCTCATCGGCGCTCGCCACCGATGAGACGGCCGATCCGAGCACCGATACGACCGGTGACCAGGTCGCCTACTGCGAGGTCTTCCGCGACACGCTCGCCTCCGAGCTGGGCGTGACGACCGACGAGCTCGTCTCCGCCGGGAAGGCGGCGGCCAACGCGGCGATCGATGCCGCCGTCGCGGCTGGCGATCTCGACGAAGAGCGCGCGACGACCATGCGCGAGCGGATCGACGCCTTCGACGGCGACTGCGCCGGCCTCGGTCGCGGGTTCGGGCTGGGCTTCGGCATGGGCTTCGAGCGCGGCATGGAGCGTGGGCTCCACCTCGGCCTCCGATTCGAGGCCGCCGCTGACGCGCTCGGCATGACGCCGCCGGCCCTGTTCCAGGCACTGACCGATGCCGGCTCGCTGCAGGCGGTCGCCGATGCCCAGGGCGTCGCATACGACACCGTCACGTCCGCCGTCCTCGACGACGTCCAGGCTCGCCTCGACGAGGCCGTCGCCGACGGGCTCGACCAGGATCGTGCGGACACCATCCTCGAGAACCTCACGACCTGGCTGCATGGCGGCGGTCAGCTCGACGAGCTGCCGAGCGCCGGGATGGGTCCAGGCTTCGCCCCGGGTCACGGTCGCGGCCACGGGGGCATGGGTCCGGGAATGGGCCCGGGCTTCGACCCGTGGGGTGGCGACGACGACACGGATTCCGGTGAGGACGGCGGAGCGTAGCCTCCGTCCTCCTGGTTCGAGGCGCCGGATGCCAGTGGCTCCGGCGCCGCGCTGTTGCCACCCGGTGCTGCTCCTGACAGGAGCATTGCGTCCGTCGAAGGACCCGATCTGCGTCCTCGCACTCGTGAGGCGCTCGTCACGCGAGCGCCGTGACCGCCGACGCGATACTCGCCGGACGAAGTGCTCCTCTGGCGATCGACCCCCGGGCGGGGCACCCCACGCGGGCGCCCGGTCGCCGCTACGCTTACCGGCATGACGAAGATCGGATACGCGTGCATGCTCGAGCAGTTCCATCCCACGGAGCTGCTCGACTGGGCCGAACAGGCTGAGGGGGCAGGATTCGACGCTGGCTTCCAGGTCAGCGAGCACTTCCACCCGTGGACCCCGCAGCAGGGCCAGTCCGCGTTCGCGTGGAGCTTCATGGGCGCGCTGGGCCAGCGCACCAGCCTCCCGTTCGGCACCGCGGTGACGTGCCCCGGCTTCCGCTACCACCCCGCCGTCATCGCGCACGCGGCCGCCACGCTGGGCGCCATGTACCCTGGCCGCTTCTGGCTGGGCCTGGGCGCCGGTGAGGCGCTGAACGAGCACGTCATCGGCGGTGAGTGGCCGGAGATCGGCATCCGGTCCGCGATGATGTTCGAGGCCATCGAGGTCATCAACAAGCTGTTCAGTGGCAAGGTCGTCAAGCACGACGGTGAGTACTTCACCCTCGAGTCCGCGAAGCTCTACACCCGCCCGGAGCAGCCCGTCCCGATCTACGTGGCGACCGCCGGCCCCGTGAACGCCAAGCGCACCGGCAAGTTCGCCGACGGGATCATCACCGTCGGGGCGGCCGACGAGAAGATCAACATGCTCTGGGACAAGTTCCGCGAGGGCGCCCAGGAGGCCGGCAAGGACGCATCGGCCATGCGCACGCAGCTCCAGATCCACGTGTCCTGGGCGCCCACCCAGGAGGAGGCGGAGCGCAACGCGCTGGAGGAGTGGCCCAACGGCGGCATGCCGTTCCCGAAGCAGGACATCAAGAACCCCGAGGACTTCGCCAACATCGCCAAGCTCGTGCGGATCGAGAACTTCGCCAACCGGATGCTGATCAGCGCTGATCTCGAGGAGCACACCGCCCAGATCCAGAAGTTCGTGGACATGGGCTTCGACGAGATCTACCTGCACAACGTCGGGCGCGACCAGGCGGCGTTCATCGAGACCTTCGGCACCAGGGTGCTGCCGAACCTGAAGCTGAGCTGACGGCCG
>DASTYP010000167.1:0-7395 GCA_035764845.1 Candidatus Limnocylindria bacterium
ACCTTCTCACCCTCGACCCAGCCGGAGACGTACTGGCCGCGGACCGTGTTGGCCGCCACCTCCTCGGGGGTCATCGGCTTCACGCCGCGCAGCACCTTCAGCTTCTCGTCGCGCAGGTCCTCGGCCGCGAACTCGACCGGCGGCTCCATGGCGAACATGGCCATGAGCTGCAGGCCGTGGTTCTGGACGATGTCGCGCAGCGCCCCCGTCTGGTCGTAGAACTCGCCGCGTCCCTCGACGCCGACCGTCTCGGCCACCGTGATCTGCACGCTGTCGATATAGCGGCGGTTCCAGATCGGCTCGAAGAGGCCGTTGCCAAAGCGGAAGACGGCGAGGTTCTGGACCGTCTCCTTCCCGAGGTAGTGGTCGATGCGATAGACCTGCCCCTCGTCGAAGACCTCGGCGATCTCGTGGTTCAGGCGCCGGGCGCTGTCGAGGTCGTAGCCGAACGGCTTCTCGACGATGACGCGGGTCCAGCCACGCTTCGCGCCGGTGCGCCGATGGGCGCCGCTGGCGGCGAGCCCGGCCCGGTCCAGCTGGTTGACGATCTCCGGGTACAGGTTCGGTGGGACGGCGAGGTAGAAGAGGCGGTTCCCCTGCGTCCCGCGGTCGCGGTCGATGCGATCCAGCCGTTTGGCCAGCTCGACGAACGCCGCCGGATCGTCGAAGTCGCCGCGGTGGTACTCGATGCCCTTCGCGAAGGAGTCCCAGATCGCGGGCTTCGCCGGGCGGTTGCGGCTGTACTTGTTGATGCCCTCGAGCAGGTGCTCACGGAACTGCTCGTCGGTCAGGTCGCGACGCGCGAAGCCCACGACGGTGAACTCGGGTGGGAGGAAGCCGCCGAGTAGCGTGTTGTAGAGCGCCGGACCCAGCTTGCGCTCGGTGAGATCACCGGTGGCGCCGCAGATGACCATGGTGCACGGCTCCGCCATGCGCTCCAGGCGCAGTCCCTCGCGCAGCGGGTTGGCCTTGACCGGCCGCACCGTCGTGATCGGCGTCGGCTCCTGGTTCGCGGCGGCTCGGTCGACCGTGCGCGTCGCCATCGGTGGCTACTCGCGCTCCTTGATGGCATGGCCGCCGAACTCGTTGCGAAGGGCGGCAAGGACGCGATCGGAGTAGGAGTCGGGGTCGCGGCGGCTGCGGAAGCGCTGCAGCAGGCTGAGGGTGATGACCGGCGCCGGCACGTCATGGTCGATCGCCTCCGCGACGGTCCAGCGGCCCTCGCCCGAATCGGCGACCCAGCCGCGGATCTCGTCCAGGTCGTTGCCCTCGCGCTCGAACGCGTTGCCGGCCAGCTCGAGCAGCCACGAGCGGATGACCGAGCCGTTGTTCCACATGCGGGCCACGGCCGCCAGGTCGAGGTCGTACTCGCTGGCGTGGAGGATGTCGAAGCCCTCGCCGTAGGCCTGCATGATCCCGTACTCGATGCCGTTGTGGACCATCTTCACGTAGTGGCCGGCCCCGGCATCACCGCAGTACAGGTAGCCACCCTCGGGCGCCAGCGTCTTCACCACCGGCTCGAACCGATCGAAGACCTCGCGCTTCCCGCCCAGCATGGCGCAGAAGCCGACCTGGAGGCCCCAGACGCCGCCCGAGACGCCCATGTCCAGCCACTCGATGCCCTTCTCGGCCAGCTCGGCGGCGTGACGCTTCGAGTCGTGGAAGCGGCTGTTGCCGGCGTCGATGATCACGTCGCCCGGCTCCAGCAGCTCGGCCAGCTGCTCGATCATCGCGTCGGTCGCGGCGCCCGACGGGACGCTGACGATGACGTGGCGCGGTGCCGGCAGCATCTCCACCAGCCGGTCGAGCGGCTCCGCGACGCTGACGCGGCCCTCGTTCTCGGGCTCGGCCGCCACCTCGGACGCGACGCTCTCGGTCCGGTTCCAGACCACCACGTCGTGCCCGCCGCGCGCCGCGCGGCGCGCCATGCCGGCCCCCATCCGTCCCAGTCCGCAGATCGCGACCTGCATCAGGCCTCCTTCGTCCCGGTTGCGGCGCTCGCGGTGGAGCCCGCGGCCAGCGCCTCGTCGATCATTGCCTCCAGCCGATCGAGGCCGGCATGGAGGTCGTCCATGTGCACGCGCAGGGCCCGCCGGTTGCGCCGCTGCAGCGATTGCAGGTCGCCCAGTGCCTGCGCGGCGATGAGCGTCCCGAAGGTCTCGTCCCAGCCGGGGATCGGCAGGTCCTTCGAGGGCTCCGCCGTGAGCTGCAGGAAGACGCCGGTGGGCGGTCCGCCCTTGTGCAGCTGGCCGGTCGAGTGCAGGAAGCGCGGGCCGAAGCCCAGCGTCGTGGCCACGCCCAGCACGTCGCGGACGCCGGTCCGGATGCGCTGCACCTGCTGCTCGACCGCGTCGTCCGGCGGCAGGTACGCGAGGATCGCGAAGTAGTCGTGCCCCGCTCGCAGCAGCGAGAGCAGCTGCCCGATGGCGCCGTCCACGCTGACTGGCTCGTCCCCCAACGCCGACGGATCCGCCGTCACCGCCAGCCCCGGCTCGCTCACCAGCGGCATCGGCTGCGGCAGCGCGCCCTTCGACCGATACGCCTCGAGCAGCTCCTTCGTCGCGTCCTTGCTCTCCTGGACGTTCGGCTGGTCGAACGGATCGATGCCGAGCACGATCCCGGCGACCGCCGTCGCGACCTCCCAGCGCACGAACTCCCCGCCGACGTCCAGCGCGTCGTTCAAGACGAGCTCCTGCACGGGGTGGCCGAGATCCGCGAGTCGAGCACGGAGTCGGGCATGGTGGTCCTGGTCATCCGCGAAGCGCAGGAAGACGAAGGCGCGGTCGTCGGCGTAGGCCTCGGGATCGGCCAGCGGCTCGCCGACGATCGGCACGATCCCGGTGCCGTTCTTCCCGGTGCTCTCCGCGATCAGCTGCTCGGCCCAGTCGCCGAAGGACGCGAGGCGGTCGGCCGTCACGATCGTCAGCTTGTCGCGGCCGTGGAGCGCGGCCTCGCCCAGGAAGGCGCCGAGCCGCAGGCCCGGGTTGTCGACCGCATCATCAGTCCGGCAGGCGTCCGCCATGGCGCGCGCACGCTCCAGGAGCCCACCGATGTCGACGCCGGTCAGCACAGCCGGCACCAGGCCGAAGACGGTCAGCGCTGAGTAGCGGCCGCCCACGTCGGGCGGCGCCTCGACGATGCCGCGGAACTCCTGGGCGCGGGCCAGTTCGGCCAGCGCGGTGCCGGGATCGGTGATAGCGAGGAAGTCGAGGGCCGGCGCGATCTCGGCCATGGCGGCCTCGAAGGCATTCGGCTCGGTGGTGGAGCCGGACTTCGAGCTCACCAGGAAGAGCGTGCGCTGCTCCGATGCCCACGAGCGGAAGCCGCGCACCACGTCGGGATGCGTCGAGTCCAGAATGCGCAGCTCGAGCCCATCGGCCGACGCGGCGCCGGTGCCCGCCGGGCCTCCGGCCCAGCCGAAGACCCGGCTGAACAGCTCGGGCGCCAGGCTCGAGCCACCCATCCCGAGCACCGCGGCGCGACGGTAGCCGTCCTCGCGCACGGCGCGGGCAAGGTGCTCGAGCTCGGTGACGCGCTCCGACATCGCGTCCGGCAGCGCCAGCCATCCGAGCCATGCCGCCACCTCGTCCGGCTTCTTCTGCGACTCCGCCCACAGCGAGCCGTCGCGCGCCCAGAGGCGCTCGGCCACCCGTTCGCCGGTGAGGCGCTCGAGGCGGGCCTCGACGGCGTCCTCGACGCCGGTCATGCGGTCGCCAGCTCCGTCTTCTTCGACTCGATCGACTCGATCAGCTCGTCGAAGCTCTTCCCGAAGGACGCCATGCCCTCGCTGAGCAGCTCGGACGTGACCTGCTCCATGCTGATGCCGCTGGCCTCCACCTCGCGCAGCGCCTGTCGCGCGTCGTCGAGGCCGGTGTCCAGCGTGCGACGCACGTCGCCGTGGTCCAGGAAGGCCGTGATGGTCTCCAACGGCATGGTGTTCACGGTTTCGGGACCGATGAGCTCCTCCACGTAGATCACGTCGCGGTAGTCGGGGTTCTTCGTGCTGGTACTCGCCCACAGGCAGCGCTGCACGCGGGCGCCGGCGGCGCGCAGCTCGGCGAACTCGTCTCCGCCGAAGATCTCGTTGAAGGCCTCGTACGCCAGCTTCGCGTTCGCGATGGCGGCACGTCCGCGGGCCTCGAGCGCCGCGCGGGTGCCGAGCTCGTTCAGGGCCTTGTCCACCTTCGTGTCGACGCGGCTGACGAAGAAGCTCGCGACGCTCGCAACGCGGCTCACGTCCTGCCCCGCCTCGAGCCGCCTCCGCAGGCCGGCCACGTAGGCGCGCGCCACGCGGCGGTAGACCTCGACGCTGAACATCAGCGTCACGTTGACGTTGATGCCCTCGGCGATGGCGTCCTCGATGGCCGGGATGCCAGCCTCCGTCGCAGGGATCTTGATGAAGACGTTGGGCCGATCGAGGAGCGTCCACAGCTCGCGGGCGCGGTTGAGCGTGGCCGCGGTATCGTCGCCGAGCTCCGGCTCGACCTCGATGCTGGCGAAGCCATCGGCGCCGTCCGAGCTGTCGTAGACCCGGCGCAGCACATCGGCGGCGTCGCCGACGTCGCTGACCGCGATCTGCTGGTAGATACCGTGCGCGTCGTCGCCCGCCTCGATCTCGCGCCGGACCAGGTCGTCGTACTGGCCGCTGGCGACGGCCTTGGCGAAGATCGTCGGGTTGCTGGTGAGCCCGCGGATGCCGTCGTCGACCATCTCCTCGAGCTTGCCGCTCTCGATCAGGTCACGGTCGATGAAGTCGATCCACGGGCTCTGGTTCTGCTCGGCGTACAGCCGCTGCAGCGCGTTGGTTCCGTTGGCCTTGTCCGCCACGTCTTCCGCCTTCCTGTCCTGGTCGGTCACTGCCGCCTCCCGGCGGTCCTGCTCTGCTCCGTTCATCGCGCGCGCCTCCCTACTCGCCGGCGGCCGAGCCGACGCGCTCGCGGCCGCGAACGAGCGACCGTGCCGCATCGGCGATGCAGTCCGCGTCGATCCCGGCAAAGTGGAGCAGCTCGGCGGGCTTGCCCGAGCCCGGCATCTCGCGCACGGCCAGCTTCCGGACCACCGGGTGTGGCTGCTCGTCGGCGAGCGCGGCGAGGACCGCGTCCCCGATGCCGCCCTCGTCCGAGTGATCCTCCACGGTGACGATCGCGCCCGTCTCCCGCGCCGCGGCGCGAACCGTCCCGGCATCGATCGGCTTCACGCTGTACAGGTCGATCACGCGCGCCGCGATGCCGTCGGCAGCGAGCGCATCGGCAGCCTTCATGGCCTCGTGCAGGGTGATTCCGGCACCGATCAGCGTCACCGCGTCGTCGCCGGAACTGCGCACCACCCGCGATCCGCCGATGTGGAACTCCTCGTCGGGCGAGTACAGGACCGGCGTCTTCTCGCGCGTCGTTCGCATGAACACGATGCCCTGGCGCTCCGCCATCTCGGCCACGAGCCTGGCCGCCTGGTTGGCGTCACTGGGGTACAGCACCGTTGATCCGATGATCGCCCGCAGGCTGGCGAGGTCCTCGAGCGCCATCTGCGACGGTCCGTCCTCGCCGATGCTGACGCCGGCATGCGACCCCGCCAGCGCGTAGTTCGCCCGGCTGATGGCCGACATCCGCACGAAGTCGTACGCACGCGACAGGAAGGCCGCGAACGTCGCGGCGAACGGCTTCCAGCCACGCACCTGCATGCCGACCGCCGTCGACACCATCTGCTGCTCGGCGATGTACATCTGGAAGAACCGATCGGGCAGCGCCTCGGCGAACTCCTCCGTGTAGGTGCTGTTGCCGACCTCGCCGTCGATGGCGACGACGCGCCCATCGGCCTTGCCCAGCGCCAGCAGCGCATCACCGAAGGCCTTGCGCGTTGCCTCCTTCGTGCCGACCTCGTATGACGGCAGGGTCAGGGCACCACCCTCGAAGGCGTGCGGCTCACCGTTGATCTCTGGCTTCGGGACATCGACGTGGATGTCGCGCATCCCGCCCAGCTCTCGGATCGCTGCCTCAGGGTCGTCGAGCGGCTTGCCGTGCTTCCCCGGCTTGTTCGCGACCGCGGCGACGCCGTGCCCCTTCTCAGTCCTCGCGACGATGACCGTCGGGCGCCCGGTCGTCTGCGCCGCCTCGGCGAAGGCCTGGTCCACCTCCGCGACGTCATGGCCGTTGATCTCGATGGCGTGCCAGCCGAACGCCTGCGCCCGGTTGCGGTACGCGTCGAGGTCCCACTGGTGCATGGTCGGCCCGGTCTGACCCAGCCGGTTCACGTCGATGATGGCGGTCAGGTTGTCCAGCTCGTGGAAGCCGGCGGCCTCGAATGCCTCCCACATGGAGCCCTCGGCCATCTCCGAGTCGCCGCACAGGCACCACACGTGGTACGGGAGCCGATCCAGGCGCTTCCCGGTGAGCGCGATCCCGACGCTGATGGGCAGGCCCTGGCCCAGCGATCCGGTGGCAACGTCCACCCAGGGAAGAACCGGCGTCGGGTGACCCTCGATGCGGCTGCCGAACTGCCGGAAGGTGAGCATCTCCTCGTCGGAGATGGCCCCGGCCGCCTTGTACATGGCGTAGAGGAGCGGCGACGCGTGCCCCTTGCTGAAGATCAGGTGGTCGTTGCGTGGATCCTCGGGTCGATCGAAGTCGTAGTGCAGGTACTTCGACATGAGGACGGCCATGAGGTCGGCCGCGGACATGGAGGAGGTCGGGTGCCCGCTGCCGGCGGCGCTCGAGGATCGAATCGAGTCGACGCGCAGCTGCTGCCCGAGCTCGCGCAACTCGTCGTGCTGGGTGGTCATGCAGAACGCTCCGCAAGTTGTCTGCCGAATTCGTTGGTGAACACCCTCATGATAGGTCGGGATTGGGTGACGGTCGCTCGGCGGCCAAGCCGGGCCGATTCCGGGCCCGATTGGACCCGTGGGGCGGGTCATGGGTGGCGGAGTTCCGCGGGGCAAGAAGAACGGGCGGCCCGGAGGCCGCCCGTATCGGCTGCGAAGGGAGAGACGAGGACTAGCCCCGCATCATCCGGAAGCAGTCGGAGCAGTAGACCGGGCGCGCGCCCGTCGGGCGGAACGGCACCTGGGTCTCGTTGCCGCAGCGCGCGCAGGTCGCGTCGTGCATCTCGCGCGGCCCGCGCGAGAACCCGCCGCCGCCGCCGTAGCCGCCGCCGTTGCCGTAGCTGCTGGCACCGCCGCCGGATGCCCGGCGCTGGGCGCGGCACGAGGAGCAGCGCTTCGGAGCGGACGCGAAGCCCTTCTCCGCGAAGAACTCCTGCTCGGATGCGGAGAACACGAAGTCGATCCCGCAGTCGGAACAGGTGATCACCTGATCGGTGTAGGTCACTGACGGACCCCTCCCAACAATGAGTTGAACCGCGTCGGTTCCGTCGCTCGACGCCGGCCGGGGATCTTGCCGCTGC
>DASTYP010000168.1:0-13292 GCA_035764845.1 Candidatus Limnocylindria bacterium
CCTGCGGGTGGTCGGCGGCACGGCCTTCATCGACGACGTGAGCGCCACCGCGGCCGGACCGGGCGTGAAGCGCAGCTTCCTGGTGAAGTTCTCCCCGCAGCTCGACAACCTTCCGGACCTGCGCGCCCTGGATACCAAGCTGCTGGTCGCGGGCGAGGGCGGCGACGACGAGATCAGCGTGCAGTCGATCGACCAGCCGACCTACGTGCTGGGCGGCAGCGTCCTCGGCGCCGACGCGCCGGCGGTGGACGACGACGACCATCCCAGGGTCGAACGGACCGATGCATCAGCGGGAAGGCGAGCGTGAGCGCGCCGCCGCCGAAGACGAAGTTCCGGACGGGAATGCCCTTCCCGGCGAAGCGGGGGTCGTCCGCCGGCGCGGCCGCCGCCTCGACGACGAAGCCGACGATGGCGGCGCGAAGGGCGCCGTTGACCACCCAGCCGGCCACGCGCCGGCGACGATCGGACCCGGCCATGCCCGGATGGTCCCGCTCGCGTGCGCGGCCGGCGAGGGCCGAATGGGCCGTTCGGATCGGTCCTCGCGGATCGGCTCAGCGCCAGTCGTCGTGGCCGGGCTTGACCGTGTGCCAGACGTGCCGCAGCTTGGCGTGCAGCTGCCGGCGGTAGACGTCGACGTTGTGCGCCGCGGTCCAGTGCTCCCCGCCGGGCTCGACCGTGCCGGCGCGGACGGCTTCGCGGTACTCCTCGGCGGTGTGGCCCGGGAAGCGCGTGTAGCCGGTGCCGATGCCCTCGAGGACGTGGCCGTCGGAGTTGCCCACGCCGGGCAGACCCAGCTCCGCGGCGTTCAGCTCCAGCCGCGCGTCCTGGCGCATGCGTCCGGCATGACTCGGGTTGAACAGCTCGAGGGCATCGAAGTAGACGCGCTCGTGCTCGTGGTCGCGCACCCCGAGCAGGCTGCGGCGGCCGACGCTCAGTGGCACGGGCGCCATCGGATGGGCCGCGATGGCGATGCCCCCCTGCGCGTGGATGGCGTCGAGCGTCTCCTCGAGCGGGCGCAGCGCCGCGATCCGCTCGGTGATGAACAGCGCGACGACGTGGCCGCGCCGCGTCGTGATCTCCTCGCCCACGACCAGGTCGAAGGTGAAGCTCCCGGCCGCGTGCAACTCCGCGGCGCGCAGCGCGCCGTCGACGCGTTCGTGGTCGGTGATGGCGATCACGTCGAGATCGGTGTGGTGCTCCACGTGCTCGAGGATCTGCGCGACCGATGCTGTCCCGTCCGAGTACAGCGAGTGGATGTGCATGTCGGCGCGGCCGCGCGCCTCACCGCTGCGCGGTGCCTCGTGGAAGCGGCCCCGGCTGACCGCGTCGGCGGCGGTCACCGCTCGTCTCGGTTCGCCAGGTCCGGCCAGAACGGCTGGAACGCCCCCCACCACTGCTCGGGGGCCGCGGCGACGTCGGCCTCGAAACGCCTCGCCAGGCGTTCGGTGAGCTCCGCGACCATGGCCCGACGGTCGCCTTCCATCGCCCCGGCGTCGATCATCTCGCCATCGACGCGGTAGTGTCCCTCGCCCTCGCGCAGACAGCGCCCGACCAGGATCGCCGCGCGATGCGTGGCCGCCAGCCAGGCCGGGCCGGTCGGCAACGTCGTGGGGTGGCCGAAGACGGTGACCGGCCGGCCGTCGTGATCGAGGTCACGGTCGCCGATGATCGCGACCAGTCCGCCGTCGCGCAGCCGCTGCGTCAGCGGCCGCCTCGAGCGGCGCACCGGCACGAGCTCAGGGTGGGCCGCACCGCGACGAGCGGCCAGGAACTCGAACAGCGCGCGCGGCTCGATCTCCTCGATGGGCACCAGTGGCCGGATCCCGCGCGACGCCAGGAAGGTGGAGAACGGCTCGGGGTTGCCGAGGTGCCAGCTGACCATGATCGACGGCCGACCGTCGATGGCGCGCGCGAACTCGGGCCACTGCGGGACGTCGACGATCTCGTCGATCCGGGCGGTCGGTACGTGCGGAACACGCAGAACCTCGAGGTAGTAGCGCGCGTGGTGGCGGAACGCGTCGCGGACCAGGCGGCGGAAGGTCGGGCCCGCCGTGGGCCGGCCGGAGGCCTCGCACACGCGGCGCAGGTTGGCGGCCACCAACTCGCGCCGCCGGGGAGCCAGGCGCCGCCAGGCGTCACCGGCCACGTCGGCCAGGGCGTAGGCAACGCGCGCGGGCAGCAGGTTGGCGAGGCGGTCGGCGGCCTCGAGTCCCAGGCGGAGGAGCATCACGCCCCGATTGTCGTCCAGTCCTCGCCGCGACGCGCTGCGGCGAGGGCCGCCTCGGCCCGCTCCCGGTCCGCGGCCGCCTCGGGCCACACGGGGCGGAACATGTACCACTGCCCCGGTACCTCGGCCAGCACCCCGCCCAGGGCGTGCGCCAGCTCCTGCGTCGCGCGGTACAGCTCGGTCGGCTCGGTGGAGGTGCAGTGGATGAGCGGCAGGGCGCGCGCCACGAATCGGTCGTTCGGCAGGCGGCGGCAGGCGACCGGCAGGATCGGCGCGCCGGTCTTCGCGGCCAACGTCGCGGGTCCGATCGGGAAGGTGGTGGCCTCGCCGCAGAACTCGACCGGGACGTCGCCGCGGCGGTAGCCACCGTCGCAGAACAGCACCAGGTTGCCGTTGCCCCGCAGCGTGCGGTACAGGCCGCGCAGGTTGCGCCACCCGATGAGGAAGATGTGCTGGCGAGCGCGCGCCGCGGCCAAATGGTCGTAGAGGCGGCCGTAGGTGGTGTCATCCGCCACCACGTTCAGGGCTTCGCCGTGCAGCTTCAGGCCGGGGCCGATGAGGTCCATGCCGCCGACGTGCACGGTGCAGATGAGGACGCCGCGACCCTCCGCCTGTGCGGCGCGCAGCACCTCCAGCCCTTCGATGCCGACCAGCTCCTCGGCCTGCTCCTCCGTCATCTCGCCGATGCGCATCATGTCGACCAGGTACTTCGCGTAGTTCGCGAAGGCCTGCCGCGCCGCGCGGTCCACGCGCCGATCGTCGGCGGGCAGCTGCATGGGCCGGGCGAGATTCCGGCGGATCAGCGCTCGCTTGGGCCCCGCGAGCAGGTAGCCGAGCGCGCCGACCGTGGCTGCCGCGGGGAGCACGAAGCCGCGCGGCAGCCGGTTGATGGCCCACTCACCGGCGCGGTACAGCCAGTAGGTGACCAGCTCGCGCTTGCGCTCGGGCGTCTTCTCCGAGCCGGCCCGCGCCGCCGCCGCGCTGTCCGTCATGCGTTCGGCCGCGAGGGACGAATCACCGCGCCTCGCCGGCAGCGGCCTTGGCCGGCACGTTGGCGTGGCCGGGCGCGAGATGCTTCCTGGCACGCTTCGGCGGCTGCTCCGTGCCGACCAGCGTCTCGTTGTCCTCGCCGCGGATGAAGGCCTCGACGCGGTTGTGGGCGATGTCGTCGTGGATCTGGATCGGCGGGCTCTTCATGAAGTAGGAGCTCGGCGCAACCAGCGTGCCGGCCAGGCCCCGGTCCAGGCCGAGCTTGGCGCAGCGGATGGCATCGGTGATGACGCCGGCGCTGTTGGGGGAGTCCCACACCTCGAGCTTGAGCTCCACGTTGAGCGGCACGTCGCCGTAGGTGGTGCCCTCCATCCGGATGTGGCACCACTTGCGGTCCTTCAGCCATGGCACGTAATCGGAGGGGCCGACGTGGACGTCGTCATCGGCGATGTCGTAGTCGATCATGCTGGTGACCGCGTTGGTCTTGCTGATCTTCTTCGACTCGAGGCGCTCGCGCTCCAGCATGTTGAGGAAGTCGGTGTTGCCGCCGAAGTTCAGCTGATAGGTGCGATCGATCCGCACGCCGCGGTCCATGAAGAGGCGGGTCAACACGCGGTGGGTGATGGTCGCGCCCACCTGGCTCTTGATGTCGTCGCCGATGACGGGCAGGCCCGCCTCCGCGAAGCGGCGCTGCCAGTACGGCTCGCGCCCGATGAAGACGGGGATGGCGTTGACGAAGGCGACGCCCGCCTGGATCGCCTGCTCGGCGTACCACTTGGTCGCCTGCTCGCTGCCGACGGGCAGGTAGCTGACCAGGACGTCGACCTTGCGCTCCTTGAGGATGCCAACGATGTCGGCCGTGGGGCCGGGCGCCTTCTCGATGACCTGGCTCAGGTACTTGCCCAGGCCGTCGTGGGTCATGCCGCGCTCGACGGTGACGCCCGTGTGCGGCACGTCGGCGAAGCGGTAGGTGTTGTTGGGCTCGGCGTAGATCGCCTCGGAGAGGTCCTTGCCGACCTTGTTCTTGTCGATGTCGAAGGCCGCCACGAACTCGATGTCGCGCACGTGGTAGCCGCCGAGGTTGACGTGCATGAGGCCGGGGACGAAATCGCCGTCCTTCGCATCGGCGTAGTAGTAGCGGCCCTGCACCAGGCTGCTGGCGCAGTTGCCGACGCCGACGATGGCGACCCGCACCTTGCCGTCCCCCTTGGTGTGGCCGTTCTTGGCGGCCGAGCCGTTGCCGTTCGTGGATGCCACGGGTGTCAGTTCTCCTTGTGCTCGGGTGCGGTGGGGGCGGGCTGGCTGAGACGCCAGACGTGCCAGATGCGCTGGACGACGGTGATGACCGTGAGGATGGCCAGGATGGCCAGGGCCCCGATGAGGCCGATGCTGAAGCCGAGGCCGGCGAGGGCGATGCCGGCGATGACGAGGACGAGGCGCTCGGTCCGCGGTGCCAGGCCGACGCTCGCCTCGAGTCCGATGCCCTGGGCGCGGGCGTGCGCGTAGCTCACCAGGAACGAGCCGCCCAGGGCCATCAGCGCGAGCAGGACGGGCACGAAGGGCTGGTCGATGGCCCGCAGCAGCCAGGCCGTCACGCCCAGGTAGAGGATCGTCTCGCCGGCGCGGTCGAGGGTCGAGTCGAGGAAGCTGCCGAACGCGGTGCCGCCGCCGGTGGCGCGCGCCAGGGCACCGTCCACGGCATCCAGCAGCGACCCGGCGGTCAGGATGGCCGCGCCCAGGAGCAGCCAGCCGCCGGCGACGAGGGCCGAAGCGACGAGCGTGATGAGCAGGCCGATGACGGTGATCGTGTTGGGCGTGAGATGCAGCGCCATGGCGGTCCGCACCACGGGCGCGAGCACCGCGCGGCCGCCCTCCTTGACCCACGGCGGCAGGACCGATCCCTGCCGCAGCGGCCGCGTCCGCGGGCCGCTAGCTGACATCCGGCACCGTCCCCGGGGCCTCGGACGCTTGGGCGACGCCGGCCGTGCCGCCGATGAGGCGTGCCTCGGCGTCGTGCAGCTCCTCGAACGCGGCCGTGCGCAGGCGACAGATGACCTCCCGGCCCTGGCGTCGCGTGTCGATCAGCCCGGCCAGGCGGAGGATGCGGAGGTGCCAGCTGATCAAGGGCTGCGAGAGTCCGACGCGGCTCGAGAGCTCGCGCACCGGCATGGGACCGACCTCGGCCAGCAGGCCGATGACGCGCAGCCGTGTCTCGTCGCCGAGGGCGCGGTAGAGGACGCGCAGACGACGCAGATCGTGCTCGGCCGGGGACTCCGGCTGGGGGGAGATCACAGAGCGCTTCTTTATCAAATGCGGATTTATATAAGCGGATGCTTATCCTATGCCCGGGCGGCCGAGGCGTCAAGGCTGCGTGCTAGGATCGGCCGGCGAGATGGAGGTGTGGCGCTGACAAGCTCGACCCCGGACGCCCTCTGGGCCGATCCGGCGGTGCGCGTCCTGCGCCCGGCCGCGCTGCGAGCCACGGATGTCCGCCGTGGCCGCGCCATCGATGGCTGCTCCCTGGCCGTCCCGGTCGGGATGCGGCTGCTGCTGGTGTCCGAGCCCGACGGCCCGGCGTCCACGCTGGTGCGGATCCTGGCCGGCCTCGCGCGACCGTCGCGGGGACGGGTCGAGATCGCCGGCCTCCGAGATGCCTCTCCCGGCGGATGGGGCCGACGGGTCGCGTACCTGGGCCCGGAGCCCGGCATTCGTCCGTGGATGACGCCGCGAGAGGCGCTCGTGCTGGCCGCCGACCTATTGGAGCTGGAGGGCGAGGAAGCCGAACGGCGGATCCGGCGGGCGCTGGCATGGACGCGCATCGACGCTGGGTCGGCGGACCGGCCCGTGCGTCGGGGCGGGCTGCCGCTCCTGCAGCGCACCGGCCTCGCCGCCTCCCTGGTCGGTGATCCCGAGCTGCTGCTGCTCGACGAGCCGCTGCGCGCCATCGACGCGGAGGAGCGTCGACGCATGCTTCGCCTGCCGGGGCGGCGCCGGACCATCGTGCTCGCGAGCCGCTACCCGGCCAGCGAGGAGGGCCTGGTCTCGCACGTCGCTCTGCTGCGCGGCGGACGGATCGCGCTGGTGGCGCCGGTGGAGGCGCTCGGGCAGGCCGGGCTGCCGCTGTCGGGTCGGGGCATCGCGACGCTCGCGGAGCTTCGGGATCGGATTCGAGGCGCACCCCCGGCGGTGCGGGCGCCCGCCGCGCGATGAGCCAGTCGACCGCGATCGCCCGGCTCGCGCTTCGCGAGCTGTGGATCAGCTTTCGGCTGCTCGTCCTGCTCGTCGCGTTCGTCGCGGCCGGGACGCTGGTCGCCCTCGTTCCGGCGCCCTTCCCGGCTCAGGCCGACCGGCTCGTCCTCGGCGTCACGGCGGCATCGGCCCTGGCCGGTGCGCTGGGCGCCTGGTCGCTGGCGGTGGAGCGCCGATCGGGCCGGGCCGGCTGGCTGGTGTCGCGCTCCGTCCCGCGCGGCACGCTCCTGGGCGGGTGGTTCGTCGGGATCGCGGCATCCACGCTGGCCGGCCTGGCGACGACCCTCGCCCTGGGCTGGCTGGCCCTGCCGGTGGGCGCGGTGACCGACGTGGCGAGGTTCGGCCTGGTTGCCGCCGTCCTGGCGGCCGCGGCCATCAGCTGGGTGTCGCTCGGGCTCCTGGCCGGCACGGTGGCCGCCCCGGCCCTGGCATCGTTGAGCGTCCTCGTCGCCGGCGCGGCGGTGCTGGCGGCCCGGAGCAGCGGCGTCCTGCCCGACGCCGCCGGCTGGCTCTTCGTGCACGCGGCGGCGGGGGAGCTGCTGCGGTTGATCGGCGCGCTCCTGGCGCTGGCAGGCGTCCTGCTTGCGACGGCGCACGTGGCGATGGGTCGCGTCGAGCTGTGACGGCGGTGCCGGAGGACGCGCCGCCGCGACTGCATCCGGTCGCGGCGTGGGCGGCGCTGCTCTTCGCCAGCCTGGGCGTGCTCCTGGGCGGCGCCGAGCTGATGGTGGTAGCCATCGCCCTGCCGTCGATCGTGGCCGACTTCGGGGGCTGGAACGACCTGGCTCGCGTCAGCTGGATCGTCAATGCGTACCTGCTGGCCTACGTCGTCGCCATGCCCCTGGCCGGCCGGGGCGCCGACCTGTGGGGCGCCATGCGGCTCTACGTGGTGGCGCTCCTGCTCTTCGTGGTCGGCAGTCTGGGCTCGGGACTGTCGCGGCTGGCAGGGCCGGACGACGGCCTGACCTGGCTGATCGGCTGGCGCGTGGTGCAGGGCTTTGGTGGCGGCGCGCTCGTTCCGCTGTCGATGGCGCTGGCCAGTCACCTGTTCCGCGGTCGGGCGCGCTCGACGGCGCTCGGGGTCGAGGGGGCGGCCACGTACGTCGGCATGGCGATCGGGCCGGTGTACGGGGCCTGGGTGCTGCAGAACTTCCACCTGCCGCTGCCCGGCATCGACATGGCCAGCTGGCAGTGGATCTTCCTGCTCAACGTGCCGATCGGCATCGTGACCCTGCTGTTGATCTACGTCGCGGCCGGCGGGATCGAGACGCCTCGCGTGCGCGCGCGCGTCGACCTCGGTGGCGCGGTGCTGCTGTCGGCGGCGCTGGTGGCCGGTATCGGTGCGGTGACCGTCTCGGGCGCGCAGGGCTGGACGGATCCGCTCGTCATCGCTGGGCTGGTGGCCAGCGCGCTCGCGTTCGCGGCGTTCACCTGGCACCAGCTGCGGAGCCGGTCGCCGCTGGTCGACGTCCGCCTCTTCGCCGATCGGGCGTTCAGCGCGGCCAACGGCGTCAGCCTGCTGACCGGCTACACGCTGGCGACGGCGGTCATCGGCGGGCCCGTCTTCGTCAACCGGGTGCTGTTCGGCACGAACGAGCAGTCGTCCGCGGCGCTGACGGCGCTCACCCTGGCCATCGCCGCGGCGGCCCTCGTCGGCGGGGTCGTCTCGGGTTTCGTGGGCGAGCGGCTCGTCACGCTCGTCGGCGTGGTGGTCAGCGCCATCGGCCTGTGGCTGTCGCTCGGCTGGGGCGTCGAGACCGGCCTGGACGAGCTGGTCCGCGACCTCGCGATCTTCGGGATCGGCTTCGGACTGACGGTGTCACCGCGGGCCACGGCGGCGGTCGAGGCGGCCGGGTCCGGCGCCTACGGCGTGGCCAGCGCCATGCTGCAGATCACGCGCACGGTGGGCATGAGCATCGGCCTGGCGCTGTTGACGTCCATCGGGCAGAACCGGATCGACGAGCTCTCGCAGCTGGTCAACGATCCGGCACGGCGCGACGAGCTGGTGCGGACGCTCGGTCGCCCCGAGTTCGTGGGCGTGGACCCGCAGGCCTCGCTGGCCCTGGTGGACCTGCTCGAGAACTGGTCGCGCAGCCAGGCGGCCGGCGTCCTCCAGCTGGTGTTCGCGATCGCCCTCGGCGTGGCGGTGGTGACCCTCCTCCCCGCCTGGTTCGTCAGCGGCAGGCGGCGCGCCTGAGTCGGCGGGGTCGGCGCTCCCGGCTCAGAACTCGGGGTCGGCGACGACGACGAGCTCTCCCCAGTTGCGGTTGTAACCCTGCGAGGTCTGCAGCGTGAGGCGCTCGTGGTCGGTCGGCTGGGTCCAGAACACTCCCTCGTCGCAGTCGTCGTGCACCTGGAGGGCGAGCGGCGGCGTGATCCCGAAGTCCTCGGGGTTGTTGGTCGTGGCGTCCGGGTCGGGGCAGGCGACGTTGGGCCGCACCTCGGTGACCACGTAGCGCAGGACCTGCTCGTTGGACATCAGGACCAGCACCTCCGCGCCGACCTGCACGTTCCACAGCGGCTTGAAGAGGTCGTTGACCGCGTGGGCGAAGACGTACGCGTTGGTGTTGTGGCCCGGCTGGTCGGGGGCCTGCAGGTTGCCGCTCTCGTCCGTACGGCAGATGAGGTAGGCGCCGTCGGACGGCGGGAAGGCGCAGTGCGACGCATCGGTCGGGGCGAAGACGTTGACCCGGATGCCGACCGAGGGCACCTCGAGCCGGACGGCCACGACGTCGTCGGGCAGCGGGGTCGGCGTCGGCGTGGCGGTCGCGGCGGCGCTGGCCGACGGTTCCCGGGTCGGCTCGAGGGTGGCGCTCGACGTCGCCCGGGCGCTGGCTGAGGGTGTGGCCGTCACCTCCGCGATCGGTGGCAGCGTCGGGCCGGGCGGACCGCCGGAGTCCAGGGAGCCCGCGATAATGAGGGCGACCCCGGCCACCCCGAGAATGATCGGGAGCCACCACCCGGAGAGACGCTTCACGTGACCGAGTCTAGCCGCCGACCGACGCCATCGCCGACGGGGTCCCCGACGGGCCAGCCGACGGCCTCGCCTCTGGCCCCGCCTTCGGCCTCGCTGTCCGAGGCCCTGGAGCTCGCGCGCGACGTCCTCTCCGCCCGTCCGGCCGGCGTGCTGACCGATTTCGACGGCACGCTCTCACCCATCGTCACCGATCCGGCGCTCGCGCGCCTGGTGGAGGGAGGCCACGGCGCGCTGGCGCGGCTGGCCGAGCAGCTCGAGGTCGTCGCCATCATCACCGGCCGCGCGGCGCTGGACGCGCGCCGCATGACCGGCGTGCCCGGCCTGCTGATCGCCGGCAACCACGGGACCGAGTGGCTGGAACCCACCGCGGACGAGCCGGTGGCGGCGCCGGGGATGGAGGACGTCCGATCGCGCCTCGACCGCGCGCTGGCGCGGCTGCCCGAGCTCGAGGGGGTGCCGATCGAGCACAAGGGCCTCTCCGCCGCCATCCACTACCGCAACGCGCCGGATCCGGCGGCCACGCGCCGCGCGATCCTCGACGGCCTCGGCGACGTCGGCGGAGAGGGCCTGGAGCTGCGCCACGGCCGCATGACGGTCGAGCTGCGGGCCATCGGCGCCGCCGACAAGGGGACGGCGACGCGAGCGCTCGTCGAGCGCCACGCCCTGCGTGCCGTGGTGGTGCTGGGCGACGACGTCACCGACCTGGACATGTTCCGGGCCGTCATCGCACTGCGCGCCGAGGGTCGGGTCCGCGGCCTGGTGGTCGGCGTCGGCGGCGGGGATCACGAGGTGCCCGAGGAGGTCAGGGGCGCGGCCGACGTGCTGCTGCGGGATCCGGCGGAGGCGGCGGCCTTCCTGGAGGGCCTCACCCGCGTCTGAGCGCCGAGCCTGTCAGGCCGCCAGGCGTCGCTCGGCCGCCGCCCGTCGGTCCGCGGCCCCGAACCACGCCCAGTACAGCAGCGTGGCGATCGAGTAGAGCGAGATCACGGTCAGGAAGTTCACGGCGTAGCCGCCGGTGAAGCCGAGCGTGGCCTGGAGCAGCGCGTACCACCCACCGCCGACGACCCAGCCGATCTGCCACAGCAGGCTCATCGACGCCGAGAGCGTCGCGCGCTCGGCGGGCGAGACGTGCTCCATGGCGAAGGCGCTGAAGATCGGGTTGCCCGCGTTCATCAGCGAGTTGCGGACGACCATGGCCAGCACGACCGTCCACAGGATCGGTGAGAAGCCCAGCACCACCAGGAACGGGATGCTGAAGGCCTGCACGATCACGACGGACGTGATCTGCCCGAACCGCCGCGCCATGGCGGGCTGGGCGAGCATGGCGGCGACCGTTCCCAGGCTGGTGAACGCGAAGAGTGCGTTGAGGGACGCCAGTTCCAGCCCGAACTTCTGCTGCACGAAGACGTTGAGGAACGGGATCACCTGCCCGGCACCGATGGCGATGAGGAAGCCCGGCAGCAGGAGTCTCACGAACCGGCGTCGATCCCGGATCACGATCCCCATGCGTGCCGGTGAGGTGGCGCGTTGTGGCGGGAACGCGGCCGGCTCGCCGATCGCCTTCAGCCGCGCCGCGCTCCGCATGCGCGAGGGCCGGTCGTCCCCCAGCAGCCCGATGGTGACCAGGCCGACCATCAGCAGGCCGACCATGATCACCAGGATGACCCGGTAGGTCGTCGGGCCGTCCGGATCGCTGCCCATGGCGCCGGCGATCGCGGTCGCCACGATGCCGCCCAGCGCCGCCGCGACGACGTTCGTCACGGTCTGGATGGCTGCCTGCAGCGCGAACAGGTCGTTGCGGTGCTCGGCGTCGCTGTGCTCCGCCAGGAACGGCGCCTGGACCACCATCAGCGACTGCTGGCCGATGGCCCACAGCGCCGCGAAGCCGATGATCAGCGGCAGCGCCTCCACCGACAGCAGGCCGATGAGCGCCAGCACGCCCACGATCACGCCCCCGGCCATCACCGCGCGACGACCGATGCGGTCCGACAGCGCGCTGGCCGGCAGGGCGGTCACGGCGCCGGCGGTCGACGAGATGGTCGCCACCAGGCCGACGGTGGCGGTCGAGAAGCCGAGCGAGCGCAGGTAGAGGTTGAAGTCGATCCAGTACAGGCTCAGCGCGGCGCCGAGCACCAGGGTCGAGACCAGGAAGACGCGAGCGTCGCGCTGGAAGCGGCCGATGCGCACCAGGTCGGGAACGCCCCAGCGGCGTCGCGGCGCGGGAGGCTGCACCATCGGTCCGTCAGCCGGCGATGTCGGCGAGGTCCTCGAGCTGCCGCCGCAGCCACCAGGTAATGTCCTCGCGCTCCACGCCGGCCCGCAGCAACCGCAGCCGCCGCCGACGCTCGTCGGGTTCCATGGCGAGCGCCGTCGCGATCGCGTCGGCCGTGCCGACCACGTCGGCCGGGGCCACGGCCAGCGCGCCGTCCGCCATCTGGTCGAAGGCGCCGGCCGTCTCGGACAGGACGAGCACCGAGTCGTGCTGCGAGACGACGACGGCCTCCTTCGCCACCAGGTTCATGCCGTCGACCAGCGGGTTGACGAGGACCACGTCCGCGATCGACAGCCCGGCCAGCGCCTGGGCGTAGTCGTTCTCGTAGAACAGCTGGACCGGCCGCCACTCGGCGTTGCCGAACCTGGCGTTGATGCGATCGACCGCGTTCTGCACCTGGCGGCCGTAGTAGCCGTACTCGCGCAGCCCGGTCCGCGACGGCACCAGGAAGGCGAAGAAGACGATCCGGTTGCGCAGCCGCGGGTTGCGCTGGAGCAGCGACTCGAACGCCAGGAAGCCGCGCAGGATGTTCTTCGACGGCTCGAGGCGGTCGACGCGGACCAGGGTGGCCTCGCGGGTGCGGCCGCGCAGGTCGTCGGCGCGTCGCCGCGCCGCGCGCGAGTGCGCCACCCGTCGGGTCGCGGCCACGTCGATGCTGATCGGGTACGAGCGCACGTGGGTGGTGCGCCGTCCACGGCGCACCGTCGACGACTCGTAGTCGACCTTCGCGTCGGGCACGAACGATTCGACCATGCGCAGGAAGTTGTGGGCGTAGCGCGCCGTCTGGAAGCCCACCACGTCGTTGGCGAGCAGGCCGGTGGCGATCGACTCGCGGATCGTCGGCGCGATCGTCAGCCAGATGCTGGACGGAGGCCACGGGATGTGGGTGAAGTGGCTGAGGACGGCCTTGGGGCGCGCGCGGCGTATCGGCTCGGCGGCCAGGTAGAGGTGGTAGTCGTGGAGCATGATGCGCGGCTCCCGGTCGCCCCGGACCTGGGCCAGCACCGCGCTGGCGAACGCCTCGTTGAGCGCCACGTAGCCACGCTCCCAGGCGCGCATCAACGCCGCGTCGATGACCGGCCGCTCCGGCAGGTTCCACATCTGGTGCTGCAGGAACCACAGGAACGGGTTGGCGATGACGTTATAGGCCTGCTCGTAGACGTTGCGCTCGACGGTGGCGAATCGGAGCCGCACGTCCTGCCCATCGACGGCGGCCGCTCGCTCCAGCAGCTTGGGGTCCGCCGCGGCGCGGCGGTCGCCATCACCCATGGCCGCCGCCACCCAGGTCACCGGCACGTGGCGGCCGACCTGGCCCAGGGCCGTGACCAGTCCGCCCGATCCGCGGCGCGGCCGCAGGCCGCCGTCCGCGGCGGTCGTGAAGGTCACCGGACCCCGGTTGGTCGCGATGATGAGGCGGCGGTCCCCCAACCGGGCCGACGCCGCCGCGCCCAGGGCGCTGTCGGCATCGTGCGGCATGGGCGTCAGAAGAGGCTCGCCGCGGAGACCTCGAGGAGGCCGAGGATCGCTCCCGGGAAGATGCCCAGGACCAGGACGCCGGCGACGGACAGCGCCAGCGC
>DASTYP010000169.1:0-2242 GCA_035764845.1 Candidatus Limnocylindria bacterium
GGTGCGCTGAGCGTCGCGCTGCTCGAGATGGGGGCGACGCGCGTGACGGGCGTGGACCTGTCCGCGGCGAGCGTCGAGCTGGCGCGCCGTCGAGCCGTTGCTGCAGGCTTCGGTGAGCTCGCACGCTACGAGGTTGGGAACGCGGCCGACGTCGAGACGGAGCCGCAGGACTGGGTGATCCTCGACCGGGTCATCTGCTGCTTCCCGGACATGGATCGCCTGGTCCGTCACGCTGCACCACTGGCTGGCTCCGCCTTCGTCCTGAGCGTCCCGGAATCCCGTGGGTGGCGGGGCCTGCTGAACCGCGTTGCGTGGGACGTCGAAGCGGCCTGGGACACCCTGCGCGGCGGCTGCCGCGGGTACGTCCACGACGTTCGGCGCATCGAGCGTCGTCTCGGCGACGCCGGCTTGCGCCGCACCGATTCGCTCCACCTCGGCCTCTGGTACCTGGGGCGGTACGAGCGCAGCTGACGGGGTTGACACGACTCCTATATTCACGAAATGAGTCGTATCGCCAACCGCACTCGGCGGGAGTACCGGAGCGAGCTGCGGGCACAGCAGGCGGAGGAGACCCGCGTCCGCATCCTGGACGCCACGGTCCGACTGGCGGCGCGAGGCCTGGCGACGACCTCGATCCCCGCGGTGGCGCGCGAGGCCGGCGTCTCCGTCCCCACCGTGTACCGGCACTTCCGCACCAAAGAGGAGCTGTTCGCGGCCCTCTACCCGCACGTGGTCTACCGATCGGCGTCGGTGCAGCTCTCCATGCCCGGCTCCATCGACGAGTTCGGGCCGATGCTGCGAACGCAGTTCGCTCACCTGGATGCCATGGGCGATGTCGAGCGGGTCGCCCTGGCGAGCCCTGCCGGCGAGGAGGCCCGACGCGCGCAGATGCCGAACCGCATCGCGCTGACCCGCAAGCTGGTGGACGGGATCGTGCCCGATGGCTCCCCGGTCGACCGCGAGCGCCTGACCCGGCTCCTGGTGGTCCTGACCGGCACCGCCGCCTTCCGAACGTGGCACGACCACGTCGGGTCGTCCGTCGACCAGGCGGCCGAGGACGTCGAGTGGGCGGTTCGCGCCTTGATCGCCGCGAGCACGGAGGACGAGTCATGAGCTCCGATGGTGTTCGTCGCTTGGCCGATGTCCGCATGGCCGACGTGGCTGCGGTCGGCGGCAAGGCCGCCGGCCTCGGTGAGCTGCTGGCGCTCAACGCCAACGTTCCCGACGGGGTGGTGCTGACGCTCGACTGGGCGGCGGCGCCGCCGGATGCAAGGGCCGAGGCAGTCGCTCGGGCGCTTGCGGAGCTGGGCGACGGGCCCTTTGCCGTTCGATCCAGCGGCATCAGCGAGGACGGGTCAGAGCACTCCTTCGCGGGCATGTTCGCGACCTTCCTCGAGGTCCCGGCGGGCGGGGTCGCGGCCGCCGCCGAGCGCTGCCTGGAAAGCGCGGCGGACGCTCGAGCCACCGCCTACGCCTCCGGTGCGACACAACCCATGGCGATCATCGTCCAGCGCATGGTCGCGCCGGCCGCCGCGGGGGTCGCGCTCACGGCGGATCCGATCTCCGGGGACCGATCGACCTGCGTCGTCACCGCCGTACGGGGACTGGGCGAGCGTCTGGTGGCCGGCGAGGCGCTGGGCGACGAGTGGGTCGTCAACGGGATGAAGGCAACGCCGAGACGCCAGCCCGAGCGGTCGATCGACGCGCGGCAGGCGCGGACGGTGGCGGACGAGGCGCGGCGGATCGCCGACGCGCGGGGCGCGCCGCAGGACGTGGAGTGGGTCATCGACCAGGCGGGCGACCTGTGGATCGTGCAGGCGAGACCGATGACGGCGCTTCCGCCGGAGGTCTCCTGGGAGCCACCGGCGCCCGGCGCCTACCACCGGGCGCTCAGGTTGGGCGAGTGGATCGGTGAGCCGGTGACCCCGCTGTTCGAGTCGTGGCTGCTCTCCGACCTTGAGGTCGGGCTGCACGCCTTCATCCGTCGCGAGCTCGGTCAGCGAGCGCCGCTGCCGCACCACGTCATCGTCAACGGCTGGTACTTCTACTCGCTCAACTGGATCGCGCCGGGGAACATGCTCCGCAGCCTGCCGAGCATTCTCTGGCACCTGGTGCGGGACCCGCGGTCGGTCGGCGGGGTGCTCCCGGCCACCGTGCGGCACAGCTTCCCGATCATGGAGCGGCGCTGGCGACGTGACGTCCAGCCGAGGTACCGCGCCGCCGTGGCCGATGCAGAGGCGCG
>DASTYP010000170.1:0-5409 GCA_035764845.1 Candidatus Limnocylindria bacterium
TGCTCCGTCGTCCCCAGCTTGCGCTCCGCGACGAGGAACGCGGCCTCGGTCGGATCGCCCTGCACCGTCCAGCTGCCGGCCTGGTTCAGCAGGACCGCGTCGTTGGCCAGCGAGCCGCCGGACAGGACGGCGCGCACCTCGCCATGGAGTGGGCCCGCCTCGATCGGCGCCCCGTCGGCCAGCACCTGGCCCTCGGGACGGTAGCCACTGCCGGTGACCTCCACGGTCCCCGATCGCGTCGCGATGCGCACGATGGTCATCTCGTTGCGAGTGAGCGTCCCGGTCTTGTCGGAGCCGATGACGGAGGCGGAGCCCAGGGTCTCGACCGACGACAGCTTCTTCACGATCGCGCGCTGCACCGCCATGCGCTGCACGCCGAGCGCGAGCACCACGGTCAGGATGGCCGGAAGGCCCTCCGGGACCGCGGCGACCGCCAGCGACACGCCGAGCAGGAGGACGTCGACGAGGTCACCGAGGCCGGTGATGTCCGACGTCAGGAGCACGGCGCCGACGACCACGACCGCGATCACGATGACCGCGATCCCCAGCCACCGCCCGAGGACGTCGATCTCCCGCTGGAGGGGGGTGCGCTCGGGTTGCGTCTGCTCGAGCAGCGTGGCGATGCGGCCCATCTCGGTGCCCATGCCCGTGGCCGTCACGATGGCGCGGCCGCGGCCGCGCGTCACGGCCGTGCCGGCGAAGACCATGTCGAAGCGGTCGCCGATGCCGGCCGGCGCGGGCAGGGGCACGGGATCCTTGAGGACCGGCTCGCTCTCGCCGGTCAGCGCCGCCTCGGCGACCATCAGCGAGGCGGCCGTCTCGAGCCGCCCGTCGGCGCTCACGGTGTCCCCCTCGGCAAGCAAGAGGACGTCACCCGGAACGAGCTCGCTGGCCGCGACGTGGCGCGGTGTTCCGTCGCGCACGACGTGGGCCGTCGGGGCCGCCATCCGCTGCAGCGCGGCGACGGCTCGCTCCGCCTGCCGCTCCTGGACGAAGCCGAGGACGCCGTTGGCCAGCACGATCGTCGCGATCACGATCGCCTCGATCGGAAGCCCTTCCGCGCCCTCGAGCCACCACGCCACGACGCTGACGACGATGGCCACGAGGAGCAGATAGATGAGCGGATCGGCGAACTGGCCGAGCAGCTTGCGCCAGGCGGGCACCGGCGGCGCGGCCGCCAGCCGGTTCGGCCCGTGGACCGCGAGACGGCGGGCGGCCTCCTCACTCGTCAGTCCGTTCCGCGCATCGGTCTCGAGGTCACGAGCGACCTGGGCAGCATCGAGGAGGGTCGGGTCGGTGGCGACCATGCCACGAGTATGGGCGTCACCGCCCGGCCGCGATCGTGCTGTTCGGACCTTGCCCGGGGTGCCGCTGGATCGGACCATCGGCCCGAGCCATTCCAGGAGGAGCAGCGATGATCGAACAGGAGACCCGCCTCGACATCCAGGCCGCCGCGTGGACCAACGACGCCTTCCGGCGCGAGGTCCTCACCGGGAAGCACGAGCAGGTCGTCGTCATGACGATCCCGCCGGGTGGCGAGATCGGCGACGAGGTCCACCCAGACAACGACCAGGTCCTCGTCTTCGTGGATGGAAACGGGGAGGCGATCATCGACGGCGAGCGGTCCCCGGTGGCGCCCAACGACCTGGTCTTCGTGCACGCCGGCACGCGCCACAACTTCGTCAACACCGGCGACGGACCGATGCGTCTCATCACCGTCTACGCCCCGCCGCACCATGCGCCCGGCACCGTGCACCAGACGAAGGAAGAGGCCGATGCGGCCGAGGCCGGGGAGGCGGCCGGCGGAACCGACGAGGAGTAGCTTGCGACGCCTCACCGGCGCCGATGCATGGGGTTGATCACAGCGCACGCGACCGGCTACGGACGCGCTGCTTGATTCGCCCCAGGCATCGGGCGGCGCGGGACCAGACGTTCGCGCGCGCTGTGATCAGCCGGAGCTATCGCGGCCGCAGTGCGCGGCTCAGCGAGTTCCCGCCTGCGTTCGGACCTGGTTCTGGATCCGTCCCAGCAACGCCGCTGCGCCCCGCAGGCGCAGCGGGCTCACCACCTCCGCCAGGGCAAGACGGGCGGTGACGTCGCCGGGGACGGCGAGGACCTCCTCGGCCGGCAGCCCGTCGAGTCCGGCGTGCAGGATCCCGGCGAAGCCGCGGGTGGTCGGTGCCTCGGGGGGCGCATCGGCGTAGATGGACACGCGGTGGTCTGGTCCGACCTCCGTGGCGACGAAGAGCGGCGACTGGCACTCCGGCACCGGCTCCATCCGCTCAGGGTGTCCGGCGAAGCGCTCGGGAAGCGGCGGCAGCGACTGCGAGTACTCGAGCAGCATCTCGAGCCGGTCGCGCGGCGGTGCCGACGCGAAGTCCTCGACGATCTCCGCCAGCTGCGCCGGAAGCGCGGCCTGGCTCACGCTGACCCCTCCACGTCCCGCTCGATCGGGACGCGGACGCTGTTGCCCCACTCGGTCCAGGAGCCGTCGTAGTTCCGCACGTGCTCGTAGCCCAGCAGGTGGGTCAGCGCGAACCAGGTGTGGCTCGACCGCTCACCGATGCGGCAGTACACGACCACCTCGTCGTCGGGCGTCAGGCCGGCCTCGCCGCCGTAGAGCGCGTCGAGCTCCTCGCGCGACTTGAAGGTCCCGTCCTCGTTCGCGGCCCGTGCCCAGGGCACCGACTTCGCCCCCGGGATGTGGCCGCCGCGCAGAGCGCCCTCCTGCGGGTAGTTCGCCATGTGCAGCAGCTTGCCGGTGTACTCGTCCGGCGAGCGGACGTCGATCAGCGGCTTGCCCAGGTGGGCGAGCACGTCCTCGCGGTAGGCGCGGATGGCGCCATCGTTGCGCTGGACGACCGGGTAGTCGGTGGGTCGGCGGTCGGGCGCGTCGGTCGTCATCGGTCGACCCTCGGCCTCCCACGTGGCGCGGCCGCCGTCGAGCAGTCGGACATCCGGGTGACCGAAGAGGCTGAAGACCCACAGCGCATAGGCGGCCCACCAGTTCGACTTGTCGCCGTAGAAGACGACGGTGTGGTCTCGGCCGATGCCCTTCGCGCGCATGAGCTCGGCGAATCGCTCGCCGTCGAGGTAGTCGCGCGTGACCTGGTCGTTGAGCTCGGTGTGCCAGTCGACCTTCACCGCGCCGGGGATGTGGCCGGTCTCGTAGAGGAGGATGTCCTCGTCCGATTCGACGACCACCAAACCGGGGTCGTCCAGGTGCTCCGCCAGCCAGGCGGTCGTCACCAGCTTCTCGGGATGGGCGTACTGCGCGAGCTTGGGATCGGGATCGTTCGGGAGAGCCATTCGCCGATGCTATGCCAAACAGAGCGGTCGTGCTCATGCACCATCTGGTCGAGCTGCGCAACGGTGTAGTGCGCGCCGCGCGTAAGGCGGGGCAGCTGAATTCGCAACGGCCGGCCGACCCGGAGCGCCAGTACGGGTGACGCCGCCAAGGAATGGGGTAACGGATCTTGCACGAGGAGCTCGTCCGACGAGCGATGACCGGTGATCACGGCGCGTTCGAGTCGCTGGTCGGCCCGGAGATCGAACGCCTGTACGGCTTGGCCGGCCTGCTGCTCAACGATCGGGCTCGGGCGGAGGACGCGGTCCAGGAAGCGCTGCTCAAGGCATGGCGTGACCTGCCGAAGCTCCGCGAGGTCGCGAAGTTCCATGCCTGGCTGCGCCGTCTGGTCGTCAACGCCTCGCACGACGAGGGCCGGCGCCTGGGTCGTCGGCGCCGTGAGGTGGAGCTGAAGCCCTCCCACGACCGAGCCGATAGCGACGGCCTCGATCCGCTCCTCGACCGGGACGAACTGTCTCAGGCCTTCCGGCGGCTGAAGCAGGAGGAGCGGACCGTCGTGGCGCTCCGCTACTTCATGGATCTCTCGACGGCCGATGCGGCGGCCGCGCTCGGCATCCGCGAGGTCACCTACCGCAGCAAGCTGCACCGCGCCATCAGGACGCTCGGGGCCGCGCTGGCCGCCGACGCGCGCTCCACGGCGCGGCCGGAGGGACGATGGACATGAGCACGGACCGCACCGGCGACGACTTCGAGCGTCGTCTCTCGCAGTCGCTCCACGCGGCGGCGCCGCGGCCATCGGGCGAGGTCGCCCACCGCCTGCTGAGCCGCACCGCGGCGGAGCATCAGCGGCGCGGGTTCAGCGGGCTGCGCTTCGCGCCTATGCTGGCGGGTGCGGCGGTCGTGGCGGGGGCCGTCGTATTGGGGCTCTTCTTCGCGAACCTGCTGCCGCGCAATGAGAGCGTGGGGCCCGCGCCGACGACCTCCTCGGCGAGCGCGCTCCCCTCCAGCACGCCGGCGGCGCCGAGCACTTCCGCGACCGAGACGCCCGCGCCGTCCGTCTCCCCCAGCGCACCGGCCGCGGACGACGTCCTGACGTGCACGAACCCGGAGATCGGCTACGCCGCCTCCTACCCGGCCGACTGGTGGGCGAACGAGCGGGTGGAACCGGACTTCCAGGGCGGCGACGCCGTGACGGCGTGCACCGTCTTCGCCGAGGAGCCGGTCGCCATCCGGCCCAACTCGGAGCTGCCTCGCGGCGTCGCGATCAGCATCGGCGTCTCCGATGTCGTCTACCCGCCGTCGAGCGGCGCGACGGTCGTCTCGCAGGAGGACGCCATCGTGGCGGGCCGGCCGGCCGTGGTGCGGGAGGATGAGCAGACCTCGTCCGAGGATCCGTTCAGCTATCCGGGGCAGCGGCGCTACAGCTACTTCGTGGCGCTGCCCGACGGGCGCTACCTGGTGGCGGTGACCAGCTCACAGCAGGACCAGGCCGATGCGGTCTACCAGGAGCACCGGCGCGTGCTCGACGCGCTGATGGACAGCCTGGACCTGACCGGTGCCTGAGGACGCCGCGGTTCAGGAGGCCGCGGCCGCGACCGCGGCGCGGTATCGCCGCACCGCCTCCGCTGATCCACCTTCCCACGGCGGACCGTGACCCGGCAGCACCCAGTGAGCGTCCAACGCCTCGAGCGCCTCCAGCGATGCCGCGGCGCCATCGGGATCATCGGTGAACGGTGCCGGCCTCGGGCCGCCCGCGCCGGTCAGCACGTCGCGCGTCGTCAGCGCGTCGCCCACGAAGACGGCATCCACCGACGGAACGTGGAACGCGACACTCCCCGGGGAGTGGCCCGGCATCGGGATCACGCGCGGTGAGCCGGGCAGGTCGAGCGTCTCTCCACCGCGGAACGTCTGGACCTCGCGCAGGTACGTCGTGCGCAGCCCTCCTCGGCGCCCCGCGTACCACAGGAAGCGGATCAGCGGACGGATGCGGACCTTGCCCATCGACGTCTTGGGCTTGATCTCGCCGCGCGCCCGCGCGGCATCGGCCTCGTGGACGAAGACCGGGATGCGGTGCTCGCTCCGGAGTCGCTCGGCATAGCCGA
>DASTYP010000171.1:0-3346 GCA_035764845.1 Candidatus Limnocylindria bacterium
GCGCAGGTCGAGACCGCGCAGGGCATGGGTCTCGCCGAAGGACTTGTGGAGGCCGGCGGCCTCGATCATGGTGCGGCTCAAGGCCGGCCTCGTGCTCGGTGGGGGCCGGAATGATACCGCGGCTCGGCCGCCCGGTCCTGCACGCGACTCGGCCATGCACGCCCGCGCGCCGGGACGGACGCGCGTAGCATCGCGGCCATGCCACGCGTCGCGATCGTCTTCACCGGCGGCACGATCTCCATGCGCCAGGACGGCGCGGCCGGCAACCGCCCGACGCTCCGCGGCGACGACCTCCTCGCATCCGTCCCCGGGCTCGACGCGATCGCCGACATCGAGCCGATCGACTGGGGCCTCGTCCCGGCCTCCCACCTGACGCTGGCCCAGGTGCTCGAGATCGGCCGCATCCTCGACGAGCAGCTGCGCCGTCCGGAGATCGTTGGCGCCGTCGTCGTGCAGGGCACCGACGTGATCGAGGAGACGGCCTTCGCGTGGGACCTGCTGCCGCTGACGGCCAAGCCGGTCGTCGTGGTCGGAGCCATGCGCTCGGCGTCGCAGGAGGCGTACGAGGGTCCCGAGAACCTGCGCAACGCCGTGCGCGCCGCGGCTGATCCGCGCCTGGCGGGCCAGGGCGTGGTCGTCGCGATGGCCGGCGAGCTGCACGGCGCCGATGACGTGCGGAAGACGCACACGCACGCCTTCGCCACCTTCCAGAGCCCGAACGCCGGCCGCCTCGGCTTGGTGGGCGACACCGGCGTCACCCTTCTCCGGCAGCGCCAGCCGATGCGCCTCGCCGCCATCCCCGATGCTGCCGCCCTGCCGGTGCCGATCATCGGCGTGGCGCTGGACCTCGATCCCGGCCTCCTGCGCGCGTCCATCGGCGAGGCGCCGGCCGGCCTGGTCGTGGCCGCGGCCGGCGGCGGCAATACGCCGCCGGTCTACCTCGAGCTTGCGCGTCCGCTGCTGGACCGCGGCGTGCCGGTGGTGCTGACCACGCGGTGTCCGTCGGGCCGCCCCCTGCCGGGGTACGGCTTCCCTGGTGGCAGCACGCAGTGGTGGGAGGCCGGCGCGCTGTTCAGCGGCACGCTCGACGCGCTCAAGGCCAGGCTGGTGCTCGCGCTGGGGCTGGGTGCCGGCGCGGACCGGGCGGCCCTCGTCCGAGTCTTCGAGGCGTTCGGCGGCGGGTCGCGCGGCTGAGACGCGTCGCATGCGGCGGTCAGCGCCGAATGCGGTGCACCTCGAGCAGGTTCGGTCCGGTTCCCGGCTCGGCCGTCGAGGCCACCAGGACCACCGCGCTGTTCTCGGCCAGCGAGCTCTCGCCGACCAGCCAGGCCATCAGCGACAGGCGGCCCTCGGTCGCCTCGGGCGGCACGCACCCCCGCGAACGGACCCCGCGCACCAGCGCCAGCTGGTCGACCACGCGTGCCTCCGGCGAGAACGCCAGGATCGGGACGTGCGGCCGGAGTGCCGCCAGCAGCCGCGCGGTGCGGCCCGTGCGCGTGTAGCACGCGATGGCCGCGACGTCCGCATCGGCGTGGGCCAGGGCCACGGCGGCGACGGCCAGCGCGTCCGCATCGGTCCGGGCGGAGGTCGGGGCACCGGAGGGCAGGTAGGCGCGTCCATCGGTCTCGCACAGCTGCGCGACGCGGACCGCCGCCTGGGCGGCGAGGACCGGGAACTGCCCGATGGCCGTCTCGCCGGACAGCATGATGGCGTCGGCCCCGTCGAAGATCGCGTTGGCCACGTCGCTGGCCTCGGCCCGCGTCGGCCGCGGGGACGAGATCATCGACTCGAGCATCTGGGTCGCGACGATCGTCGGCACGCCGCGGTCGAGCGCGTGACGGATGAGCTGCTTCTGGAGGATGGGGACCTGCTCGTAGGGCAGCTCCACGCCCAGGTCGCCGCGGGCGATCATGACCGCATCGGCGGCGTCGCAGATCGCGTCGTAATCGTCGACGGCGGGGCGCGTCTCGATCTTCGCCACGATCCTCGGCCCATCCGGACCCAGGAGCCCGCGCAGCTCCTCGACGTCGGCGGCGCGACGCACGAACGACTGGGCGACGTAGTCGACGCGGAGCTGTTGGGCGCGCGGCACGTCGGCGCGGTCGCGCTCGGTCAGTGAGGGTGTGGAGAGTCGCTCGGCCGGCACGTTCACGCCGGCGCGCGATCGGACCGCGCCGCCCCGCACCACCTCCGTGACGACGGACGCGCCGGTCTCGACGACGCGCAGCTCGGCCGCCCCATCGGCCAGGAGGATGCGATCGCCCGGCTCGACGTCCGTGCCCAACCCGGCGTAGCTGACCGTGGCGCCGCCCTCACCCAGCACGAATCGCTCACCTGCCCGCAGCTCGACGCGGCCATCCGGGACGTCGCCCAGGCGGATCTTCGGACCGGGCAGGTCGGCCATGAGCGCCACGCTCCGGTCGCCGGCCGCCGCCGCGTCGCGCACGCGGCGCGCGGTCTCGGCATGGCGTTCCGGCGTCCCGTGGCTGAAGTTGATCCGCGCCACGTCCATGCCCGCGTCGACCAGCTCGGCGACGCGATCGACGGACGCGGGGCCGATGGTGCATACCACCTTGGTGGCGCGCGATGGGCGGGTCACCCCGCAAGCCTGCGGGATGCGGCGCGCTCGCTGCAAGCCGTGTCGCCATCGGGCACCATGGCGGGCGGTACCGTCGTCATGGGCCGATCGATGGGTGGAGGTGCTGCCCCCGCTGCCCGACCGTACCGTGTTGCCGCCCGTCCATTGACCCCGACCGAGCGGCTGACGACGCTGGGGTCGGACAGACGGAGGGAATCGGGCTTTGGCTGATCGGTGGGTGTGCAAGCGCTGCTTCGCGGCGAACGACGAGAGCGCGGGCCAATGTGCGGCGTGTGGGCTCGTCCGGGGCTCGGAGGTGCCGGCATCGGAGCAGTTCCAGCCGGCCGCCGCCCCGGCGGCGCCGAGTGGCGGCTCGCGCTGGCTCGCGCTCCTGGCGCGCTTCTGGTGGATCCCGGTCGCCATCCTCGTCGCGGTCGGTGGCTCGCTGTTCGCGGCCAGCCGTGACGACGCCGGGCAGATCACCGATGGCGGCGACCTCGGCGTCGCGGACCTGCGTCCCGGCGACTGCTTCGATCTGAAGGACGCCAGCGAGGAGCTCATCGACGACGTCGACGCCAAGCCGTGCAGCGAGACGCACGAGTTCGAGATGTTCTTCGTCGGCTCGCTGAGCGGCGACGCGTACCCGGCCGAAGAGACCATGACCGGCTACGTGATCGACAACTGCATCCCGGCCTTCGACGCGTACATCGGGATGGACTACCAGAGCTCGGTGTACGACATCTTCCACTTCGTCCCCAGCGAGGACGG
>DASTYP010000172.1:0-5930 GCA_035764845.1 Candidatus Limnocylindria bacterium
AGGCCCGGGCCGCCCTCGGCGATCGACCACAGGAAGGCGTGCTCCAGGTCGGAGCCGATGCGCTCCCACGTCTCCCCATCGGCCGAGCGCCAGACGCCGGCCGAATCGGCTCCGGGGACGCCTCCTACCGCGAACAGGCCATCATCGGTCGCGACCACGTCGATCATCTGGCCGATCAGCTGCTCGGCGGTCTCGACCTTTGACCAGGTCAGGCCATCGTCGCTGAGGTAGACGGCGGCCTCCTCGGTCTCGACGTCGATGGTGTTTCCTCGGCCGACGCCGATCAGCCGGCCATCATGCTCGATGACGGTCGCCAGGCCGATGGACTCGAAGCCGGCCGGCGTCACATCGGTCCACGTGCGCCCACCGTCGGCGGAGGTCCACAGGATCGAGCCGAACCCGCCATCGAAGCCGATGGCGATCAGCCCTTCCCCACCCGGGACGACCTGGACGGTCGCCGTGCCGTCGTCGGTGGGAGGGACGTTCGCCGCCTGCCACTCCGCGGTTGGTGCGTCCGATGGTGGTGCGGATGCGGACGGTGACGCGGGCGTCGCCGTCGACGAGGGCCGCGGCGAACGCGACGGGTCCACCTCGCCGGAGGCGGTCGGCGTGACCTGTGCACCGCACGCGACGAGCAGCGCGGCCACGAACATGGCCACGAGGGCAGGGATTCGCTTCATGCGAGCAGCGTGGCGGTGACCGGTCGGTCGGGCATCGGTCGAGCGACGTAGGAAGGTGCGGCGGGTGGACGTAGCGCCGTCCGGCGCACGAAGTTGTCCGCCAGCGGAACCAACGGACACGCAGGACCCCGAGGTCGCCGCTGCGTCGCCGCCCGTTGTCATCGGGCGAGCCGGACAGCGACGGACGGGCTCCAGTGACCGCGAACTTCGCCGTTAGTTCCGGTGGCGAGCAACTCGGCGAGCGAGCGCGCCACTGATCCGATGGCGCCGCACCGCACGTACCGGCGGCGTGACCAACCCCACTCCCCTGAGCGTCGCCGTCGTCGGCGCGGGCATCAGCGGCCTCACCGCGGCGTTCGAGCTGCACAAGGCGGGGCATCGGGTGCGCCTCTTCGAGAGCGAAGCGACGCTCGGCGGCCATGCCACCACCGTCGAGACGCCGGACGGACAGCCGGTCGACATCGGCTTCATCGTCTACAACGAGCGGACCTACCCGCGGTTCATCGCCATGCTCGACGAGCTCGGCGTGGAGACGCAGCCGTCCGACATGAGCATGGGCGTCAGCTGCGCGGCGTGCGGGGTCGAATGGTCCACGCGCGGGCTCAGCGGGGTGTTCGCCAACCGACGCAGCCTGGCGCGACCGAGCCACTACGCCATGCTCAACGACCTCTTCCGCTTCTATCGGGACGCCCGACGGACGCTGGACGAGGCCGATGCCGGCCGCCCGACGAACCTCACCCTGGACGAGTACCTGGCCGACCGCGGCCTGGGTCGCGCCTTCGCGAACCACTTCCTCGTGCCGCTCACCGCGGCCGTGTGGTCGACCGCGCCGGACACCATCGGCAGCTTCCCGGTCGACTACCTGCTGCGCTTCCTCGACCACCACGGGCTGATCGGTTACGGCAACGCGATCCAGTGGCGGACGGTGACCGGCGGGTCGCACCGCTATGTCGAGGCCATCGCGGAGCGCCTCGGACCGACCGCCATCAGCACCGGCGACCCGGTGCGCAGCATCCGGCGCGACTCGGTCGGTGTGACGGTCACCCGCACCCGCGGCGCCCCCGAGCGATTCGACGCCGTCGTCATGGCGACGCACGGCGACGTCACCCGCCGCCTCCTCCACGACGCGGACGCACAGGAGCGCCACGCGCTCGAGGGCCTCGAGTACTCGGACAACCGCGTGGTGCTACACACGGACCGGAGCGTCCTGCCGCGCAGGACGCCGGCGTGGGCGAGCTGGAACATCGACATGGGCGACTGCACGCGGCCCGGCGACGCCCTCACCATGACCTACCACATGAACCGCCTCCAGTCGCTGCCGGGTGAGACCCAGTACAGCGTCAGCCTGAACGCGCCCCAGGGGAGGATCGATCCGTCGACCGTCCTGCTGGAGCGCGACTGGGCGCACCCGCTCTACACGTTCCGAACCCTCGAGGCACAGCGCGAGATCGCGAGCCTCCAGGGCCGCAACCGCACCTGGTACGCGGGCGCGCACCTGGGTTACGGCTTCCACGAGGATGGCTGCCGCTCGGGATACGAAGCGGCCGCCGCCATCGACCGCTGGTCGCAGACGGCCGTCGAGACCGAGCCGATGGAGGAGCGCGCCGCGTGAGATCGCACCTCCTCGAAGGCAAGACCCGGCATCGGCGAAGCCGGCCGTTCGTGTACACCCTGGAGCACGACGTCTGGTACGTCGCGCTGGACCTGGCGGAGCTGGACGAGGTCGACCGGCGGCATCGGCTGCTCAGCCGCAACCGATGGAACCTGCTCAGCCTGCGCGACCGCGACTTCTTCCTGCCGGCCGCATCGGACCTGGACGCCAGCGTGCGTCAGCACCTTCGCGCCGAAGGCTTCGAGGCGAAGGACTGGCGCATCACGTTCGTCGCGACCCCCCGCGTGGCGGGCTACCAGTTCAACCCGGCCTCGTTCTACCTCTGCCGGGACGAGGCCGATGCGCTCCGCGTCGTCATCGTCGAGGTCCACAACACGCATGGCGAGCGGCGGCTGTACACGCTGCGCCCCGCCGAGAAGGGCACGGCGCACGTCGCCGGCATGGCCAAGGACTTCTACGTCAGCCCGTTCATCGGCATGGATGCCGCGTACACGGTGCGGGTGCAGGACCGCGACGACCAGCTGCGGATCGTGATCGACGAGACCGAGGAGGGTCAGCCGCTGCTGCAGGCATCGGTCGTGCTCAAGCGTCGGCGGCTGAACGATCTGGCGCTTGCCCGTATGCTCGTGCGGTACCCGTTCGTGACCATGAAGACCATCGTGATGATCCACTGGCACGCGCTCAAGCTCTGGCGCCGAGGGGCGAAGTTCCACTCGCACTCGGATGCCGCTGCCCCGCCCGTCCGCGAGGTGGCCGCATGACCCAGCGCGCGGTGACCTCCGCCGGTCCGCTCTTCGGGAACCCCCTCCTCGCCGATGCCGCCCAGCGAATCCTGCTGGGTGCCCTGGCGCGCATCCGCATCGGCCGGTTGACGGTGGTGCTGCCGGACGGCTCGCGCCGCTCCTTCGGGGAGCGGGAGTCCGACGTCCGGGGCGAGATCCACGTCCACGATCGAGCGGCGCTGGTCCGCCTCTTGATCGATGGCGAGACCGGGGCCGGAGAGGCCTACATGGACGGCCAGTGGACCTCCCCGGACCTCGGCGCGCTGCTGCGGCTGGCGGCGCTCAACCGGGCGGCGCTGTCGCTCACCGGCGGCTGGTGGCGCGTCCCGACGCAGTGGCTGCGGGTCGTGGCGCATCGGCTCAACCGCAACACGGTCGACCGGGCACGCCGGAACATCGCCTCGCACTACGACCTGTCGAACGACCTGTACCGGCTCTTCCTCGACGAGTCGATGACGTACTCCTCCGCGGTCTACAGCGCGGAGACGGCGACGCTCGAGGAGGCGCAGCGCGAGAAGTACCGCCGGATGGCCGCGCTGGCCGGGATCGAGCGCGGGATGCACGTACTCGAAATCGGTTCCGGCTGGGGGGGCTTCGCGCTGTACGCGGCCGGCGAGCTCGGGGCGCGGGTCACGACCATCACGATCTCGGAGCGGCAGCTGGCCCTGGCGCGCGAGCGGGTGGCCTTGGCGGGGCTGTCAGACCTGGTGACCGTCGAGCTGCGCGACTACCGCCAGGTCCGGGGGCAGTACGACGCCATCGTCTCGATCGAGATGCTCGAGGCGGTCGGCCATGAGTACTTCGGCGCCTACTTCGCGGCCATCGACCGATTGCTGCGCCCGGGCGGCCGCGCGGCGATCCAGTCCATCACCTACCCCGATGCCGCGTACGAGCAGCAGCGCCGCGGCGCCAACTGGATCCAGAAGTACATCTTCCCGGGTGGGTTGCTGCCGTCGTTGGCCGTGATCGAGCGGTCGACGGCAGGGACGTCGCTGCTGCTCACGGGGGTGGAGGACATCGCGCCGTCCTACGCGCGGACGCTGGCCGAATGGCGGGCTCGGTTCATGGGCTCGCTGCCGTCCGTCCGTGCGCTGGGCTTCGACGAGCGGTTCATCCGGATGTGGGAGTACTACCTCGCGCTGTGCGAGGCCGGGTTCGCGGCCGGCATCTTCCAGGACCTGCAGATCGGCTTCGAGAAGCGCGGCGGGACGTTCCGGGACTGACCGCGGCCCCGGGTTGCTCCACGACGGAACGAACGGCGAAGTTGACCGCGTTTCGGCCGCCACCGTCCGCTCCAGTCGCGCCTCGCGGCAACTGCGGGCCAAGGAACCGGCCGTTCCGGTGGCTCCACGTCCGTTGGTTCCGCTGGACGACAACCGCACCTCTCCCGCTACGTCACGGGCAGCTGGAGCTCCGTGACGAGGTCGTCGTCACGCTCCACCACCCAGCCGGGTGGCAGCCGCAGCTCGGGCTCCGCGCCGAACTGGAGGTAGAGCGTCCGCATCGGTCCCGTCGCGGCCAGGCCGGCGGCCTCCACCCAGCGCAGCAGCGTCCCCCGCGCCGCCGCAACCCCGTGGTACGACCCGCGGTGGATGACAGCGGCCACGCGGCCGGCGGGCAGACGGCGGTACGCGATCGCATCGGTGTCGGGGATTGGCCCGGTGACGGGCACGAAGATCTCGCCCTCTGAGGGAAGCGCCCCCGGAGGTCGATGCGCCCGCCGACCGAGGTCGCGCACGTACGACTCGAGCGCGTAGAAGGCGTCGGAGACGCGAGCCGGGACGCGCATGACCGCCACCGGTTCGACCGCCACCGGCCGGACGACCACATCCGGCCCAGCCTCAGCGCCGACCGAGATGTCGAGGGCGGCCAGGCGCTCCTCCACGACCCGCCGCTCCCGCTCCAGCTCCTCGCGCCGGCGCTCGAGGGCGGCACGCACCTCGCCACCGCGGACGAGGGCAAGGATCTCGTCCAGCCCCATGCCGAGCTGGCGGAGGGCCAGGATGCGCCGCAGCTCGGGCAGCTGGGCGGGCGAGTAGTAGCGGTAGCCGCTCCACCGGTCCACCCAGGCGGGGCGGAACAGCCCCAGCTCATCCCAGGCACGCAGCTGCTTGGCGCTGATGCCGCCGAGCCGCGCGAACTCACCGATGCGGAACATATGAGCCGATACCTTGACTTTCCCCTCAGGGGAAGGTCAAGCATCGGCGCATGCAGCTTCACGAGACCAGACCGATCCGGATCGGGGCCCAGCTCCACCCGCAGCACGGCGACTGGCGGGACCTGCGGGCCGCCGCGCTCCGCGCCGAGGAGCTCGGCTACGACATCCTCTACACCTGGGACCACTTCAGCCCGCTCTACGGCGAGCCGGACGGGAAGCACTTCGAGTGCTGGTCGCTGCTCGCCGCGTGGGCCGAGGCGACCGAGCGGATCGAGCTCGGGCCGCTGGTGGCCTGCAACTCGTACCGCAACCCGGATCTCCACGCCGACATCGCGCGGACCGTCGACCACATCAGCGGCGGCCGGGTGATCATGGGCCTCGGCGCCGGCTGGTTCGAGCGCGACTACCGCCGCTACGGGTACGAGTTCGGGACTCGGGCGCGGCGCATCCGCGCGCTGGGCGAGGCGACGCCCCGCATCGTGGAGCGGCTGAGGGCCGGGCTCAATCCGCCGCCGGTGCGCCGCATGCCGATCCTGATCGCCGGCGTCGGTCGGACCCTGACCCTGCCGATCGTCGCCCGCCACGCCGATGCCTGGCACGCGTTCTTCCCCGACACCGTCGAGGAGGTCGTGCCGGCGGTCGAGGCGCTGCTCGCGCACTGCGCCGCGATCGGTCGCGACCCGTACGAGATCGAGTGG
>DASTYP010000173.1:0-4349 GCA_035764845.1 Candidatus Limnocylindria bacterium
GCGCGCTCTCGAACGTCTCGTTCTCGCCCACGCGGACTTCTGCCAAACGTCTCGCCTCCTTCCCGCTCTGGTCTCGTGCCGATCTGCATGGCGGGACGACCCCGCCGGGCACGCAAGCCCGCGAAGGGTACCAGTGCGACCACGACCGGTCAATTTGGTGAACGCGGCGCTCCGGCGCTCCGGCGCTGGGAACGGTCGCAATTCACACCAGGTGGGCAGGAAGCCGTCGGGCGCCCCGTTGAAGGATGCTCATTCACACCACGCGTGAATCGAAACCGGTCAAGGCGCCTCCACGGGCTCTCAGCGTCGACGACGCCCGCTCGCTGCGCACCTCGTGTGAATTCGGCCCCTCGGCTTGCGCAACCGAGCCGCCTCAACCCGGCGGCCACCCCATCTGGCGCCCGCCCAGGACATGGAGATGGAGGTGCGGCACCGACTGGCCGGCGTCGGGGCCGACGTTGCTGACCACGCGGTACCCGCCCTCGAATCCGGCGTCAGCGGCCACGCGCTGAACGGCTCCGAAGAGCGCGGCCAGCAGCTCGCCGTCGTCGGGCGTGAGGGCGTCGATGTCGGGGACGTGGCGGCGGGGCACGATCAGCACGTGGGTCGGCGCCTGCGGATTGACGTCGTGGAAGGCCACCACGTTCTCGTCGGTGTACGCGAGGCGAGACGGTAGATCGCCCGCGACGATGCGGCAGAAGAGACAGGTCGGATCGGTATCGGTCATGACCGCAGCAGGCTAGGCGAAGTCGCCGCTGCGCGACAAGACGACGGCGGCGACCGCCGGCGCCACCGTCTGGGATCGCAGGATCCGACGCCCGAGGCCGACCACCTCGACCCCACGCTCGCGCGCCAGCGCCACCTCGCGCTCGCTGAAGCCGCCCTCCGGACCGATCACGACGGACGTCGGGGGCTGGTCCAGGTCGCGCAGGCGCCGCTCCACCTCGCGCTCGAACAGCAGCACGGCCGGTGGGTGCAACAGGTCCGACACCGGCACCGGCGCGGCCACGTGCGGAACGATCCCGCGCTCGGACTGCTCGGCCGACTCGCGGGCGATCGCCCGCAGCCGCTCGAGCTTGCGTGCCGACAGCTCGCGGGCCACGCAGCGGTCGGTGACGGTCAGGTCGAAGCGGACCACGCCGAGCTCCGTCCCGCGCTGCACCACCTCCTCCAGCCCGTCGCCCTTCAGCAGCGCTTGCACCACCGTGAGCCGATGCGCCGGCTCGCCGCCGGCGCGCTGCCGTGACTCGACCACGCAGTCGTCACCCTCCAGCTGGCAGGTGAGCTCGTCGCCGTCGCCGGTGAGCAGCACGATGCGCTCGCCGTCCCGCAACCGCAGGACCGTACGCACCTGGCGCTCGATCGTCGCCGGGAGCGGGAAGCGGTCCCCGACCATGGCGGCCGGATCCACGAAGAACCGATGCAGCGTCATGCCGCCGCCCCGGTGCGTCGCAGCCGCAGGCTGACCCACTCCCCGTCCTCCAGCCGCTGGTCGAGCGCGAAGCCCGCTCTCTTCAGCGCCTCGACGACCTCGTCAGCGCGCGGCGCGATGATCCCGCTGGCCAGCAGGACGCCGTGCGTCGCGGTGTGGGCCGCCAGCCGTGGCGCGAGCTCGATCAGCACGGCGGCGACCAGGTTGGCCAGCACCAGCGGGTAGCCGCGGTCCGCGGTGGGTGGGAGCGAGCCCTGGCGTGCCTGCAGTCGAGCTTCGAGGCCGTTGCGACGGGCGTTCTCGACCGATGCCTCCACGGCCAGAGGATCGGTGTCGAGGCAGACGGCCCGCTCCGCTCCGAGCCGCAGCGCCGCCAGGGCCAGGATGCCGGACCCGCTGCCGACGTCGAGCACCTGCGCGGGCATCGGCGAGATCTCCTGGAGCAGGGTCAGGCAGCCGCGGGTGGTCGGATGCAGCCCGGTACCGAACGCCATCCCCGGATCGAGCGTGATCGCCACCTCGCCCGCGGCCAGGGGCTCCTCGATCCAGGACGGGACGATGACGACGCGGCCGACGCGCTGCGGGACGTAGTGCTCCTTCCAGGCATCGGCCCACGACGCGTCGTCGACGGCGCGGACCCGGAGGCCGCCCAGCGGACGAAGTCCGAAGGCCTGCAGGTGCCACAGCGCGCGCTCGGTGGCGTCGATCCGTCGCGCGGCGTCGGCATCGTCGGCGATGTGCGCCGTGACGACGTACGGCGCCCCGGCGTCCGCGCGCACTGCCAGCTCGTCGTTCGGGTCTCGCAGCAGGGCGCTGGGGTGCACCGCCGTGCCCTCCGACACGCGCCCCAGGATCTCGGACACCGCCTCCACCGCCTCGACGTCGGCTTCGACGCTCAGCTCGAGCCAGCGCATCGGCTCGACCGTCAGCTGAAGAGGTCGCGCAGGCGATCGATGATCGACGGACCGTCCTTCGGCAGCGTGGCCGGGGCGCCGACCTCGTTGAGCTCACGCAGGAGCTCGCGCTCGCGCTTCGACAGCTTCGTCGGCACGACGACGTTGATGACCACGTGCAGGTCGCCCCGACCGGCGCCACGCAGCCGCGGCACGCCCTTGCCGCGCAGCCGGATCTCGTGCCCGGACTGCACGCCGGCCGGCACTTCGACCTCCTCCGAGCCCTCGACGGTCGGGACCGTGAGCGTGGCGCCCAGGGCCGCCTGCGGGAACGTCACCGGCAGCACGTGGTACAGCTCGGTGCCGCGCCGGATGAGCTCCGGATGCGGTCGCACCTTGATCACGACGTACAGGTCGCCGGGCGGGCCACCGCGGGGACCGGCCTCGCCCTGGCCCTCCAGCGCGATGCGCTGGCCGTCGTCGATGCCGGCCGGCACGGTGACCTGCAGCGTCCGCTCCTCCCGGACCCGGCCGTCGCCGCCGCACACGGCGCACGGGTTGGCGATGATCTTCCCCTCGCCCCGGCAGCGCGTGCAGGTCACGATGTTGACCATCTGGCCCAGGATCGTCTGCGCCACGCGGCGCCGCTCGCCGGTGCCGTTGCAGTCGGGACACGTCTCCGGCTCGCTGCCCGGCTCGCCACCACTGCCGCCGCAGTTCGTGCACGTCACCAGCGTCGGGAAGGTGATCTCCTTCGTGACGCCGAACACCGCCTCGGCGAACTCGATGACCAGGTCGTAGCGCAGGTCCGAGCCGGGAACGACCCGCTGCCGCCGCCGCGTGCCGGCCGGCGCGCCGCCGAAGAAGGCGTCGAAGATGTCGCCGAACGGTCCGAAGCCGCCGCCGAAGCCCTCGAAACCGCCGGCCGCGGACCCCTCCACTCCGGCGTGGCCGAACATGTCGTAAGCGGTGCGCCGCTGGCGGTCCGACAGGACGCGATAGGCCTCGTTCAGCTCCTTGAAGCGCTCCTCGGCACCGTCGCTCTTGTCGACGTCGGGATGGTGCTGCTGGGCAAGCCGCCGGAAGGCCCGCTTGATCTCGGCCTCGTCGGCCTCTCGGGGGACGCCGAGCACGTCGTAGTAGTCGCGTTTCACCGCCATGGCGCGCGGATGATACCAACTGGCACTCTCGTGGTGCGAGTGCCAGTCCCGGTCGCGCGTCGACGGCCGCTACGATGCGCCCGGCATGACCCAGCGCACGCTCTCGGCCGATCACGCTCGGCGCTTCCTGGTCTCTCGGCACCTGCTCGCTCCGCCCCGCTCGCTGCCGGCGGATCCCGCGTCCGTGCTCGACGTCGTCGAGCGCCTCGGCAGCCTGCAGTTCGACCCGCTCGAGGTTCCCGGCGCCCGGAACCATGACCTCGTCCTGCATGCGCGGGTCGCGGGCTACCAGCGCGCCTGGTGCGACGCGTGGCTGTACGGCCCGGATCGGCGCCTGATCGAGCTCTACAACAAAAGCCTCAACATTCTGCCGATGCACGAGCTGCCGCACTATCGCATCGCCTGGCAGCGCTCGAGCAGCCACTACGAGGACACCATCCTCAAGGAGCAGGCCGCGGTCGCCGATGCCATCCTGCGCCGCCTCGAGACCGATGCCCCGCTCTCGACGGCCGCCTTCGGCGAGCACGGTCACGCCGTCGACTGGTGGTGGGCGCCGACGCGGGCGGCGCGCGCCGTGATGGAGGCGCTGTTCGTCACCGGACGGATCGGCATCGCCCGGCGCGACGGCAACCGCCGCTTCTACGACCTCATCGAGCGCCTCGTCCCCGCGGACCTCCTGGAGCGACGCGAGTCGGAGGAGGACGCCATGGCGCATCGGCTCCTGAGCCGGTTCCGCGCGGTGGGCCTCACCACGCCGATCGGGACACAGAGTGAGGTGATGTACAGCGCCGGCTCGACGGCCGAACGGGCGCGGCGCACCGAGCGGCTGGTCGACGAGGGGCGGCTCATCCCGGTGAGCGTCGA
>DASTYP010000174.1:0-4618 GCA_035764845.1 Candidatus Limnocylindria bacterium
CGAGGGCGATCAGCACGGCCAGCCCGAGCCCGAAGAGCAGGCCCACCGGCCACGGAGCACGGGCCATGGCGGGTGGCGGCGGAGAAGCCGTCTAGAGCAGCCGGCCGGCCATGCGGCCCGTGCCGATGACCATCGAGAGCACCAGGCCCACCAGGCTGATGACGATCGAGCCGAGCAGCGCCGCCAGGAAATCGCCGACGGTGAACCCGAGGTTGAGCTCACCCGAGATGGCGCTCACCAGCAGCAGCAGCAGCGCGTTGAGGATCAGCAGGAAGATGCCGAGGGTCATCAGGGTGATCGGCAGGGTCAGGACCCGCAGGATCGGTCGCAGGAAGGTGTTGACCAGGCCGAAGATGAAGGCCACGACCAGCAGCTTCCACCACTCGCCGGTGAACTCCAGGTTCGGCACGATGACCACCGCGACGTACAGCGCCGCGGCGTTGATCAGCAGCTGGATGATCCGATCCATGGGCGTAGCCTAGCCGATGCCGTCCAGGCCCGGCGGGCCGGCGAGCAACCGACCGCGCACCCACGCGCCGCGCACCATGTTCGGGTGGGGACGGAAGATCATCCGGCTCAGCAGCTCGTCCGCGCCGGACGGCGCGACGTCACCGGGCAGCGGCGTGGTGAGGCGCGGGTCGACCAGGATGGCGTCAGCCTCCTTGCCGGATTCCAGGGAGCCGATCCTGTCCGCCAGGTCCAGCGCGCGGGCGCCGTCGAGGCTCGCCAGCCGCAGCCAATCGAGCGGGTGCAGCGCGCCCTCGCGGTCCGCGCGGCCGCTCAGCTCGAGGGCGCGCTGCGTCACCGCGCCGGCCCGCATCACGGTGAAGATGGACGTCTCGGGCCCGGCGGCGACGTCGCTCCCGAGCCCCAGCCGGACGCCGGCGCGCCGGTACGCGGCCAGGGGCATCATGCCGCTCGACAGGAACAGGTTCGACGCCGGGCAGTGCGCGACGACGCACCGGCTCTCGACCAGGCGGTCGACCTCGGGGGCCGAGAGGTGGATGGCGTGCGCGAAGATCGTCTTCGGCCCGAGTGCCCGCGCGTCGTCGTAGACGTCGAGGTAGTCGCGCGCACCCGGGAACAGGCGCCGGACCTCGTCCATCTCGCCGGCGTCCTCGGAGAGGTGCGTCTGCCAGTAGGCGCCGTGCGAGCGAGCCAGCGTCGCGGACTCGCGGAGCATCTCGGCGGTGCAGCTCACCGCGAAGCGCGGCGTGAAGGCGTACTGGAGGCGGCCATCGTCACGGCCGTGCCAGCGGGACGCGAGCTCATCCGACTGGCGGAGGCTGGTCTCCAGGATGGTCGAAGGATCGATCTCGGCGTCGTAGGTGATGCGGTCCATCATCACCTTGCCGATCACCGCGCGGATGCCGTGGCCCTCGGCCGCCGCGAAGGCCGCATCGGTCGAGTCCGCCCACAGCGCCGAGTAGGCGACCACGGTGGTGGTTCCCGCGGCCGCGAAGGCGGCGAAGGCCGCAGGGGCCTGCCGCTCGGCGGTCGGTCGGTCGAAGGCGCGCTCCAGCGGGAAGATGTAGCGGTCGAGCCAGGTGAGGAGGTCCAGCCCGCTGCCGAGGCCCGCGTTCGGCAGCTGCGGCAGATGGGCGTGGAGGTCGACCAGTCCCGGCAGCAGCACCAGCGGCCGGACGTCCAGGACCGACGCCGGCGCCCGGGCCTGATCCCAGGCGCCCGCAGAAGCAATGCGGCCGGCGGCGTCGACCTCGATGAGGCCGTCGACCTCGTCGATCCAGCCGCCGTCATCGGTGGGCGTGAGGAGGCGCACGCGGAGCGCGAAGGGCGGTCGCTCGGGAAGGCGGGCCATGGGCCGGATGCTACACGCCGGAACGGAGTACGCTTGCAGTTCGTTGTAGGAGGCCAACCATGGCCAGTGGCAGTGTCAAGAAGGTCATGGCCGACCGCGGATTCGGGTTCATCACCGCCGAGGACGGCAAGGATTACTTCTTCCATCGCGACGGCGTGAGCGCGACCGTCGACTTCGACCGGCTGGTCGGAGGCGAGCGCGTCGAGTTCGACATCGAGCCCAGTGCCCGAGGTCCGCGCGCCACGAACGTCCGCGCCACGGAGTAAGGGTTCCGGGTCGGTGCGAGCCGTCCCGGATGCGTACCGCGGAACGCGGCGCACGGTCGGGATCGTCGTCCTGGTGGCGGCGATCCTCGCCGGCGCCGCGTTCCTCGCGTGGTGGGTCGCGGCGCGGCAGGATGGACCCCTGCGCACCGAGACGGTCCAGTCCGGGCTCGAGCACCCGTGGGACCTCGCGTTCACCGACAGCGGGCGGATGCTCGTCACCGAGCGCGCCGGCCGAGTGCGCGTCTATGCCTCCGGCGAGCGGAACGCCCCACTCCTGACGGTCTCGACCATCCCCGACGTGCGCGCCGAGCTCGAGTCCGGCCTCATGGGGATCGCGGTCGCGGGTGACACCGTCTTCGTCTGCGCCACCCGGGGGCCTGCCGAGGATGAAGCCACCTGGCACGTGGACCTGCTGGCGGCGACCTTGGCGGCCGACGGCTCGCTCTCGACGTTCGAGCCGATGCCCATCGGTCCCACCATCGGCGGGCCGCGCCACCAGGGGTGCGCCGTCCAGATCGGTCCCGACAAGATGCTGTGGTTCTCCATCGGCGACGCCAACCTGCCGGCGGGCCAGACGGTGGCCATGGATCCCACCGTCCTCAACGGCAAGGTGGTCCGGTTGAACCTCGACGGCTCCGTGCCGCCGGACGCGGCGTTCCCCTCCGGCGTCGTCTCCGTGGGCCACCGCAACCCGCAGGGCCTGGCCTTCCGCGACGACCTCGTGGTCGAGGTCGAGCACGGGACCGATGTGAACGACGAGATCAACGTCATCGAGCCGGGCGCCAACTACGGCTACCCGTGCTTCACGGGTGCTGCCGACCCCGGGCCGATCCCCGAGGGGTGCGGCCCACCCAGCGACTACCGGCCGCCCGCGTGGGCCTCCGGCGACCCCACGCTGGCGACCTCGGGCGCGGTGTTCCTGACCGGCGAAGGTTGGGGCGACTGGGCGGGGGATCTGGTGGTCACGACGCTCAAGGAGGAGGACCTGCGGCGATTCGTCGTCGACGGGTCGGGTCGTGTGACGCTCGCCGAGACGCTGCTCGATCGGCGCTTCGGACGGTTGCGGGCGGCCGTCATCGGCCCTGACCATGCGCTCTACCTGTCAACCTCGAACGGCGACGACCGCATCATCAGAGTCACCCGTTCGGACGAGGGATGAGGACGCTGCACCGTGACTGAGGAGACGAACGACGCGCGCACGCTGCTCGACGAGCAGATCCGCTACTACCGGGCGCGCGCATCGGAATACGACGCGACCTCCATGCCGCCGGAGGGGCCGATGGCGGCGTCGCTCCGGCGGGTGCAGGCTGCCGTCGCGGCGCTGGGCATTCGTGGCCGGGTGCTGGAGCTGGCCGCAGGCACGGGGCAGTGGACGGAGCTGCTGGTCCAGACCGCCTCCGAGCTGACGGCCGTCGACGCCTCGCCCGAGATGCTCCGGCTGAACGCCGACAAGGTCCGCGATTCGAGCGTTCGGTACGTCGTGTCGGACGTCTTCGAGCTCGAGCCGCGGGCCGAGTGGGACGTCGTGTTCTTCAGCGCCTGGCTGTCGCACGTGCCGAGCAGCCACTTCGCGGCGTTCTGGACGCTGGTTGGCGGCTTCCTGGCGCCGGGCGGCCGCGCCGTCTTCGTGGACGAGGCGGCACCCGGTCTCGGTGGCGAGACCTGGCTGGACGAGCGCGGTGGCGTCGTGCACCGAGAGCTGAGCGACGGGTCGCGCTACCGGGCGGTCAAGATCCTGTGGGCGCCCGAGACGCTCGTTGAGCGCCTGCGCGAGCTCGGATGGGACGCTGAGGTCGAAGCGGACGGCGTCTTCTTGTGGGGCTCGGCGACGCCGCGGATCGACGGCGGCGTCTTATGACGGGGGCCTCCCCCATCCGCGTGACGCCGATCCTCGTCGCGGACCTGCACGTCGAGGGCGATCGGATGCCCGTCTACGTGCACCTCATCGACCACCCCGATGCGCGCGTGCTGATCGACACCGGGCTGACCCAGCTGCACCCGGCCGTCGTCGACATGGATCCACGGCTTCACCCGCTCCGGGAGCAGGGCTTCGACGTGGCGAGCGTCGACGTCGTCGTCAACACCCACCTGCACTTCGACCACTGCGGTGGCAACCACCTCTTCGCCGGTACGCCGATCCACGTGCAGCGCCAAGAGCTCGAGGACGCACGAACCCAGGAGGACTACACCATTCCGGAGTGGGTGGACCCGCCTGGCGTCCGCTACGCGCCGGTCGACGGCGAGCACGAGCTGCTCCCCGGGGTGCGGCTGGTGCCGGCACCCGGGCACACGCGTGGGACGCAGGTCGTCGTGATCGAGGGCGGCCGGCGGCCGGTCGTGATCGCCGGTGACGCCGCCGTCTGGTTCGGCGAGCTGGACGATCCGCAGACCGAGGGCCAGCGGCTGATCCGGTCACTGGATCCTGAGCTGGTCTGGCTGTCGCACGCGCACGAGCCGTGGCGGCCCCATCAGCGGCGCGGTCGACTGGAACCTGAGCACATGGGAGGGTGACGAGCATCGGCTGAGTGGTCGG
>DASTYP010000175.1:0-16601 GCA_035764845.1 Candidatus Limnocylindria bacterium
CAGCCCGCGCCCAACCCCAGCGGCGCGCCGTAGCAGGGGAGATCGTTCCCATGAAGGCGGTCAAGGTTCTACTCATCAGCATCGCGGCCCTGGTGGCGGCGATGATCGTGATCCCGCTCACCATCCTCGCGGGGCTCTTCGTGTGGCTGAAGCTCACCGAGGAGACCGATGACGAGGAGATGGAGCTCGACGACGCCGTCTGACGCGTCCGTCGCATCTCTTCGCGCCTGAAGCGGTCCCGATTCCGGGGCCGCTTCTTGGTGTCCAGCACGTCGCGCCTCGCTCGTGTGAGGAGCATTGCGTCCGGCGAAGGTCGGTTCGCCGGACCGGTCGCTCCCCTGAGGAGCGCCGCACGAGTGGGAGCACGCCCGCCGGGTCTTCCGACGGACGCTGTGCTCCCGTCAGGAGCGGTAACGACGACGCCTACCCGCTCCCCAGCGCCCAGGCCGCCGTCCAGCACACGGCCGCGACCAGCATCCCGCCCCACAGCCGGTCGCTCCCCGCATACCCCTGCGCCACGGCGATCAGCCCGACGACGCCGAGCGCCCCACCGACCAGCTCGACCCTCCCACCGAGGGCGAAGGCGACGCCCACCCCCAGACCGACGGCCATGGCGAGCACCCACGCCACCCGGAACGACGTCGTCCGTCCCAGCAGCTGGGCCAGGTTCCGTGAACCGGTCGCCTGATCGCCCTCGAAGTCGCGCAGGGTGTTCGCCAGGTGCGCGGCGGCGGCGAACGGCCCCACCAGCAGCGGGGCCACGGCCACGCGCTCCAGCGGAACGCCGACGCCCGCCGCGACCCACAGCGGCAGCACGCCGAAGCTCACGAGGTAGGGGACGACCGACCACGGCGTTCGCGACAGCCAGACGTTGTACGCCAGCGCCGATGCGACGGCGACCAGCCCCAGCACCAGCGCCAGCTCGCCGATCCGGAGCGAGGCGGCCAACTGCAGCCCGAGTCCCAGCGACGCGACCCACAGCGCTCCCTCCGGGGAGATGTCGCCGGCCGCCAGCGGCTTCTCCAGGCGCGCCGCCGCCTGGTCGCGGGATCGGTCGACCAGATCGTTCGTGGCGCCGGTGAAGATCTGCGACCCCAGGACCGCGGCGACGGTCGCCAGCCAGCGGTCGTCGAGCGGCCGTCCAGCCTGGTTCAGGAGCACTGCGCCGAGCGCCGCGGACAGCGTCGTGACGGCCAGCGTCGGGGCGGGATGGACCAATCGGACCGCGGCCCACAGGCGGCCGGCGAGCGTCATGCGCCCGTCACTCCGGCCCGTCTGGTTCCACGCGCCAGTAGGAGCCGGCCTCGCGTCGCAGGAATGCCTCGTCGACCAGCAGCCGGCGCAGGGTGGCGTGGTCCGGCGCATCGGCGGCGAGCAGCTCGTTCACCACACGTTCGGGGTACGCGCGTCCGGGCTCGAAGCGATCGACGAGGAAGGCGCAGGCGGCCAGGAGCATCGGCCTCCTCGTCGGGAGCGAGGTCAGGCGGCCGTCGCGCACGAAGGCATGGCGCAGGTGGACGTGCGGATCGCGCTTCGTCATCGGCGCGGACCGTACACCCAACCGCGGCTCGGTGCGGTATGATCGGTTCCCGAGTGGCGCAAGGCGACGCTGCTCGCGCGCGGCCCACTCGTCGCTCAGCCGCCCGCTCGAGCCACCCGCGAGGTGCACAGCAACCGATGCCGAAGTACGTCTTCGTCACGGGCGGAGTCACGAGCTCACTCGGCAAGGGCATCACGGCCGCCAGCATCGGGCGCATCCTGAAGGCCCGCGGCATCCCGGTCAGCATCCTGAAGCTCGACCCGTACATCAACATCGACCCCGGCACCATGTCGCCGTACCAGCACGGCGAGGTGTTCGTCACCGATGACGGCGCCGAGACCGATCTCGACCTCGGCCACTACGAGCGCTTCATCGACGAGAACCTGAGCCAGGCGAGCAACGTCACCACGGGACGCATCTACCAGAGCGTCATCGCCAAGGAGCGCCGCGGCGACTACCTGGGCGGCACGGTGCAGGTCATCCCGCACATCACCAACGAGATCAAGGAGCGCATCGCGCGCGTGGCACGCGAGGGGACCGGCAGCGTCGCCACCAGCGGACTCGCGGCCCATGGCGTGGTCATCGTCGAGGTGGGTGGGACCGTGGGTGACATCGAGTCCCTGCCGTTCCTCGAGGCGATCCGCCAGATGCGCAAGGACGTCGGGCGCAAGAACGTCCTGTACGTCCACGTCACCTGGCTGCCGTCCATCGGCGCCACCGGCGAGCTGAAGACCAAGCCGACGCAGCACTCGGTCAGCACGCTGCGTGGCATCGGGATCCAACCCGACGTCATCATCCTGCGCAGCGACGAGCCGATCGACGACGACATCCTGGACAAGGTCAGCCTCTTCACCGATGTGGACGTCCACGCCGTGATCCCGCTCAAGACCGCCCGCTCGATCTACGAGGTCCCGCTGCAGCTGGAGCGTGCCGGGCTCGGCAAGCTGGTCTCCCGCGAGCTGGAGCTGCCAGGCGGCGAGCCGGACCTGGCGGAGTGGCAGGAGCTCGTCAGCCGTATCCGCGCCCCACGGCCGGAGCTCGAGGTCGCCATCGTCGGCAAGTACACCGAGCTGCCGGACGCGTACATCAGCGTCACCGAGGCGCTGCGCCACGCCGCGCTCCACCACAAGGTCGAGGTGAAGGTTCGCTGGATCCGCTCCGAGCACCTCGAGCGCGTCGAGCCGGACCAGGTGGCCCAGGAGCTCGACGGCGTCGCCGGCGTGCTGGTGCCGGGTGGCTTCGGCTACCGCGGCGTCGAGGGCAAGGTCCGCGCCATCCGCTGGGCGCGCCGCAACCGGATTCCGTACCTGGGCCTGTGCCTGGGACTCCAGGCCGCGGTCATCGAGTTCGCCCGCGAGGCGCTGGGCACGGAAGATGCGAACTCCAGCGAGTTCAACGTGTTCACCGAGCATCCCGTCATCGACCTCATGCCGGACCAGGCCGACGTCACCGACAAGGGCGGCACCATGCGTCTGGGGCTCTACCCGGCGCGGCTGGATGAGGGGTCGCTGGTGCGCGAGGCCTACGGGTCGGAGATCGCGTATGAGCGCCACCGCCATCGGTTCGAGGTGAACAACGCCTACCGTGAGCGCCTGGGCGAGGCGGGGATGCGGTTCAGCGGCGTCTCGCCCGACGGGCGCCTGGTCGAGTACATTGAGCTGCGCGACCACCCGTGGTTCGTGGCGACGCAGGCTCACCCGGAGCTGAAGAGCCGTCCGAACCGGCCGCACCCACTCTTCCGCGACTTCGTCGGTGCCGCCGCCGCCCATGCCGGTCTGCGCGCCGAACCCATCGAGGTCGCCGGACCGACCTCCCCCGCACGCAGCAGGGTCAAGAGCAGCTGAATGAGCGCCCAGGCCACCAGGACCGATTCCGACATCGACCAGCGCGTCGCCGCCGCCGAGGCCCAGGCGGCGGTGATGTGGAACAACGAGCCGATCGCCTTCGCTGACCTGCCGGAGCGGATCGCGCGGACCGATCGTCGCGCCCTGCGCGACCGGCTGCTGGCCGGATACATCGAGGCGCTGGATGCCCTGGAGCCGATGCACCGCGAACGCCTGGCCGCCTGGCTGGCCGACGGGAGCCCGCAGCCCGGTGAGGGCGACCCGGTCGCCATGGCCGAGCAGATGGAGCCGTTCGCCCTGCTCTCGGAGACGTGGTACTTCGCGGCGCTGCGCCGCTACCTGGCGCTGATCGACATCGAGCAGGGTGACGCGACCATCGCCGACCTGTGGCACGTGCTGCGCGGCGGCGCGTGGGAGCACTGGTTCGGCACGCGAGAGACGCGGGAGGCAGTCATCGCCACGGGGCGCGAACAGATCGCCGTGTCCGACGTCGCGGGCTGGCGCCGCGCGCAGGAGATGCTGGCGGGAACGCCGGAGCCCGGTGAGGGCGTGGTGCGCGCCGCGGTACGGCAGGCGTACGGCCTCCTCGCCGGCAGCCGAGAGTGGCTGGTTCGCGAGCTGCGCGTCCCCGAGCACGAGGTGGTGCCCTTCGTGGACTTCGCCGCCTTCGCGCGCCTCGCCGAGCTGCGACGCGCCTTCGCCGTGCTCCTGTTCGAGCAACGCCTCTACGACGATCCGGATCCCGGTGTGTCGCGGGCGTACTACGCCGGCATCACCGGTCACATGCTGGGCGTCCAGGTGCCCGAGGCCGCGTACCTGCACGCCGTGCCGCGGCCATGGGCGTCGCTGGAGGAGCTGCGGGCGGCACTCTTGGCCGGCGACCTGGTGGAGGTGCTCGAGGGTCGGTTCGGTGACGCCTGGTGGCGCGAGGCTGCGGCGGCGGACCTTGTCGCATCGGTGCGCAAAGCGTCCAGCGTCGAGGACGCTCTTGCGCAACTCGGGTATGATGCGCTCGACTGGAGACCCGTCCTGCGTCAGATCCGGACGCGGCTCATCGGTGAGATGAGCGGGTACGGCGGGCCCAACATCACCACCCGTGCCGGGACCCGCAAGGTCTGATCCGTTCTTGACCCTACGCGATCCCGAGCACTCCAGGCCGATCGATCCACGGGAGCAGGACGCCCGGGTCGACCTCTTCAACTGCCGATCCTGCCGCCGCTTCACCAACACCCTCATCCCGGGCCGTGGGTGGTGCAGCAGGGACGGCTCCCCGAAGCTCATCGAGGTCAGGTCCTACATGAAGCACTGCTGGCAGGCGAGGCGACCATGAACGACGACGCACGACCGCAGCAGCAGCGTCGGCGTTCCCGACGCCGCCAAGACAACGCGCCTCGCCGTCAGTCGCAGCGCGGCGGCTTCCAGCCGCGCCGTCGCAACGACTACGCGGCCGGCCAGTACTCGTCCATCTACACGGGCCCGTTCCCGACCGATGCTGACGAGCCGGCCCTGAACCTCGCGGAGCTGCAGGCGAAGCCGCTCGAGGAGCTGCGCGAGCTCGCCGGCGAGCACGACATCGAGAACTACGAGGAGCTCGAGCACTCGGACCTCGTGCTGAAGCTGCTCGACGTCGTGCCGCTCGCCCCTGCCCAGCCTCAGCGCAACGGGCAGCAGCCGGGCACCGCCGAGGGCGTGCTCGAGATCGTGGACGAGGGCTTCGGCTTCCTGCGCGTCAACGGCGTCATGCCGTCCTCGGAGGACATCTACGTCAGCTCGTCCCAGGTCCGGCGCTTCGGGCTGCGCACCGGCGACCAGGTGACCGGCCAGACCCGCGCCCCCAAGGACCAGGAGAAGTACTGGGGCCTGCTGCGCGTCGACACCGTCAACGGCGTCGAGCCGGAGGTCGCCAAGCGGCGCCCGTACTTCGATTCGCTCGTGCCGGTCTTCCCGGACGAGATGTTCGATATCGAGACCGACCAGAAGAACCTGACCCAGCGCCTGATCAACCTGATCAGTCCCATCGGCAAGGGCCAGCGCGGCCTGATCCTGTCGCCGGCCAAGGCCGGCAAGACGACCGTCCTCAAGCAGATCGCCGCCGGGATCACCGAGAACTACCCCGACACCCTCCTCCTCGTGGCCCTCATCGGCGAGCGGCCGGAGGAGGTGACCGACATGGAGCGCTCGGTCAAGGGCGAGATCTATTCGAGCACCTTCGACGAGCCGACGGAGAACCACACCCGAGTGGCGGAGATGTGCCTGGAGATCGCCAAGCGCCAGGTCGAGACCGGCCGGGACGTGGTGATCCTGCTCGACTCCATCACGCGCCTGGCGCGCGCCTACAACCTGGCCCTGCCGGCGTCGGGCAAGACCCTGTCCGGCGGCGTGGACCCGGTGGCGCTGTACCCGCCGAAGCGCTTCTTCGGTGCCGCGCGCAACATCGAGAACGGGGGCTCCCTGACGATCATCGCCACCTGCCTGGTCGACACCGGCAGCCGCATGGACGACGTGATCTACGAGGAGTTCAAGGGCACCGGCAACATGGAGCTGGCCCTCGACCGCAAGCTCAGCGAGAAGCGGATCTTCCCGGCCATCGACGTGCTGCGCTCCGGCACCCGGCGCGAGGAGCTGCTCCTCGACGAGAACTCCCTGCGGATGGTGTGGACCATGCGGCGCATGCTCAGCGCGGTCGGGCCCAACGAGGGGATCGAGCTGCTGATGCAGCGCCTGGGCAAGACCAAGAACAACGCCGAGTTCCTGGTCTCCCTGACGAAGTCGGTCGAGGCGTCCGAGCGCTCCTGACCGATCCTGGCACCCGACCTCCCGTCGTGACCCGCGTGCACCGGTTCGCGCTCCTGGCGCTGGTGCTGGTGCTCGGCGCCTGCGGGGCCGATGCGCCGGCCCCCACGTCCGGCGCTGACACCCCGTCCCTGGCGCCGGCGTCGGTCGCCTCTGCCCTGCCCTCCGCGCCGATCGTCGGCGAGCCGGAGCCTGCACCGGGCTCCGACAGCACGGTCTACGAGCCGAACCCCGCCGCCATCGTGGTCGCCATCGACCCGGGCCACGGCGGATGCCTCGACTGGGGGGTTCCCGATCCCTCGGAGCGGGGCGTCGAGTGGTCCGAGAAGCAGCTGACCCTCGACATCGGGCTGCGCCTGCGCGACCTGCTGGAGGCAGAGGGCATCACCGTGGTGATGACGCGGGACGCCGACATGGCGCTGGCGGGGGACGACTACCCCGACCTGGGCTGCACCGGACCGGCATGGCGCGACGTGAACGGCGACGGGGAGTCCGGCTTCGATCCGGAGGGCCACACCCGGACCCGCGACGAGCTGCAGGCCCGGCTGGACCTCGCCAACCTGGCCCGGGCGGATGCGCTCGTCAGCATCCACATCAACTCGCCGTTCGACGCCGGCCAGTCGATCGCCGTCGCCTTCACGCAGACCTACTACACCGATGAGACCCCTTGGGGCGCCACGGCCACCGCCGACCTTGCCGCCGACGTGCAGTCGGGCGTCGTGGACGCGCTGGACGAGATCGCCGCCTACGAGCGCGGGGACCGCGGGACGACGGCGCACAACTTCTACATCGTGGCGCCGCCGCTGTACGAGGCGACGGAGGAACGCCCGAACCCGTGGGCCCAGCCCACGCGGGGCGGCCTGATGCCCGTCATCCTGAGCGAGGTGGGCTCGATCACGCTGCGCGACGAGCACGATCTGCTCGCCTCGGACGAGGGGCAGGCTGCCGTCGCCGAGGGCATCCTCCAGGGGCTGCGGGCGTGGTTCGGCCAGCGCGCGCTGGCCGCGCGCATCGGCCTGGCGGACGAAGCGGTCGGGGCGACGCCGGAGGCGGTCGCCGGCGACGGACCCCCCTTCTGGGCCACGGTCGTCGATCCGGCGACACCGCTTCGGCTGCGGCTCACGAACACCGGCACCGACGCATGGCCCGCCGGCACCGCGCTGGTGGCCGGCTGGGAGCCGAGCGACGCGCCGTACCTCCGGCAGGCGCCGGAGGCGCTCGACACGCTGGAGGTCGAGGTGCCGTCGCTGGAGCCCGGCGCATCGGTCGAGCTGGAGGTCGTGCTCCCGCCCGTGCCCGCCGGCGGACGCGCGCTGGCATGGATTTCGCTATCGGATGGTCTCGCGACCTTCGCCGACTTCGGGTCTCCCGCGTTGCAGGTGTCCACCACGAGACCCTGAACCGGATCGGTCCTCACCGGACCGACAACCCCGGAGGTACCGGTCGTCGCTGCGCGTTTTCGGTTGCGGCTCCCCCGTCCGCACTGCTAGGATGCCCGCAGCAACGGAACCGGCCACGGCCGACCGCGAGCCCATCACGAGTCGGGGCCCACCAGGCGGTTTCGCTGTTCAGCGATGCAAACAACCGTAGTAGGCGGGGCCTGACCTTCTATTGCCTGATCCACGACGACCGTTCCGCCGGCTGGTCGAGAGCACCCTTCCGACGCGCCTGATCGCGCACCTCACCGTCGTCACCCTGGTGGTGGCGGCTTCGCTCGTCGGAATCTCCCAGGCCGATGGCAGTGGCAGCTCGACTGCCATCGATGAGACCGCCTTCTCGCTCGTGTCCCAGGTCCGGGGCGCGGCCGACGCCACCCAGCCACAGGCTCCGAGCTCCCTCGAGGTCAACCCGCTGATCGAGGAAGGAGCCACGCTCGACCGGGGCGCCCGCGCGGTCGTTCCCGAGCTCCAGCCCCTGCCGACCCCGGTGGCGGTGGATCCCGACGCCACGCCTCTCGCCGCACCGGATTCGGCGACCGGCACCACGGCCACCGCGTCGAGCGGGACCGCCACCACCCGCGGCCCGGCGCCGCGAGCCGCCGGCGCGCTGGTGTGGCCGGTGCCCGGCGGGACCATCAGCCAGTACTACCACGCCGGTCATCTCGCCCTGGACATCGCCGCCCCCTACGGTTCGACGGTGGTCGCCGCCCAGGCCGGTGTCGTGACCTGGTCGGGCTGGCGAAACAACGGCGGCGGCTACGTCATCCAGATCGACCACGGCAACGGCATGCAGACGGTGTACAACCACCTGGCCGGCCTATGGGTCTCCGCGGGCCAGTACGTCGCCGCCGGACAGGCGATCGCGCCGGTCGGCATGACGGGTATCGCGACCGGGCCGCACGTCCATTTCGAGGTCATTGTCAACGGGGTCATCGACAACCCGCTGCGCTACTTCTGATCCTCGCTCCGTCACCCACGCGAACGCCGGCGCTCGACGCCGGCGTTGCTATGCTCAGGCCCTGATGTTCGCCGATCGAGCCCGGATCCACGTCGCGGCCGGTGCGGGTGGTGACGGCGCCAGCACCTTCCGTCGTGAAGCCCACGTCCCGCGTGGCGGCCCGGACGGCGGCGACGGCGGCAACGGCGGCGACGTCATCCTGCAGGTCGAGCCAGGCATGACGACGCTGGGCGACTTCAAGCGCCACCGCCACTTCCGCGCCGCCGGTGGAGGGCGGGGGATGGGCCGCAAGGCCCACGGCCGCAACGGCACGGATACCGTCATCCGCGTCCCGCCCGGCACGGTCGTGCGCACCCATCCCGATGGCGCGTTCGTCGGGGAGCTAATGCAGGGCGATGCCCGCCTGGTGGTGGCCCGTGGTGGGCGCGGCGGTCGCGGCAACGTCCACTTCGCATCGGCCACGCACCGTGCCCCGCGCCATGCCGAGAAGGGCCTGCCCGGGGAGGAGCGCTGGATCGAGCTGGAGCTGAAGCTGATCGCGGACATCGGGCTCGTCGGCGCGCCGAACGCGGGCAAGTCGACGTTGCTCGCCGCGCTCACCGAGGCACGCCCCCAGGTCGGCGACTACCCGTTCACCACCGTGACGCCGAACCTCGGCGTGATCTGGCTCGACGAGGAACGGACCGCGGTCATCGCCGACGTCCCGGGTCTGATCGAGGGCGCGCACGAGGGGCGGGGCCTCGGGCACCATTTCCTGCGCCACGTGGAGCGCACCCGCGTCCTGGTCGGGGTGGTCGACGGGGCCGCTCGCGAGCCGATCGAGGAGTGGCGCGCCGTCGAGGACGAGCTCCGCCACCACGACGCCTCGCTGCTGGATCGCCCGATGCCCATCGTCGTCACCAAGCTCGACCTGCCCGAGGTGCGCGAGCGGTGGCCGGACCTGCGGCGGCAGCTGGCCGCCGGCGGCTCGATGGAGCCCATCGGCGTGAGCGCGCACGACGGCACCGGCCTGGAGCGGCTTCGCGCGCGCCTCGCCACCGCCCTCGACGAGGCGGAGGAGCTCGCGCTGGAGCGGCCGGCCACCGACGAGGCGGTGCGGGTGCATCGGTTCGATCCGCTGGCGGAGGGCTGGGAGGTCGTCGCCGAGGCTGATGGCTTCCGGGTTCGAGGCCGCCGGATCGAGCGCGCCGCCGCGCGGACCGACTTCGAGAACGACGAGTCCCGGGATCGCTTCTGGCGCATGCTCGAGCGTGCCGGGATCGACATGGCGCTGCGGCGGGCGGGGGCGGGACCTGGCGACACGGTCCGCATCGGCGCGACCGAGCTGGAGTGGGGCGACGAGGAGTGAGCACCGAGCGGGTCGGGCACGGGGCGGCGGAGGGGAGCCTGGTCACCGACCTGGAGACGGAGCTCGCTCCCGGCGCGGTGGAGGATGGTCCACATCGGATCGGCATCCTGGGCGGCACCTTCGATCCGCCGCACGTCGGGCACCTGTGGCTCGCGACCCTCGCCGCGGACAGCCTCGATCTCGACCGCGTGCTGTTCATGCCGGCGGCGCAGCCGCCGCACAAGCGCGACAGGCCGATCAGCCGCGCGTCGGATCGGCTGCTGATGACGCGCCTCGCGATCGCCGGCGACCCGCTGTTCGGGATCTCGGGCATCGAGATGGAGCGACCCGGGCTCTCGTACACCATCGACACGGTCGCCGAGCTCGAGCAGCTGTACGGGGAGGGCGTGACCCTCTACCTCGTGATGGCGGCCGATTCGCTCAACGCCATCGACACCTGGCGGCAGCCGGATGCGCTGCTGGCGCGGATCGAGTGGATCGTGGGGCCCCGCCCCGGCAACCCGATGCCCGACCGCTCCGCGCTGAGGCAGCGCTTCGGCGAGCTGGCGGAGCGGATTCACCTCCTCGAGGGTCCGTCGCTGGACGTGAGCAGCTCCGAGATCCGCGAGCGGGTGGCAGCCAGGAGGGCCATCCGGTACCTTGTGCCGCGCGGCGTCGAAGAGGTGATCGTCGACCGCCGGCTGTACCGCACGCACAAGGGGACCGCATCCTGACCGACGCCGACCACGTGGAGATTCCGTCCGAGAGCGCGCAGCTGGCGCATCGGATCGTGGAGATCGCGTCCGACAAGAAGGGCAACGACATCGTCATGCTGCGGACCGCCGAGCTGACGACCATGGCCGACTTCTTCGTCATCTGCTCGGGCCGCAGCGATCGGCAGGTGCAGGCGCTCGCCGGCGCCATCGTCGAGGAGCTGCGTGAGGAGGGGATCCGGCCCATCGGCGTGGAGGGGTTGAGCTCGTCGCGCTGGGTGCTGATCGACTTCGGGTCGGTGATCGTGCACGTCTTCGCCCCCGAGGAGCGCGAGTTCTACGGGCTCGAGCGGCTGTGGGGCAAGGCCGCCCAGGTCGTGCGCGTCGTCTGACCCTGCCCGTCCGAAGTACTAGGGGGGTCCTCCCGGGCTGGCCCATCGGTCCCATTGAGGGGGTGCGGTGGGGTTCGCATGCTCGCCGCATGACCGACCGCCCACGTCGCTCGCCGCCGATCGAGACGTGCCGCTTCTGCAGCGGCGCCCTCCTGGCGAGCGTCTTCGACACCGTCTTCCGCGATGCGGAGGCCGATGAGCGACTCTTCTTCGCCATTCCCGGCGCGCTGTGCGTGCCGTGCCGCCAGCTGTACGTCGATCAGCAGCTGATCGGCATCCTGGGCCTCGGCGGGGCGCGCTGCACCTTCGCCATCGAGTCCGACCGGGTGCTCATGGCGGGCCAGGCCGGAGCCGCCTGACTCCCTCCCGTTCGCCGGTCGAGCCTATCGCCGCGCCGTCGCGAGCAGGTGCTCGCCGATCCACGCCACCAGCGCCGGCTCCTCGTCCATGACGTTCGACTTGATCGCCACGTCCGCCTCCCACAGGCCGATCAGCATGCGGTCGAGTTCGTCGCCGGGATACCGCTTCGCGGCGTCGACCAGGCGCTCGGCCATCCGGGCGTTTCCCCTCGCCAGGCGCCGGGCGATCTCCGTGGGTGGGGTGCGGGCCGCCACCAGGTCGCGCGCCACGATGAAGTCGCTGACGCGTCCCGCCAGCGACGCGAGGATTCGCAGACCGGGCTGGCCCTCGGCCAGCGCCCGTCGCAGGGCCTCCGCTGCCGCCGCCGGCTCGCGGCGGTCCACGGCGTTGGTGATGGCGAAGACCGATGCCGGGCGCGTGTCGGCCGTCAGCGCCTCGACGTCGTCGGGGCTGATCGGCCGGTCGCCGGCGTAGGTCGCGAGCTTGCGGAGCTCGGAGTCGGCGACCCTGGTCATCTCGCCGCGTTCGATGTCCGTTTCCCACACCGCACCGCCGATGCGCTCGGCCAGCACGTGCGCGGCTCGGACCTCGATCGGGACACCCAGGCGCGCCGCGTGCGACACGATCCAGCCACGCAGCTCGCCGCGCCGCGGGGCGTCGTGCTGCTCGATCCTTCCGCCCCGTTCGCGCACCGCGTCCGCGAGGCGCTTCAGCAGCGCCGGCGGCTTGGCCAGGTCGCGCGACGGCCGCTCCTCGGCAAGGGCCAGGGCCGAGCCGTCGGGGAGCTCGGTCACCAGCGCCACCAGGCGGTCAGCGGCGGACGTCGAGCGGCCGGCGGCGTAGAGCGGCCGGCGCAGGACGGCCAGGTGCGCGCCGAACATCCCGACCGAGCCCGCCTCCAGCCGCGCACGATCGATGGCCGCCTCGTCCGGCGACCGCTCCGGCACGATCTCCGCGCGGTCGTCCGCCCCGATCTGGCGCGCGAAGTCGCGCAGCGCGACGTCGATGGCGAAGCCGTCGTCTCCGTGCAGGAGCAGCAGCGACGCCGTCACCGCCCGCGTTCCCACGCGTCGCGCAGCGCACCCACCACCTCGTCCACGCTCAGCTCGACGGCCTCCGCCAGCTGCGCCTCCAGCACGTGCGCCCAGTGGCGGGCCGCATCGATGCTCTCGGCATACTTCGGGTGTCTCCGCTTCATGTCGTCCAGGCGCTCGTCGACCGTGAGGAACTCCTGCGCCACGTGCCGGTCGGCGATCGCCACCAGCACGGACGGCCAGCCGATGGGAAAGCGGTCCTGGTCGAGGAGCGCGGTGATCGGATGGGAGGCGACCGGCATGGCGAGCTCGGGGTAGCCGAGCGCCTCGAGCCGTCGCGCGCCAACGATCCCGTGCTCGCCACCGTCTTCGCGGACGTCGAGCTTGTCGGTGTCGTGCAGCAGCGCCGCCGCCTCGACCAGCGCGACGTCGACCGGGATCCCGGCCGCCGCGACCATCTGCGCCCCTGCCACGGCGACGCGCGCGACGCCCTCGCTGTGAACGACGATCCCGTCGGGCAGCCCGGCCTCGTGGAGCAGTCGGTCGGCAGTCGCGCGATCGGGAACGGCCATGGACCGATGCTACCCGTAACGCCGTCCGCGTGGACCGGTCGGGTCTCTGACCAGCCGTGGTCCGTGCCGACGCGCAGGACGCGTCCGTCCGTCTCGACCTCGACGTCACCGTCCAGGTCGGTGCGCAGGATCAGGAGCCCCGGCCGCGTGGTGAGGGTCTCGAGCGTCTCCGGCGCCGGGTGCCCGTAGTCGTTGTCGGCTCCCACGGAGATCACGGCGACCGCGGGGGCGGTCGCGTCGAGGAACGACGCGGTGGTCGAGGACGTGGAGCCGTGGTGGCCGACCTTCAGCACGTCGACCGGGCCGACCCGGCCCGCAGCCAGCAGCCGCTCTTCGACGGGTGCTTCGGCGTCACCCGTCAGCAGTGCGGCGAAGCCGCCGTAGCGAACGAGCAGCACGATCGAGCCGTTGTTGATGTCCTCCTCCGGGAGGGGTGCGGCTGCCTCGTCGGCCGAGGGGTACAGCACCTCGACCGAGGTCTGAGCGTCGAGCGCCAGACGATCGCCAGCCCGGGCGACGCGGACCGGCACGGTCGAGCGGGCGGCATCGGCGAGCAGGCGGTCGTACGCCGGGTTCTCGAACGGGATGCCGGCGTGCAGCACGAGGCCGACGTCGAATCGGTCGAGCACGTCGACGAGCCCGGCAACGTGGTCCTGGTGGGGGTGGCTGACCACGAGCACGTCGATCCGACGCGCATGGAAGGGCAGCTCCGCGCCCAGCCGGCGCAGAGTCCGCTCGGGATCGGGCCCGCCGTCGACCAGCATCCTGGCCCCGCTCGGCGCCTCCACGAGGATGGCGTCGCCCTGCCCGATGTCCAGGACGGTCACATGCAGCCGGCCATCCGGGCCCGTGAGCAGCGTGATCCCGAGGAGGACGCCCATCGCGCACGTCAGCAGCGGAGCCGGTCGCGCCAGGCGTCGCACACCGCCGGGCATGGCATCACGCCGTGGCGACGACTCGGTGGCCGGGGCGCGGGCCGCGCCCCCCAGCGCCCATGCGGCGAGGCCGAGGAGGGGGAGCCACGCCATGGCGACGGCTCCGGGAACTCGGACGTCGACGGCCGCGTTCGGAACCGATGCGACGGCCGACCCGAGCGCGATGATGATGCGCAGGCACGCCCACGCGGCCGCTCCTCCGAGCCAGCCGACGGCCTCCGCGACGGGTGCGATCGGGATGACGCCGACGAGCGTGCCCGCGAGTGCGGCGGCGGCGCTGGTGGCCATGGCCAGCGGCACGAACGGAACGACCAGCACGTTCGCGATCGGCGCGACCAGCGAGAGGCGCTCGAAGTTCACGAGGATGATCGGCAGGGTCGTCAGCTGCGCGGCCAGCGTCAGCGCGATCGGCTCCCGGACCAGTGGCGGCAGCCAGCGCACGCGCGACTCCACCGCCGCGCCGAACCACACGAGGCCGGCGGTCGCCAGGAGCGACAGCTGGAACCCGACATCCCACAGCACCGATGGCGCCGCCAGCAGCATGAGCATCGCCGCCAGCCCCAGCGCCGATGCCGCGTGGGTCCGCGACCCGCCGAGCTTCGCGGCGAGGAGGCAGCCGGCCATGAGCGCGGCCCGAACGACCGATGGGCTGGCTCCGGTCAACAGCACGTAGCCGGCGACCAGCGCCACGGCGATGCCGGTGACCGTCCATCGACCGCCCGGCCGACGCTCGAGAGGGCGGAGCAGCCCCATGACGATGGCGGTCACGATCGCGATGTTCCAGCCACTGATCGCCACGACGTGGGTGAGGCCGGCCCGCGCGAAGGCGTCGTTGAGGTCAGGATCGATGGAGCCGCGGACGCCGAGCAGGATGCCGGCCCCCAATGCCGCCTCCGGCTCCGGCACCAGGCGGTTCAACCCTTCCAGCAGCATGCCGCGCAAGGCACCGACCGCCGGTCCCACGCCGCCCTCGCGGCCGATCACCTCGACGGCGAACGGGCGGGCGATGGCGCCGATGCCCTGGCGCTCGAGGTATTCCCGGTACGCGAAGCCGTCGAAGTCCCGCGGCAGGGTCAGCTCCGCGCTGAAGCGGATGCGATCGCCGTTCGATAGGTCGACGCCGCGCGGCACCCAGACGAGCAGCCGGTCCGCCAGGCGCGTGGCGGTGCTGCCGTCGATGGTGGTGGCCACGCCGCCGACGACGAGCTGGAGCCGATCCTCGCGTGGACGCGGGTCGTCGCTGACGGTCCCGACGAAGGTTCGTTCGGCCCCATCGGCCAGTGCAGCCGCGCGAGCGACGCCGGACCCCGGCACGGGGGGAGCGGGGAGTGCCCGAACCGTCCCGATCCCCAGGCCCGCGAGAGCGGCCGCGACGGTCAACGGCACCAGCCACCGGCGCCCGGGGATGGCGAGCAGGACGCCGATCGGCGCCGCCAGGACCGTGACGGTCACCCCCGCATCCGCGGCGAGGATGCCGCCGCAGAGGCCAGCCAGCAGGGCGGGGAGGAACCAGCGCCCGGCGTGCGACTCCACCGCTCAGCCCGCGGTGGCCAACCCCTGGATCTGTTCGAGCTGTCCGCGATTGAGGATGCCGCGGTCGACGGCGTCCTGCAGTGACGCGAACGGCCGTTCCTGTCGCGCCGCCACCAGCTTCTGCACGGTCACCGGACCGATGCCCGGCAGCGCCTCCAGCTCCTCGGGCGTCGCGGTGTTCAGGTCGACCAGGCCTCCACCGCCGGGTTCGCCCGTCTGGCCCGACGCGGCCGGCCCGTCCGCGGGTCCTCCAGAACCTGCCGCCACGCCCTCACCGATGCGCGGCACCCGCAGCTGTTGCCCGTCGACCAGCGGCTGGGCGAGGTTGATGGCGACCGACGCCGCCTCGAGGTCGGCGTCCGTGGCATATCCCCCGGCGGCGGCGATGGCGTCCGCGACGCGCGCACCGCCCGGCAGCCGGCGGATCCCCGGCTCGGCCACCGCGCCCTGCACGTCGACGACGATCTCGCCCTCCCCGGGCCCGCCCGCCGCGCCGGTGGCGCTGGGGAGCGGCGTCGGGGCCGAGGACCCCACGACGAAGGCCGTGTCCGGGTCCGTGCTCGGCGCTGCCAACCCGGCCGACGTGGGTGCCAGCAGCATCCAGCCGGCGGCGACGGCCAGCAGCAGCGCGGAGCCGATGGCCGCAATGAGGAGTCGGTCGGAACGGGGCACGATCGGACGACCTCCGGAGCGGGGAGGCGATCCGGGTGAGTGGGAACGAGACGAGCCTGCGTCCGAAGCCCGGCGCCCGGGCACTCGACGCCGGGCCTCGGAAGCAGGGTGCGCAGCCTACGCCGCGCGGCCTTATCGGCTCGTTACCGGGGGCTTACTGCCGAGGGCGACCGATTCAGTCGCGCGGCGTCACGACGTTGACGAGCTTGCCGGGGATCTGGATCACGCGGCGCGGCGGCCGGCCCGCCAGGTAGCGCTGGACGTGCTCCGAGGCGAGGACCATGCGCTCGATCTCCTCGGCCGGCGTGTCGGGCGTGACCACCAGGCGGTCCCGCAGCTTGCCGTCGACCTGGACCGGCAGCTCGATGGTGTCCGCCGCCGCCACCTCCGGATCGGCCACCGGCCAGGGCTGCTGGTGGATCGAGTACGGCTTGCCCCGGCGCGACCACAGCTCCTCGGCGATGTGCGGCGCCACCGGCGCCATCAGCA
>DASTYP010000176.1:0-8484 GCA_035764845.1 Candidatus Limnocylindria bacterium
CGACCAGCGCGGCGACTCGTCGCTGGACGACGTGCGGCGCACGACGCGGCTGGGCATGGGCCCGTGCCAGGGCGCCTTCTGCACCCCGCGCGCCGCGGCCGTGCTCGACGAACGGGCGGCGGCCGGTCGCCTGGCGCCGCAGGCCCCAGCGCCCAACGCGGCCATGCGAGGATTCCTCCAGGAGCGCTTCCGGGGACCGCGGCCGATCGCGTGGGGCGAGCAGCTCACCGAGCTGTGGCTCTCGGCCGGGATCTTCCGCGGGCTGCTGGCGGTGGACGAGCTCCCGGACACCAGCTCCCCGCTCGCCGAGGACCGGGTGGATGCCGCGGGCTGACGTGGTCGTCATCGGGGCTGGCCTTGCGGGCCTGTCGTGCGCGGCCGAGCTGGCGGAACGCGGGGCACGCGTCCTGCTCGCGGCGAAGGGCATGGCGACGACACACTGGACCCATGGCGGCCTGGACGTGGCCGGCATCCCGGGGGCCGCGACCCCGCGCGCCGGCGTGGAGGCACTGCGCTCGAACACCCTCCATCCGTACGCGAAGCTCGCGTCCGACGTCGGGCCGGCCGTCGCGGCACACCTGCGGCGGACCGACGCCGAGGGCCTGCCCCACGCGGGCGACCTCGACGCGTCGCTCCGTCCCATGCCGACCGCCATCGGCACGCTGCGGCCGGCCGCCATCGTGCCCGCGGCCCAGGCGCCGGCGCTGGCGCCGTGGAACGGCGACGGGCTGCTGCTCGTCGGCATCGAGCACTACCGCGACGCCTGGGCACCGTGGGCCGCCCGCAACCTGGCCAGCGCCTTGTGGCCCGACGGCGCCCCGCGCGAGGTCCGGGGCATCACGGTCGACCTGCCGTGGCTGGATCGGCTGCACAACCTCAACGCCACGGTCCTCGCGCGCCTCTTCGACGACCCGGTGTGGCGCGAGCGGACGCTCGGCGCCATCGCGCAGGCCGTGCCGGCGGGCAGCTGGCGCATCGGCCTGCCGGCGGCCCTCGGGCTCGAGCGGCACCGCGAGGTCCACGCCGATGCGGAGGCGGCGCTCGGGCATCCGTGCTTCGAGGTCCCGAGCCTGCCGCCATCGGTGCCGGGCATGCGCCTGTTCGAGGCGCTGCGGCGCCGGATCATCGGCGCGGGCGGCCGGATCCACCTGGGCTTCGAGGTTGTTCAGGTCGAGCGCGACGAGCAGCGCGTGCACGCGATTCACACGCACGCGGGGGCCCGCACGCTGCGTCTGCTGGGGGATGCGTTCGTGCTCGCCACTGGCGGCCTGGCCGGTACCGGCTTCCGCGGCCGTCGCGACGGCACGGTCGAGGAGCGCATCTTCGGGCTGCACGTAACGGCGCCACCGCACCGGGCGTGGTTCAGCGACGACCCGTTGCAGCCCCACCCGCTCGAGGCGGCGGGCATCGAGACGGACGACGCGCTTCGACCGCCCGAGCTCGAGAATGTCCGTGTGATCGGTTCGGCGCTGGCCGGGATGCACTACCTCTCCGAGCGCTGCGGCGACGGCGTGGCCCTGGCATCCGCGTACCGGGTGGCGGCCGAGCTCGGCGGAACCGCGCGGGCGGCGGCATGACCTTCCACGACGCGGCGACCCGCGACTTCGCCCCCTTCAGCACCGACCAGTGCATCAAGTGCACGGTGTGCACGACGGTCTGCCCGGTGTCGCGCGTGACCGATGCGTTCCCGGGGCCCAAGTACGTCGGGCCGCAGGCGCAGCGTTTCCGCGGTCCCACGGTGATGGAGGCGTCACCCGACGTGACGGTCGACTGGTGCTCCGGCTGTGGGTACTGCACCCGATCCTGCCCGACCGGGGTGCGGATCGCGGAGACGAACTCGCGCGCACGCGCCGCCATGGTCGTGCGGCGGGGGAGCGGCCTGCGCAATCGGCTGATCAGCGACACCGACCTCCTGATCCGGCTCGGCGTGCCGGTCGCGCCGCTCGCCAACTTCGGGCTCCGAAACCGGCTGCTGCGCTGGATCGGCGAGAAGCTGGTTGGCGTGCATCGCCGCGGCCCGCTCAGTCCCTTCGCGCGGCGGACCTTCCGATCCTGGTGGAAGAGGGAGCGGCGTCCGCTGGACCTGCCGCCCGGCGCGGACCCGCATCGCACGGTGATCTACTTCCACGGCTGCGCAGTCAACGGCTTCGAGCCCGACCTGGGCCGCCAGGCCGTCGAGGTCCTGGAGCGCAACGGATTCACGGTCATCTCGCCCGACCAGGGCTGCTGCGGCCTGCCGTTCATCAGCAACGGCCTGTACGACCACGCGCGACGCAAGGCGCGACGCAACGTGGAGTCCTTCGCCGAGCTGGCGCGGGCCGGCGTGCGGATCGTGGGAACCTCGACCTCGTGCACCTACGCCATGAAGGCCGAGTACCACGAGATGCTCGACCTGGACGACGCCGATGCGCACGCCGTGGCGCGCGCCACCTGGGACATCTGCGAGCTGCTGGTCGACCTGCACGACCGCGGCGAGCTCGACACCTCGTTCGGACCGATGCACGAGGCGGTGCCCTACCACCCGCCCTGCCAGCTGAAGTCGCACGGCATCGGCACCCCGGCCATGGACCTGTTCAGCCTGATCCCCGGCTTCCGTGCCACCGATTCGGACCACGACTGCTGCGGCGCCGCCGGGACCTACGGCCTGAAGGTCGAGAAGTGGCAGATCGCGCAGGACGTCGGCGCGCCGCTGTTCGCCAAGGTCCGAGCGGCCGTTGCTGACGGCTCGCGGCGGGCGGTGTGCGACTCGGAGACGTGCCGCTGGCAGATCGAGCAGTCCAGCGGCGTCGACACGGTGCACCCGATCACCGTGCTGGCCGACGCGTACCGCAGGGGCGACGAGGCGGCGCGCGAGCCGTGGCGCCGGGTGGTGTGAGCGGTCAGCTCACTTGATGAGCTTGCGCTCCATCTGCCGGATGGCGATCCACATGCCCACCGCGAAGAACGCCAGCAGGTAGGCCAGGTCCCACACCTGCTGCCATCCCACCATCCCGAGCGACAGCCCGCGGATGAGCGAGATCGAGTGGTACAGCGGCGTGGCCTGCATGAACACCTGGATGAACCACGGGTAGATCGTGATCGGGAAGAAGGTGCCGCTGAACAGGAACATCGGCTGGACGATGAGGCCCATCGGCACGTCGAAGTCGTTCACCGTCCGCAGGTACGACGTGCCGGCCAGGCCCGCGGCGGCGAAGGCGGCCGCCACCAGCAGCGCGGCCGGGATGACCAGCAGGCCCCAGGGCGAGAGGATCAGGCCGGTGACCAGCATGATCACGAACATGGCCACCGCGTACAGGGCGGCGCGCATGAGGGCCCACATCATCTCGCCGATGGCGATCTCCGTGATGCCCATCGGCGTGGCCAGCACGCCGTCGTACGTCTTGGCGTAGTTCAGCTTGAAGAAGATGTTGAAGATCGTCTCGAAGACGGCGCCGTTCATGGCGGCCGTGGCCACCAGGGCGGGCGCCACGAAGGCGACGTACGACACCTCACGGCCACCGACGAGCTCGGGCGGCACGGTCTGCACCAGCCCGCCGATGCCGAGCCCGATGCCCAGCAGGTAGAAGATCGGCTCGAAGACGCCCGAGACGATGATGATCCACTGGTGGCGGTAGACCAGGATGTTGCGCTCCACCAGCCGGCGGCCGCGCCAGATGCGGTCCCAGGCGGTGGCCCAGATGCTCGGGGCGGAGCGCCGAGGCTCCGCGGCGATGGCCGTCATCGGCTCAGCTCGCCATCCGCTTGATCAGGTTGCGCTCGGCGAGGAAGGCGCCGATGCCGAACATCGCCAGCAGGTACGCCAGGTGGATCGGCGCGGTCAGCGGATCCAGCTGGTCCAGGATGGAGCCCCGGATCAGCTCGACGCCGTGGAAGAGCGGCGTCGCCCAGGCGACGGCGCGAATCGGCTCCGGCAGCTGGGTGAGCGGGAAGAAGGTGCCGCTGAACAGGAACAGCGGGTTGATGACGAACCGGAAGATGGCACTGAATCCGACGTCGTTCTTCTGCGTCGCCGTGAAGGCGATGAGGCAGGCGCTGAAGGCAAGGCCGACGAGCACGGCGACCGGGATGGCCAGCACAGCCATGGGCGTGCGCGGGATGCCGAAGACGGCCAGCACCACCAGGAAGATCGTCGCCAGCGTCCCCACACGGAACGCGATCCAGCCGAACTCGCCGCCGATGATTCCGCGCACGGTGAGGGGCGTCGAGAGCATGGCCTCGTAGTTCCGGCCCCACATGATCTTGTTCATGATCGGGTAGGTCGACTCGAACGTCCCCGTCTGCATGGCCATGGCGGCCATGAGCCCCGGCCCGAGCCAGTCGATGTAGTCGACCCCCCCGAAGGCGCTCGCCGACTGGCCGCCGATGAGCGTCCCGATCCCGATGCCCATGGCCGTCAGGAACAGGAACGGCTGCAGGAAGCCGAAGAAGAGGCTCCGATGCCAGAGGCGCTTGTAGACGAGCCAGTTGCGCTGCCAGACGCGACCGGATCCCGCGGCGACGGTCACGTCCGCTACTCGACCAGCGAGCGGCCGGTGAGGCGCAGAAAGACATCCTCCAGGCTGGAGCGGCGGACGAGCGCCGACTCGACCGGGATGTTCCGCTCGTGGACCTGCTCGAGGGTCCGCTCGCCGTTCGGGGTGTAGAGCAGCAGCCGGTCCGGCAGCTCCTCGATGCGGTCGGCGAGGCCGTCCAACTGGCCGTTGAGGCTGCCGCGGACGCTATCGGTCAGGCGCAGCTCGAGCACCTCCTTGGTGGAGTGCTGGTCGATGAGCTGGCGCGGCGACCCCTCGGCCACGATCTTCGCCTTGTCCATCACCACGAGGTGGTCGCACAGCTGCTCCGCCTCGTCCATGTAGTGGGTGGTGATGATCAGGGTCGCCCCGCGGCGCTTCAGCTGGTAGAGCCGCTCCCAGAGGAGGTGGCGCGCCTGCGGGTCGAGGCCGGTGGTCGGCTCGTCCAGGATGACCAGGTCCGGCTCGTTGATCAGGGCGCGGGCGATGGTGAGGCGACGCTTCATCCCGCCCGACAGGGGCTCGACCTGGTCGTTCGATCGCTCGTCGAGCTGGACGAACTCCAGCAGCTCCGACGCGCGGCTCTTCGCGACGTCGCCCGGGATGTCGAAGTAGCGCGCGTACATCAGGAGGTTCTCGCGGACCGTCAGCTCGGTGTCGAGGTTGTCGATCTGCGGCACGACGCCCAGTCGCGCCTTGATCTCGCGAGCCTGGCGGCGCGGATCCATGCCGATCACGCTCAGCGTCCCCTCCGTGACCGGCGAGGCGCAGGCGATCATCTTCATGGTGCTCGTCTTGCCGGCGCCGTTGGGGCCGAGGAAGCCGAAGGCCTTGCCGGGTCGCACGTCGAAGTCCACGCCATCGACGGCGGTGAAGCCGTTCGCGTAGCGCTTCGTCAGGCCGCGGGCATGGACGAGCGAGTCGGGAGTCGTCATGGGGCTCGCCATTCTAGACCCATTCGCCCGCCGAAACTCATCGGCCGAATGTCGCGATCGGTGACGCCGAGATTCATGCCAAGGGATGTCAGCATCGATCCCGTACCATCGGCGCATGCCCGTTCGCGTCGTGGTGCAGCATGGGCCGCGCGACAGGAAGGTCGCCGCCGTTGCCCTGGACTGGCCGGGGTGGAGTCGTGGCGCGAAGGATCCGGCCGCGGCGCTGGAGCTGCTCGAGACGTACCGCGACCGGTACCGGCCGGTCGCTGTGCTCGCCGGGCTCGAGGCCGAGTTCGATGGCGCCGGTCCACTGCAGATCGTGGAGGACCACGTCGGCGTCGGCTCCACCGACTTCTGGGGTATCTCCTTCGCGCCGTCGTCCTTCGAGCAGGAGCCGATGCGCGACGAAGAGCTCGATCGGCGCCTGCGCCTGCTCGACGCCGCGTGGCGCTACTTCGACAGCGTCGCGGCACGCGTCCCCAACGAGCTCGCCAGGGGACCGCGTGGCGGTGGACGGACTCGAGACCAGATCGTCCGCCATGTCATCAACAACGAGCGGCACGACCTCGCCAAACGCGTGGGCGTCCTCCCCACCCCGGAGGAGGTGCTCTCTCCGGAACTGGTCCCGTGGCATCGCGCGGCCTTCGTGGCCGCCATGCGCGAGCACAACGCCCAGGGCAGGCTCGCCCGCGGCCGAAACTGGACCATCGCCCTGCTGCTGCGGCACACCGCCTATCACGCGCTCGACCACGCCTGGGAGATGGAGGACAAGGCCCCGTGACCACGCCGATCCGGACCGTCGTCGAACGCGGGCCCAAGGGAAAGCGCGCGGTCGCCTTCGCCATCGATTGGCCCGGATGGAGCCGCGGCGCGAAGTCCCCTGACGAGGCGCTCGAGACCCTCGAGGCCTATCGCGAGCGCTACCGACCGGTGGCGCGCCACGCCGGTCTGGACGGCGAGCTCGACGGTGCCCCGCTCGAGATCGTCGAGGACCACCAGGGAAACACCTCGACCGACTTCTGGGGCATCTCGTGGCTTCCATCGTCCTTCGAGCGCGGACCGATGGAACCCGAGGTACTCGAGCGTCGCCTCGCGCTGCTGGCCGGCGCGTGGCGCTTCTTCGACGAGGTCGCTGCGCGCGTCTCGCCGGAGCTGCGCCGCGGTCCGCGCGGCGGAGGCCGGAGCCGCGACGAGATCATCGCGCACGTCTTCGGCAACGAGCGCGTGCAGTTCTCGAAGAAGGTCGGTGTCGCCACGCCGCCCGGGGTGATGCTCACCCCCGACGGCCTGCGCAGGCACCGCGACCAGTTCCTGGCCGGGATCCGCGACTACAACGCCGCCGATCGGAAGGTCGGACGCACGTGGACGCTGCAGTACCTGGTCCGCCACGCGACGTACCACGTGCTCGACCACGCGTGGGAGCTGGAGGACCGGGACCTCAGCTAGCGCGCCGTCAGAGTCCCGCGGCGAGGGAGTCGGCGCGGGGATCGGCGCCGCCCTCGTACGAGCCGTCGGCGGTTCGGCGGATCATCTGTGCCCAGCCCATCAGCGGCGTTTGGGGCTCCACCAGCTCGACGTCGTGCCCGCGGCGCCGCAGCTCGGCGACCGTGGCGTCATCCACGCCGTCGGACTCGATCGAGAGACGCCGCAACGGCTCGCCGGGCGCATCGGTCTGGACGACCCAGCGGGGCCGGCTGACGACCGCCTGCGTGTCCAGGCGGTCGTCCAGGAGGCCGGTGACGACCTGGACCATGGTCTGCGGCTGCCCGTCCCCGCCCATGGCCCCCAGGGCCACCTCGGCCCGGCCGTCGCGCAGCAGCATGCCCGGCATCAGCGTATGGAGCGTCCGGCTGGACGGCGCCAGCGCGTTGGGGTGGTCGGGGTCCAGCGAGAAGTAGGCGCCCCGGTTCTGGAGCATGATCCCGGTGGAACCGCCCATCACCATCGAGCCGAAGCCCATGTAGTTCGACTCGATCAGGCTCACCAGCATCCCATCGGCATCGGCGGCGCAGAGGTAGACCGTGCCGCCACCCGGTGGATTCGCCGGCATGAACCGATGCGCGCGCTCGACGTCCAGCCTCGACCGCAGCCAGCGCGCGTGGTCCTCCGTCAGCAGGTCGCCCGGATGGCAGCGGTCGCGGTCGGGATCGGTGACGCATCGGTCGCGCTCCGACCACGCGACCTTGATCGCCTCGACGTGGGCGTGGATCCGGTCCGCGCTCAGCGGCGCTCCCATGGGCCAGTCGAGGCCGGCCAGCACGTTCAGCGCGATCAGTGCCGTGATGCCCTGCGAATTCGGCGGGATGGTGGCCAGCTCGTGGTCCCGGTAGGTCGTGGAGATGGGCTCCACCCAGTCGCCACGGTGCGCGGCGAAGTCCTCGCTGCTCAGCACGCCACCGGCCGCCTGGACGGCGCGGCTGATCTCCGCCGCGATCGGCCCGAGGTAGTACGCGTCCCGTCCGCCGTCCGCGATGGTTTGCAGCGTGGCCGCCAGGAGCGGCTGCCGCAGCGTGGAGCCGGGGCCGCCGGCGGAGCCGAAGACGCCCCGGGCGGCGTCGTCGAAGAGGGGGAGCGAGGCCGCGATCGAGCCGGCGGTGATGCGCGTCAGCTCGTAGCCGTCCTCGGCGGCACGGGCCGCGGGCGCCAGGGCATCGGCCAGCGTGTGACGACCGAAGCGCTCGAGCAGCTGCGCCCAGGCGTCGACGGCTCCGGGCACGTTGATGGTCAGCGGTCCCCGCTGCGGCATGGCCTCGTGCCCCTCGCCGCGGACGCGGTCGATGGTCAGCGCGGCGGGGGATCGACCGCTGCCGTTGAAGCCGTGGAGGCGGCCCTCGCCGGGGTCCCAGACCAGGGCGAAGGCGTCACCGCCCAGGCCGCACGCGTTGCCGTACACGACGGCGAGCATCGCGTTCGCGGCGACCGCGGCGTCCACCGCCGTGCCACCGGCCCGCAGCGCCTCGACCCCGGCCCGCGTCGCCGCGGGATGCGGGGTGGCGACCATGCCATGCGGTGCGGTGGACGGCGGCATCGGTCTGGCC